>DASYRF010000066.1:0-23376 GCA_036004705.1 Myxococcota bacterium
CAGCCGACGCCGACGCCGAGGCCGACGCCGAAAGGGTCACAGGCGACCCCGTCGACGGTCGCAACCGGGTCTCAACTGCGTAAGCGGCGAGCGCAATCACGCCGAGGGCCACGCCAACGGCGAAGACGCGCGCGACAACACGCGCGGCGGGGCGGCGTGCCGTCTCGGGGGCGGGCGCGGCCACGGCGGGCGGCGCCTGCGAGGGCGGCGCGGCCGTTGGTGGGGCCGGTGCAGACGGCACGGCGGTCTGGAGCGCGGAGAGGGCCGTCGACACGCCGCCGGATCGCCGTTCGGCCAGCGTGGGAACGCTGGGCGTGTGCGCCACCGGCGTCCCGCGCGCGTGAACCACTCCCGGCGCGGCGACGAGCGCGTCCAGCCAGCGCGCGGTGGCCGCCTCGGCATGCTCGCCCGCGGCAGCGCCGAGCGCGTGCACCGCCGCGTCGATGGCCTCGACGAGCGCCTCGCCGGTCGCCGGCTCTGTACCCGCTCCGGGCAGCGCGAGCAGGCGCGCCACCACTACCCCGAGCGGCGCCGGCAGCTTCGCCACCTCGGGCCGTACCGCGTCGCCGCGCGGCTGCGCGCCTGTGGCAGCGTCGAGCATCGTCAAGCCCAGCGCGTAGCGGTCGTCGCGCGGCGACGGCGCGGAGGCCTCGCCGCCCGCGCGCCACGGCGGCAGGAACGCCGCCGTCGACCCCGCGCCCGATCCGCCGGCGCCGTCCACGAGCTCGGCCGCACGCGCAACGCCCAGATCGGCCAGCTTCACCACGCCGCCGAGGCCCACCAGCACGTTCGCCGGCTTCACGTCGCCGTGCACGATGGGCGCGCGCTGCCCGGCGCCGCGGTGCAGGAAGGCCAATGCGCGCGCCACCTCGCGCCCGACGTAGGCGACCACGGCGGACGGCACCGGGCCGCCCATCGCCACGGCGCTGCGCAGGTCCGCCCCTTCCACCAGCTCCAGCGCCAGGAAGTACTCGTCGCCTTCGCGGCCGAACTCGAGGAGCGTGACGAGGTTCGGGTGGGTGAGCCGCGCCGCCAGGCGCGCCTCTTCCACGAGGCGCGCGGCGAAGCGCGCGTCCGTCGTCAGGTCGGGACGCACGCGCTTGAGCGCCACCTCGCGCTCGACGCCGGCAAGCCCGACGACCCGCGCGCGCATCACTTCGCCCATGCCGCCGCGCCCGAGCACCGAGAGCAGCTCGTAGCGCCCGAAGCGGGCGCGCTCCCCGGCGGCAGGCGCTTCTGGCGCGGCGATCACACTCATGTCGTATGATCAAGGTACCAGCGTGAGCACACGCCGCAAACTTCGGGGCGCGCTCGGCGCGGCCGCCGCGTGGGCCGTCGCCTCCGTCCTCGGGGCAGTCCCCGCCGCCGCCGGCACGCCCGCGCCCGGCGCCGCGCCCGCACCGCCCACGGCCATCGTGGTGCTCGACGATCGCGCCGCGCCGCTCGACGCCGAAGCCGTCGCCGCACTCCGGCCGGCGACGTCGTCGCTGCTGAGCGCCGCCGGCTACCGCGGCGCGCTCGTGCACGCCGGCCCCGCCTCCGCGGGCGCGGCTCTCCCCGGCGACGCGCCCGCGGCTCTCGCCGCCGGCATCGCCGCGTACGACGCGCTACACTTCGCCGACGCGGTGACTCGCCTCGACGAGGCCGCCGCCGGGGCCGTCGCCACGGGCGCTCGCGGCCTCACCGCCGGCGAGCTCGCCGACATTTTCTTGTTCCGCGCGATGGCGCTCTACCAGTTGGGCAAGCCGGAACGCGCCTGGGACGACTTCCGCGCCGCCGCGCTCTACGCGCCGGGCCGCGCGCTGGACCCTGCACGCTTCCCGCCGGCCGCCCGCGAGCAATACACGCGCGCCATGAAGGAGGCGACGGAGGGCGCACGCGCGGCGCTGGAGGTGGCCGGCCCCGCAGGCGGGCGCGCCTTCGTCGACGGCGACGACGCGGGACCGTTGCCGGCGCGCGTCGAGGGGCTCCCGGCCGGAACGCACCTCGTGCGCGTCGAGTCACCCGGCTGCGCGCCGTGGGTTGCGCGCGTCGCCCTCGCCGCGCCGAAGCTCGCGCTCGAAGCGCGCCCCGAGCCCTTCCCGCCCGCGCTCGCGTCGGCCACACCTGGCGACCTCGGCCGCTACGCCACGGCGCGCGGTGCCGCGCTCGTGGTGGCGGTGGAGACCCTCGGCGCGCCGCGGGGCGGCCTGGTGCTGCGCGTCGTCGCGGTGCGCTCGCCCGGCGACGCGGTCCTCACCGAGGCGCGCGTGACGCTCGACGCGGGCACGCGCGCCGACGACCTGTCGGCCGCGCTCGGCGCCGCTCTCGCGCCGCTCCTCGCGGCGACGGCCGGCGGCCCGCTCACCGCGCCTTCCGCGGCGCGTCCCGCGTCGCGCTGGCGATACGTGCCCTGGATTGTCGCCGGCGCGGCCGTCGTGGCGAGCGGCCTCACCGTGGGCCTCTTCTTCGGGCTGCGCGGACCGGGCGTCGATGGATTCCACGCCACGCTGCGGATCCCGAGGGGCAACTGATGCGCGGCCTGCTGGCCAGCGACGCGCTCCGCGCCCTACGCCGCGCCGCCCCGCCGGCCGTGGTGGGCGCCCCGCCACGCGCCGCGGGGCCGGCCGCCGCGGGCGCCCCTGCACGCGCCGCCCTCGCCGTGCTCGTCGTTTGCGTCGGGCTTGCCGCGCCGGCGACCGGCTGTGGCGACCACGTGCGCATCGCACTACGCCTTCCGGACGATGCGCTCGACGATCCCCTGTCCGCCATCGACGCGCTCGTCCTCAGCGCCGAGGTCGGCGCGGGCGGTGAGACCATCGCCTCGCGTCGCTTCTCCGCCACCGCTGCGCGCTTGACGCTCGACCCCGTTCCGTATCGAGAAGACCTGTCGCTCGTCCTCACCGGCGTCAACGAGCTCCCCGGCGGTGATTCGGTGCGCTCCATCGGCCGCACCTGCCCCGCGGACTTCGCGCACGGTGCCGTACCCGCGGATCCTCTGCCGATGTATTTCGCCGCCGCGCGCCGCTTCGCCGCCGTCGCGGCGCCCCCTGCCGGCACGCCGCCAGCTCTGCTGGAGGGTCAGGGCGGCCTCGCGATCGTGCTCGACCACGCACGCGTGCTCCTCGGCGGCGGCGCCGTCCCCGGCGCCGAGCCGCTCGCCGACGCCCTGGAGTACGACCACGCCAGCGGCGCGCTCGCCGCGCGTACCGTCACGGGCCTCGCGCGCGCCGGCGCGGCGCTCGCGCCGCTGCGGGGCGGCTGGCTCGTCGCCGGCGGCGCCGCCGGCACCGGCGCGCTCGACGATGCCGTCTTCGTCCGCGCCGACGGCGCCGTCACGGCGCGAGAGCGCACGCTCGGTACGCCACGCACCTACTTCACGCTCACCGCGCTCCCTGACGGACGCCTGCTCGTGGCCGGCGGCCACGACGGCGCCACTCCGCTCGCCTCGGCCGAAGTCTGCGATCCGGCGGCCGACCCGAACCAATGCCTGCCTGGACCCGGCGAGTTCGTCCCGGTGGGATCGCTCGCGACGCCGCGCTGGGGCCACACCGCCACCGCCGTCCTTCCCAACGCGGTGTTCGTCATCGGCGGCTGCGCTGGGGACCTGGCGCCGCGCTGCCCCGCCGGCGCCGCCGTCGCCACCATCGAAGTCTACAGTCCCGTCGACGAGACCTTCAGTCCGTCGGGGACGGCGGTGCTGGCGGACAACCGCGCCGGCCACACCGCCACCGTTCTCGACGACTTCTCCATCCTGGTGGCGGGCGGCGTCGGGCTCGACGGCTTCCCGCTCGACTCCGCCGAGCTGTTCGACCCCACCAGCCGCGACATCGCCGCCACCGCCGAGCCGATGCTCACGGCGCGCGAGGGCCACACCGCGACCCGCCTCCCCGACGGGCGCGTGCTGGTCGCCGGCGGCCGCGGCCGCGACGGCGAGCCCCTCGCTTCCGCCGAAATCTACGATCCGGCCGACCGGACGTTCGTCGTGACGGCCGACCTGCGCGCGGCACGCGCCGGCCACGTGGCGGTGGTGCTCTGCGACGGCACGGTGCTGCTGGCCGGCGGCGCCGCCGCGCCGCCCTACGCCGAGATCTACACGCCTCAGCCCTGAGCCTCGTCCGGAGGGTCGCCCGCCGGCCGCGCCTTCAGCCCGTGCTTTTCCATGCGGTAGATGAGTGCCCGGCGCGTCAGCCCGAGCAGCTGCGCGGCGCGCGTCTGGTTGCCGCCGCACGCCGCCAGCGCTTCCACGATGGCGGCGCGCTCCATGGCCTCGATGCGGTTGGCCGGCTCGGGCACCGCGCCTGAGCCAACGCCACCGGCCGCCCCCGCCGGCAGCGCGCCCACGGCGTCGGCGGCCCAGCCTGGCAGGTGCTCCACGCCGATGACGCCGCCGCCGGCCAGCACCAGCGCGCGCTCCATCACGTTGCGCAGCTCGCGAACGTTGCCTGGCCAGTCGTGCGCGCGCAGCGCCGCCAGCGCCGGGGCGCTCAGCTCGGCGCGCCCGCCCATCTCGGCGGCCATCTCGGCGAGAAACAACCGCGCCAATGGCTCGACGTCGGCGGGCCGTTCGCGCAGCGGCGGGATGGCCAGCACGAACACCGACAGCCGGTACCAAAGGTCCGCGCGGAAGGTGCCGGCGCGCACCGCTGCGTCGAGATCGTGGTGCGTGGCGGCGACGAGCCGCACGTCCACGTCGATCTCCTCACCGCCGCCAACGCGGACGATCGTCTTGCGCTCGATCGCGCGCAGCAGCTTCGCCTGCAGGTCGGGGCCGAGGTCGCCGATCTCGTCGAGCAGCAGCGTTCCACCGACGGCGCGCTCGAAGTAGCCCTCTTTGCGCCGCACCGCCCCGGTGAACGCGCCGCGCTCGTGCCCGAAAAGCTCGCTCTCCAGCAGCGACTCCGGCAACGCCGCACAGTTCACCGCCACGAAAGGCCCGGCGGCGCGGCGGCTCAGGCGGTGAATCTGACGGGCGACGACCTCCTTGCCGACCCCCGTCTCTCCGAGCAAGAGCACCGTGAGCGGCGTCGGCGCCACGCGCCCGCACAGCGCCAGTGTCTGGCGCGTCCGCGAGTCCGCGGCGATGGGCTCGGGATCCGCGGGCGCCGCGCGCGCCGCCGCCCGCATCCCGCGCCCCACCGCGCCAATCGCCGACGACCCCGTAACCGACGCGGACGCCGACACCGACCCCGACCTCGACGCCGACCCCGACGCCGACACCGAGCCCGACACCGATCCCGACTCCGAGCCCGACGCCGACGCCGACCCCGACACCGAGCCCGACACCGATCCCGACTCCGAGCCCGACGCCGACGCCGACGCCGACCCCGACCCCGACGCCGATGCCGATCTCGTCGCCGCCTCCCTCGTGCCCGCGCGCACGATCGCCGGCCCTTCGCGCGCCGCCGCGCGCATTGCCTCGCGTGCCAGCCCCAGGAGCCGGTCGGGGTCGGTCGCGTCCTCCGGATAGGCGGCGATGCCCGCCACGCCCCGCGCGCCCTCCACCGCCGCGACAGCCGCCAGCAGCCCTTCCGCCGCGCGCGCCGCGTCGGCCGACGCGTCCTCCGGCCGCAGCACGCACAGCTCGTAGGGCCCGTACGCCGCAGCGCGGTCGAACGCCCGCAGCCGCGCCAGCGCCACCGCCTGCGCCCCGCCCACCGCGTCGGGCCGACCGTCAATGCGCAGCAGTATCAGCGCGGCGCGCCGCCCGGTCGCGCGCGCCCGCACGCATTCCGCCGCGATGGCCCCCAGGAGCGCGTCGAACCCTTCCAGCGCCGCGCCCCCCGCGCGCCCCATCGTCGCCAGCACCAGCGTCGCCGGCCCCACCGTCACCGCCTGCCCCGGCCCCACGACCGTCTCGCCCTCGACGCGCGCCCCGTCGACGAACGTCCCGTTGCGGCTGCCCAGGTCCTCGACCGTCACGACCTCTCCCCGCCGCCGCAGCCGCGCATGAAGCCGCGACACCTCCTCGCTCGCCAGCGTCAGCCGCGCCTCGCGCGAGCGCCCAACCGTCACCTCGCCACCGTCCAGCAGCTCGGCCAGCTCCGAGCGCTCCTCGTGATAGGCGATGACGAGCCGGCGCGGCATCCCCGGGGGCGCCGCCGCGGCCGGGCCGCCGGCCGCCGCCGCCGCCGTGTCGTTGCTCGGAAGGGGCGTCTCGCTCACGCCTTCACTCTAGCGCAAGTGCCGGCTAGTCTCTGGTCCCGATGGACGCCCTCCTGTTCCGCTACAGCCTGCCGCGCCTGGCCGCCAGCAAGATCCTCGGCGCCCTGACGCCCGCCGGCTACTTCGGCCCCTGGTCGAGCTTCCGCCTGGAGGACGTGCCGGAGCCGGTCCTCCCCGCCGACGACTGGGTCGTCGTGCGTACGCGCCTCACCGGCATCTGCGGGAGCGACGCCAAGCAGGCCTTCTTGCGCGGCGACACCGACAACCCGCTTACCGCCGTCATCTCCTTTCCGCACATCCTCGGCCACGAATCGACCGGTGTCGTGGAGCGCGTCGGCGCCGGCGTAAGTCGCCTCGCCGCCGGGCAGCGCGTCGTGCTCAACCCGTGGCTGAGCTGCGCCCCGCGCGGCTTCGCCGCCGCTCCCTGCCCGCACTGCGCCGCCGGCGACTACCAGCTCTGCGAACGGTTCACCGAGGGGCGCCTCCCGCCCGGCATCCACGCCGGCAACTGCGCCGCCGTGGGCGGCGCCTTCGCCCCGCTCTGGCCGGCGCACGAATCGCAATGCCTCCCCGTCCCCGACGGCGTCACCGACGCGCAGGCCGTGCTCGCCGACCCCTTCTCGGTACAGCTGCACGGCGTGCTGCGCCATCCGCCGCGCGACGGCGAGCCGGCCCTCGTGTACGGCTGCGGCACGCTCGGCCTGATGACCGTTGCGCTGCTGCGCGCGCTTCACCCCGGCGTGCCGGTCTGGGCCGTCGCCCGCCACCAGCACCAGGCGGCGCGCGCGCGCGCCCTCGGCGCCGCCGAAGTCCTCTCCGCCGACCCCGCCGCGCTCATCGAGGCCGTCGCCCGCCTCGCCGGCGCCAAGCTGCTGCGCCCGTGGCGCGGGCTCCCCTGGGTGGTGCGCGGCGCCGGCATCGTCTACGACACCGTCGGCTCGCCCGGCACAGTGGAGGCGGCGATGCGCGTGGCCTCGGCGCGCGCCAAGATCGTCCTCAGCGGCGTCGAAGCCCCGCGCCGCTTCGAGTGGACGCCGTGCTACTTCAAGGAGCTGTCGATCGTCGGCTCCAACGCCTTCGCGGTGGAAGACTTCGAAGGGCGGCGCCTGCACGCGATGGAGGTCTACTTCGAGCTGGTGCAGCGCGGGCTCGACCTGAGCGGTCTGCTCACGCACCGCTTCGCCCTGGAGAGCTACCGCGAGGCGTTCCTGTCGCTCTACGACAAGCGCGGCGCGGGTGTGGTCAAGGCCGCCTTCGCGTTCGCTTGACGATCGCGCTGGCCTTCCCACGGAAATGGCGGCGTCGCGCCGCCTCTGTTAGCGTCGAAGCGTGCCGGTCGTCACGATCCTCCCCTGGGGGACGCACATCGAGGTCGCCGCGGGCACGACCGTGTTCCACGCCGGGCGCGGCGCCGGAATCCCCATCCCGACCGCCTGTGTGGCCAAGGGAACGTGCGGCCTGTGCCGCGTGAAGATCGTCGCCGGCGCGGAAAACCTGCCGCCGTTCTCTTCCGTGGAGCGCCAGCACCTCGGCAACGTCTACTGGATCAACAAGCTGCGCCTGTCCTGCCAGATCCCCGTCACGGGCGACGTCACGGTCGAGGTGCCCGATGCCGGCAAGGCGATCGCGCCGTGACTCACAGGAGGCCACGGACCATCCCGCCGTCCACGGCGCTGGTGGTGCCGGTGAGGTAGCTGGCGCGCGCCGAGGCGAATGCGCGAAACCTAGCCGCGCTGGCGCGGAACGTGCAGCTTGCCTCGGCGTGCGCGCCCTCGCCTGAGCAGCGCGCGCGGCGTATCATGGAGCGCATGCACCAACGCGGCGGATTCTTGGCGAGAGCGGCGACCGTGGCCGCTTCAACGGTCACCGCCGCGCTGGCCGCGCTCGCCGGCGCCGGCTGTCCCCAGCCCATGACGCCGGGCGTGGAGCTGACGCTGCGTTTCGAGACGACGGTCGGCGGCGACGCGCTCGCGGGAGGTGACCCGGCTTATCTGCCGGGCGACGTGCGCATCGACGAAGCCGTTCTGAGCGTCGCGCGCACCACCATCGGCGGCGACGGCGACGACGTCACCGAAGACGAAGCCTTCGCGGTCGACCTCTTCGACGCGCCCGCGGCGGGGCGCGCGATCGACGGCGCGCCTCCCGCGCTCTACAGCCGCGTGGGTCTGCGGCTCGCTCCGAGCGACACTGTTCCCTACGCCGTGCACGTGCGCGGGGCCGCGGGCGCCGTGCCGTTCGACTACGCCGCCGCCGACCCCTGCGAGCCCGACATCCGCCTCGTCGAGGGGCTGGCACTCGACGCCGGCGAGAGCGGAACGTTTCGGGTACGCGCCGACCTCGCGCGCTGGTTCATGGGCGTCGACCTCGCCACCGGCGAAGTCGACAAGGACGGCGTGATCCGCGTCGACGCCGAGAACAACGCGGCCCTCGGCGAGATGCTCGCCGCGGCGCTGTGCGCCGACGAAGGCGGAACGCTGAGCGTGGAAGCCTGGTGACTTCGCCGGCGGGCCATCACGTCGGCCGCGCGCGCCGGTGATGGCTCGGTGACCGCGCTGCGGCTAACGGATGCCGCCTGACGCGCCGCGCTGTCCCGCCAGCGTACACCGCGGCACGTTGCTCCGCTGCCCGCGCGCGCTGCCCCGGCCGGCACGCCGCTTGCGATCCTGGCCCTGGAACCGAACCCAGGAGGCCCATGCGCACTCTCAGCATCGCCGGCGCTGCGGTCGTCGCAGCCGTCGTCCTATGCGGTGGCTGCCACTGCCACCGCAGTCAGGGAGGCCCCTGCGCCAACAGCACCGAATGCGACGACCCCGACTTCCCCATCTGCGACGAGGCCACGATGACGTGCGTCGGTTGCGTCACCGACGCCGACTGCAGCGACCCAACCCCGACGTGCGACCCGGAGTCGCTGACTTGCCGCGGCCCCTGCAGCAACAACGCCGATTGCGGTGGAGCCCGGCCCGTCTGCGACACGTCCAGCGGCGGCTGTGTCGGATGCGTCGACAACGGCGACTGCTCCGGGGCGACCCCGTCCTGTGATCCCGTGACGCGCATGTGCACCTCTGGCTGCACCGGGGCGGCCGACTGCGGCGGCGTGCGCCCCATCTGCAGCGCCGGCGGCACGTGCGTCGAGTGCGAGACCGGCGCGCAGTGCGACGCGGGCCAGATGTGCCTTCCCGGCGGGACCTGCGGGGAGTGCGGCGTGAACGCGGACTGCCCGGCCGGAGCGCCGCTATGCGACACCACCACGAACACCAGCGTCGCCTGTCTGTCGAACGCCGACTGCGGCACGGCGACGCCGATCTGCCACCCCGGCACGCGCGAATGCGTCGCCGGCTGCACCAGTGACGGCGACTGCGGCAACAACGGGCAGCCGCCGCTGTGCAACACGACCGGGATGTACTGCGTGGAGTGTCTGTCGGACGCCGACTGCCCCGGCCAGGTGTGCGACGAGGCCACCGGCTTCTGCCAGGACTGCGTCACCGACGCCGACTGCCCGGCCACCGCGCCGCTCTGCAGCCCCGCGAGCCATTGCGAGCAGTGCCTGTCGAACGCCGACTGCGGCGTCGCGGAGCCCATCTGCAGCCCCGGCCTCGAATGCGTTCCCGGGTGCATCAGCAACGCCAACTGCGCGGTGCCCACGCCCCTGTGCGACACCAGCACCGCCGAGTGCGTGGCCTGCCTGGCCGACTCCGACTGCGGCGTGGCGTCGCCGTTCTGCGTCCAGGGCGATTGCCGCGAGTGCCGCACCGACGCCGACTGCGGCGGCGCGCCGGCGGTCTGCGGCGCCTTCGGCAGCTGCATGGTGCCGGGCGTCTGCACCAGCGACGCGGACTGCAACAGCGCCGCCTTCCCGGTGTGCGATACCGGGGCCGGCATGTGCGTCGGCTGTCTGGGCGACCCCGACTGCAATCCGGGCGGCCCCAGCCTGACGCCGGTGTGCGACACCGCCACCGACACCTGCGTGCAGTGCCTCGGCGACGGCGACTGCGCCGGCTTCGGCGGCGGCGGCCCGCGCTGCGACACGACGACGAACACGTGCGTGGAGTGCGTCGACATGGGCGACTGCTTCGGCGGGCAGGTGTGCGACACCGGCAGCGGCGCGTGCGTCGACTGCCTGACCGACCCCGACTGCGGCGGCGTCCTGCTGTGCAGCCCCTCCATGACGTGCGGCGCGGGCTGCATGACGGACACGATGTGCGTGGCAACGCCCGCTTCGCCCGTGTGCGACACCGGCAGCGGCACCTGTGTGGAATGCCTCGTCGACGGCGACTGCGGGGGACAGATCTGCGACCCCGCCACGTTCACCTGCGTGGACTGCCTGTCGGACGCGGACTGCGGTGGCGAGTTCTGCTACCCGACCGATCACTCTTGCGTCGAATGCTACCTGAACGCGCAGTGCGGCGGCGATCTGCTGTGCGCGCCTGACTTCACCTGCGGCGGCTGAGCCGCCAAGGAGAGAACCATGAAGGGATTCGGCTGGACCACACGCGCGGCGGCCTGCGCGTGGATCGCGGCGGTGGCGCTCGGCGTGCTTGCCGGACGCGGGTGTCATTGCACGGGCAGCGGCATCGGCGGCCCGTGCGACAACTCCACCGACTGCACCGAGACGGGCCTCAACGTCTGCAGCGTCGATCGCGGGCGGTGCGTGGCCTGCGAGACGGGCGCCGACTGCGCCGGCCGCAGCGCCTGCGTCGACAATCGCTGCAAGCCGGAGTGCACGGCGAACGCCGACTGCGGCGGCGGCGTGTGCAGCGACGCCGGCCGCTGCGTGGAGTGTACCGGCGCCGCCGACTGCGCGGCCACCGCCCCCGTTTGCAATCCTTTCACCGGCCAGTGCACGACCGGGTGCACGGGCAACGCCGACTGTGTCAACGGCCCGCCGATCTGCAACACGACGGTGGGCGTCTGCGTGGAGTGCATCGAGAACGCCGACTGCGACACAGGCCAACCGATCTGCGACGCCGGCAACTGCGTGGAGTGCGCCACCAACGCCGACTGCGGCGCCGGAGCGCCGCTCTGCGACCCGACGGAAAGCGAGTGCGTCGCCTGCCTGTCGAACCTCGACTGCGGCACCAGCGCCCCGGTCTGCGACCCGCGCCAGCGCGAGTGCGTGCCGGGATGCACGTCCAACGCGGACTGCGACGGCCTCGTGTGCATCACGCAGTTCGGCTTCTGCGGCGAGTGCGCGACGAACGCCGATTGCCCGGCGACCGCGCCCACCTGCGACACGAGCGACTTCCGCTGCCGCGAATGCGCGACCAACGCCGATTGCCCCGCCACCGACCCGATCTGCGTGGGCGGCGAGTGCCGCGAATGCACGATCGATCCCGACTGCGGGGCAGCCGCGCCGTTCTGCGTGGAGCTCCACTGCGAGGTCTGCCGCTCGAACGACGATTGCCCTGCCGCGACGCCCTTCTGCGAGCAAGGGATGGGCTGCGTCGAGTGCATCGACGACCCGGACTGCGGTGACCCGCTGCTCTTCTGCGACAACGGCGTCTGCGTCGGCGGGTAGGCTCGGCTCCCGGGCTCCCGCTCTCGCGGCCGCGGCCCTGCCCTTCCCGCCTCCCGCGACCTGCTCCGGCGCGGGCCCCCGCGGTCCTTTCTTGCAGCAAACACCAGGACAGGTATCTTTACTATAGATGCAGCTTCGGCCGGGTGCCGCCCCCGTCGCGGGCGCGCTGGCAGCGTTGCTGGGCCTCGGTGCCGTGGCCCTGGACGGCCGTATTGCGGGCGCGGACAGCGCGGCCCCCGCCCCAGCCGCCACCGCGGCCCCCGCCACCAGCTCACCCGCCTCCGCCGCGCCCCCGATCGCGCCTGCGCCCGCGCCCAAGGCGGCCAAGAAGAAGCCCGGCAAGAAGGCGGCGCTGAAGAAGAGCGAGCTGGCAATCATCGACCCGGCCGACCCGCTCACCGAAGTGCGCGGCCTAGCCCGCGCCCTCGCCGCCATGAAGATCCCTTTCACCGATCTCAGCAAGGACGTCGTGAAGGGGAAGGTGAGCCTGGGCGGCGCCCGCGCCCTGTTCATCGGCACCTACGTGGAAAGCCTCCCGGAGGCGCGCGACGCCCTGGCCGCCGCGGCACCGGCGCTGCAGGCGTTCGTCGCCGGCGGCGGCGTGCTGGTGGTCCTGGCGCAGGCCGACGAGGTCGGCCCGGCCAGCGCCTATCTGCCGGCGGGGCTGCGCGCCCGGCGCGGCGACTTCGACTACGACGCGCCGCGCCTGCTCGCCGCCAAGCACCCGCTCTTCGCCGGGCTGCGCGCCGAGGACCTCGCCGCCTGGGAGGTCGACGCCGGCGCCTTCGAGTACGCCACCGGCTACCGCGGCGTGTACGACGCCTTCGACGACGTCGCCGGTTTCGCCCCGCTCGCCGCGCGCGACGCCGCGGGCGCCTATCCGGCCGTGCTCGAAGCCGCCGCCGGCGCCGGGCGCGTCGTCCTGTGCCAGCTCGCCCCCGACGAGGTGGCCGCCGCACCCGCCAACCCCGACCACGCCAAGGCGGCGCGCACGCTGTTGCGCAACCTCGTCGACTACGCCGCCGCCGTCGCCGCCGGCGGCCCCGACGCCCCGCCGCCGCCCGCGCCCGCCGCCCCCTGGAAGGCCGCCGCGGCGCGCCTCAAGATCCGCGTGTTCGAGGATACCGACGGCGACGGCACGCTCGACCCGGGCGAGCCGCCCCTACCGGGCATCGCCGTCACCGTGGCGCGCGATCTCCTGGTGACCTCCGCCGACGGCACCGCCTCCGCCGACGTGCCCGGCGGCTCGGTCGCGCGCGTCGCCAGCGTCGAGCCGCCCGCCACGCACGAGCCGTCCACACCCTGGTTCGCGCGCGTCGCCGGCGGCGGCGAGGTGCGCTTCGGGCTCCGCCGCCGCGCCACCCCGCCCCCCGAGACGTTCAGCGTCGTCCAGGTCTCCGACGTACACATCGGCGCCCACGCCGCGCTGGCCGACGCCGCCGAGCTGCGCGCGCGCGTCGCCGAGCTCAACGCCCTCGACCCGCGCCCCGCTTTCGTCCTCTCCACGGGCGACGTCACCGCCGCCGCCAAGACCTCCGAGTTCTCGCTGTACCGCGACGGCATGACGGCGCTGGCGCTGCCGCTCTTCACCTCGTGCGGAAACCACGACCGCCTCAAGGGGCCCGAGCACTGGGACGGCTTCGAGCGCGAGATCGGGCCGGTGGTATTCGGCTTCGACTACGGCCCCTACCACTTCGCCACCGCTTACGAGGCCTTTCCCGGCTCGGAAGTCTTCGACTGGCTGGCGAAGGACCTCAAGCGCGCCGCCGCCGCGCACCGGCCCTCCGTCGTCTTCATGCATCACTATCCGCGGCGCGAGCTGCTCGACGCGCTCGCCGGCAAGGGCGTCGTCGCCATCGTCACCGGCGACTGGCACGGCAACAAGGTCGAGCGCTACAAGGGTATCCTCTCCATCAACACCGGCACGCTGCTCGTCGGCGGCATCGACCTGAGCCCCGCGTCTTTCCGGCTCATCCATTTCGGCACGGGCGGCGCCGTCGCCAGCGAGCTGCGCTACGTGCGCGCCACGGAGCGCCTGAGCATCGTCTCGCCGCCGGAAACCGCCGCCGCCGCCGCCGAGCTGCCGCTGGTCGCCAGCGCCTACGACACCGTGCATCCGCCCACGCGGGTGACCTGGCGGGTCGTGCCCGCCGACACCGTGCCGGGCGTGACGCCGCGTCTCAGCCTCGCTCCCGCGCTCGCCGCCGTCGGGGCCGGCGCCGGCGGCGTGGAAGTCACCGTGGCCGACGCCCCCGGCGCGCCCGGCGCGGGCGCCGTCGCCGCCGCCGCAACGGTCGCCGCTGCCGCGGCCAGCGACACGCTCACGGGCGAGCTCCGGCGCACCAGCGCCTGGTCGTGGAGCACAGCCCTCCCCGACCTCGCGCCCGGCCGCTACTACGTGGAGGTCACCGCCTGGGCCGGCGCCGACGCGCACGCGCACTGGACCGCTAGCCGAAAGGTCACGCTGACGAAGGCCGCCGCGCCGCGGCCCGCCCCCGGCAGCGGCGCGCCCTGGCCCATGTTCCGCCGCGACGCCGCACGCTCCGGCGTGGCCGCCGCAGCCGTCGCCCCGCCCCTCGCCCTCGCCTGGGTGCTCCCCACCGGTAGCTCCATCGGACTGGCCTCGCCCGTGGTCGCCGGCGGCCAGGTCTTCCTGGCGCTCGAGGACCGAGCCACCGTGGACACCACCACCGCGGGCCTCGTCGCCGCCGACGCCGTCACCGGGGCCGTGCACTGGCGCTTCTCCACGCCCACCTCCGTGCTGCTGTCCGCCGCCGTCTCCGGCGACACGGTCGTCTTCCAGGAGGTCGACGGTACGGTGCATGCGCTCGACACCGCCACCGGCGAGGAGCGCTGGCGCTTCCGCCTGGACGACGCGGTTCCACCCGTCTGGACGTCGCACTGGGTCAGCGCCGCGCCCCTCATCGACGGCAACGTCGTGTGGGCCGGCTACGCCCCCGCCCCCGTGGCGCTCGACCTGCGCAGCGGCAAGGTCCTCTGGGTCGGCAAGCCGCACGGGCGCGAGGCGTTCACGAACTACGCGTCGATGACGCTCGCCGACGTCAGCGAAACGGACGCCGCCGGCGCGGGCGTGAGCGCCGAGCGCGTCCTTCTCCTGCCGAGCCTTCACGACGGCTTGCGCGTGCTCGGCCTCAAGCCCGGCCCGGCATCCGCGGCCCCGAAGCCCGCCGTGCTCTGGTCGGGCAAGACGCGCCACCGCGTGGGCGCCACGCCCGCCTACGCCGACGGCGTCGCGTATTACCCTGGCGGCAAGCACCTCGTCGCGGTGGACGTGCTCACTGGCAAGCCGCGCTGGAGGACCGAGCTCCCCGCCGGATGGCACGTCTCGTCGCCGCTCGTCGCCGGCGGCCGCGTGTACGCTGCCTCGGCGCGCGGCACGCTGGTGTCGCTCGACGCCGCCAGCGGCGCCATCCGCTGGGAAACGACCGTCGGCCCGTCGCTGCTCGACCTCTTGCCCTACCGCCGCGGTTACGCCGGCCTGTCGTCCTCGCCGGCGCTCGCCGGCGACCACCTCTACATCGGCGGCGACGACGGCTACCTGTACGCCGTGGACGCCGAGAGCGGGCGCGTCGCGTGGCGCTACCACCTCGGCACGCCCGTCAGCTCCTCGCCCGCCGTGGCCGGCAACGCCGTCTACGTCGCCGCGCTGGACGGCAACCTCTACTGCTTCGTCGGCCGCCGCTAGTGCGCCCCGGACCCGTCGCGCAACGGGAATCAGCGCGCCCACTCCGGCGTATCTTTGACTTGGAAGCCTCCCTGTATAAGGCTTATCGGTGCGACGGGCCTCGACCGGGGCTCCGCTCGCCAAGGAAGGAAAGGAAGGAAGACGCAATGGCCAAGGGTACGGTGAAGTGGTTCAACGACGCGAAAGGTTTCGGTTTTATCTCACAGACGGACGGGAGGGACGTCTTCGTCCACTTCTCGGCAATCCAGCAGGAGGGGTTCAAAAGCCTCGCTGAGGGCGACTCGGTGGAGTTCGAGGTGACCGAGACGCCCAAGGGACTTCAGGCGTCCAACGTTCGCAAGATCTGATCCGCCTCGCTTCTACAGTCACCACGCCCGGTGGGAAGATCGCTTCCCACCGGGTTTTTTTTCGTCTTTGATGCGGCGGTGCGCACCCCCCGCCGCAACGCCGTGCTCACCGTCCCGCGCGCCGGCGACGACCGCGGTCGCGCGCCCCCGCGCGGACGCGACCACCGCGACGCCGGCGACGCCGGCCGCAACGGCCGCGTGCGGCGCCGCCCCCCGCTAGCGGAGATCCTGCGCCGCTTCCACGCCGACTCGCAACCCGCGGCGGCGGCGCGCGTCGCGGCCGATCCCGTGGAAGTGGCGCGCGAGCAGCCACGCCCCGCCGACCGCGAGATCGCCGGGCTCGTCGCGGCTTGCCTCGCCTACGGCAACGCGCAGGTCGCCCGCCGCAACGCGCGCGACGTCGTGCGCCGCTGCGGCCCCGCTGGACCCGCCGCCTTCGCCCGCGCGTTCCAGCCCGGGGCGCGCGACCCCGGCCCCTTCGCCGGCTTCCGCCACCGCTTCACCGGGCCGCTGGACGTCGCCGCGCTGCTCGCCGGCGCCGGCGACCTGCTCGCGCGTCACGGGTCGTTGGGCGCGGCGTTCGGCGACGCCTGGCGCGCCGCCGGCGCCCGACTCCTGCCGGCGCTCGCCGCCTTCCGCGACGCGCTGCTCGACGCGCCGCGCGTGCGCCGTCTGCTGGCCGGCCGCCCGCCGTCACGCGCGCTGCAATACCTGCTGCCGGATCCGCGCCGCGGCAGTACTTGCAAGCGCCTCTTCCTCTACTTGCGCTGGATGGTGCGCCCCGACGACGGCGTCGATCTTGGGCTCTGGCCCGACATTCCCGCCGCCGCGCTCCTCGTCCCCGTCGACACGCACGTCGCGCGCATTGCGCACAACCTCGGCCTCACGCGCCGCCGCACGCCCAACCTTCCCATGGCCGAGGAGATCACCGCCGCGCTGCGCGCCGTCGACGCGCGCGACCCCGTGAAGCTCGACTTCGCGCTCTGCCACCTCGGCATCTCGCGCGCCTGCCCCTCGCGCCGCGACGTCCACAAGTGCGCCGCTTGCGGCATCCGCGCCGTCTGCATCCAGTGGCACCCCGCCCGCCCGTAGAATACGGGCCCGACTCCCACTCCGGTTCCGGTTCCGACTCCGGTTCCGGTTTGTTCCGGTTCCGGTTCCGGTTCCGACTCCGGTTCCGGTTTGTTCCGGTTCCGGTTCCGACTCCGGTTCCGGTTTGTTCCGGTTCCGGTTCCGGTTCCGACTCCGGTTCCGGTTTGTTCCGGTTCCGGTTCCGACTCCGGTTCCGGTTTGGTCCGGTTCCGGTTCCGACTCCGGTTCCGGTTTGTTCCGGTTCCGGTTCCGACTCCGGCTCCGGCTCCGGCTGCGGCTCCGGTTCCGGTTCCGGCTCTGGTTCCGGCTTCCCCTACGCGGGCGCGGTCGCCACGGCCGGCGTCCACGCCGGGTCCGCATCGGCCGGGCGCGCGCCCTTGTGCCACTCGCGTAGGTCGCGCTTGAGGATCTTCCCAGTGGGGTTCTTGGGTAAGTAGCGCACGAACTCCACGTGGCGCGGCTTCTTGAACGACGCAATCCGCGTGGCGCAGAAGGCTTGAACCTCTTCGCCCGTCAGCACCGCGCCTGGCTCCAGCACCACGTAGGCCTTCACCGCCTCCTGCAGCCGCTCGTCGGGGACGCCGATCACCGCCGCCTCGTCGATCCCCGGGTGCTCGTGCAGCGCCGCCTCCACCTCGGCGCTGTAGACGTTCGCCCCGCCTGACACGATCATGTCGGTCTTGCGGTCGGCCAGCGTGAAGTATCCGTCCGCGTCGCGCCGCGCCATGTCGCCCACCGAGTAGAACCCCCCGCGCGCGCCCGCCGCCGTCGCGTCCGGCCGCTTGTAGTAGCCCTCGAAGATCATCGTGTTGCGCACGAACACCTCGCCCACCTCGCCCTCGCCCACCTCGCGGCCGTCGTCCCCCAACAGGCGGATCTCGCAGCCCGGGAAGGCGACCCCGAGCGCGCCGATGTTCTTCTTCATCTGCTCGGGCCCCGCGTAGATCACGAAGCCGTACTCCGTCGCCCCGTACAGATCGTAGAGCTTGGGCCCGAACGCCGCCATGACCTCGGCGCGCAGGTCGGCGCCGAGCCGCGCCCCAGAGGCGAAGATCCCGCGCAGCGCCGACACGTCGTGGCGCGCGCGCACGGCGGGGGGCAGGTCGGCCAGGTCCTTCAGCATCGTCGGCACCATCGCCGTCGTGTTCACGCCGTGGCGTGCCATCGCCCGCAGCGCCTCCTCGGGGTCCCAGTGCTCGAGCAGCACCTGCGTGTCGCCCAGCGAGAAGCCGACCGTGACGAACGCCCAGGCGAGCGAATGGTAGAGCGGCGAGGCGGTGAGGTGCACGTCGCCGGCGCGCACCGGGAGGGCGCGGTAGATCGACAACAGGAAGTCGACGATGCCGCCGCCCATGCCGCGCACCGCGCCCTTGGGCTTGCCGGTCGTGCCGGACGTGTAGATGATGACGCCGGCGCGTCCGCGGCGCCGGTCGCGCGGCGGCGCTTCGGCCGGCGCGGCGGCGCAGCGCTCGTCGAGGGCGGCGATGCCCGCGGGCACGCGCGCGCCCTGGCCGTCGGCGATGGCCAGCAAGCGGTCGAACGGGAAGGCGGCTTCGCGCGCGGCCTCGGCGACGCGCTCGGCGAACTGCGCGCCGAAAAGGAACAGCTTGCACTCGGCGTCCGTGAGCATGTGCGCGATCTCGCGCGGGCTCAGGCGGTAGCCGACGGCGACGATCTTGGCGCGCAGGCGCGAGACGCCGCCAAGGCACTCGATCCAGGCGGCGCTGTTGGGGAGCATGACGGCCACGTGGTCGTTGGGGCCGATGCCCTGGGCGCGCAGCACGTGGGCGATGCGGTTCATCGAGCGGTCGAGCTCCGCGTAGGTGAGCGTCTTGTCGCTGGCGATGACGGCGGTGCGCGCGCCGATGTTCAGGGCGTGCGCACGGAAGAGATAGGCCGGGTCGACGTCTCGGCGAGCGACGCGCACCGCGAGGTCCGCCAGCCCCGCCGGCCGGAGGTTCGCGATCGGGCGCGCCGACGCGAGCCCGCGCGCCACCCCCAAGGCCTCACGGGCGCGCGCGGCAAGGCGGCGTGGATCCAGGAACGACATGGAGCGGCATTCTGTCACCGCCGCCGCGCCCCCGACAAGCCGCGCGCGGCGACGACGCGGAGCACCTCGCCGCCCTTACGACGCCTTCGACGCCTACGACGCCTATGACGACTTCGACGACTTCGACGACTTCGACGCCTTCGCCTTCGACGCCGACGCCGACTTCGACCCCGACGCCGACGTCGATGCCGACGCCGACGCCGACCCCGACCCCGACTTGGACGCCGACCCCGACCTCGACTTCGACGCCGACGCCGACCCCGACCCCGACCTCGACGCCGACGCCGACCCCGGCGCCGCCGACGGCAACGACGGACCAGTCCGCGCGCGCCGCGCCGCGCGGCGGTAGATGAACAGCGCCGCGAACACCCCCGCGACGGCCACGAGCGCGAACGGCGACGCGGGCGCGGGCCGCACGGCGCCGGGGTAGCGGGCGAGCGCCGCGAAGAACAGCCCGAGGCTGGCGGCGGGCGCGGCCAGCGAGACGACCCCCGCCAGAACGCCGGCGCCGCGCCGTCGCGTGACCCAGAGCGGCGCCGCCCAAAGCGCCGGCGCGCAGAGCGGCACCACGCTGAGCGCGTCGAGCGCCGCGCCGCCCAGCGCCAGCGAGGCGGCGACCGCGGCCGCCAGCAACCCCGGCCGTCCCGGCGCCAGCAGCACCGCGGGAAGCGCCGCCAGCGCCGCCAGCAGCAGCAACATCCAGCGTGGCAGCAGCGTGCCGCCCAGCAGCAGCGCCTCGTCGTCCCCGGCGGCGCGCGGGCCCGCGTCGCGCGCGTCGAGCACGCGTACGAGCCCCTCCATCACCACGAGCGCGCGCCCCAGCTCCGGCGCGGCCAGCGCGTCGGCGGTGTCGGCGGCGCCGTGGTAGCGCGGGTAGAAGCGCGTGAAGCTCGAGCCCGACACGAACAGGGCCGGAACGCCCGCCGCCAGGAACGGAAAGTCGTCCGACGCGAACGGCACGCGCACGTTGCGCACCGCATTCTGGTAGGGGAGCGACACGATCGGATCGCCCACCGGGATCTCCACGCCGGCGCCGCGCCCCGCCCGCGCCACCGCGTCGACGAGCCAGCCGGGTGGACCGGCCGCCGCACTCGCCCCGCCGCGCAGCGTGCGGAACGTGTGCATCACGAGCCGCTCGCCCGGCCAGCCCACCATCTCCACCGTCACCGCCGCGATCAAGCGCGCGCGCTCCGCCTCCGGCGTGAAGAGCGCGTGGTGGCGCGACCCCAGCAGCCCCATCTCCTCGCCGTCGAAGATCGCGATCTGCACGTCGTGCGCCGGCGGCGCCGCGCGCAGGCGGCGCACCAGCTCCACCATCACCGCCGCCGCGCCGGCGTCGTCTACGGCGCCCGGCCCTGCCGGCACGCTGTCGTAGTGCGCGCCCACCAGCACGCTCCCGCGCGCCGCGCCCGCCGCCCCCAGCGTGCCGCCGACCGTCGCGTAGACGTTCACGAGGCGAGTACCCTCCTCGTGGAAGAGATCCGTTCGCACCTCCGCGCCCGTCGCCACCAGCGCGTCGTACACGGCGCGCCGCGCCGTCTCGTGGCACGGCGTCCCCGGCGGATGCGCCCCGCACGCCGTCATGAGCGTCGCCAGCGCCAGCGCCCGCGTCCCCGCCGCCAGGTCCGCCGCGGCCGCCGCTGTGTCCGCAGCCACAGGCGGCCCCGCACCCGCACCCGGAGCCGCAACCGAAGCCGACGCCGACGCCGGGGCCGACGCCGAAGCCGAGGCCGGCGCCGACGCCGACGCCACAACCGCCCCTGCGGCCACTGCGATCGTCGGGACCGGACGTACCGCCGGCGCCCCGCGCAGCGCGACGAGCGCCACGAGGAGCACAAGCGGCGCGGGCCAGAGCGGCCAGCCGCGCGTGAAAGTTGAGCGAAACGCCATGGCTGATAGAATCTTCGCAGTACAGCGTGCGCACCTCAATGGGGCCCGGACACGACGCAGCCGGGCGCGCCGTCGCCGTCGTCCTCTCGTTCGCCGCCGCCGCCGCCGCGCTGGCCGCCGGCGACGGCTTGCGCGCCGCGCGCGCCGCCGAGGCTCCCCCCTACGACCTCACGCCCTACGCCTTCGACGGGGCCGCCGCCGCCGTGGCCGACCCGGCGCGCGCCGGAAAGTGCAAGCCCGCCGCCGACGCCTGGAAGAAGTACGCCGCCGCCGTCCCCGCCGGGGTGCGCAACGTGCGCGTGGAGTTCCTCGCCGCGCGCTGCCTGGCCAAGCTCGGGCTCGGCGACGCTGCCATCCCGATCCTCGAAACGCTGCCGCTCGCGTACCCGGCCCTCGCCGGCGAGGCCTGGTACCTGCTCGGCGACCAGCTCCTGCGCGCGCGCCGCTACGACGAAGCCGCTTCGGCGTTCGCCGAGGTCGCCGCCCCCGGGCGCCGCTACGCCCCCGCGCAGATCCTGGCGGCGCGCGCGGCGCTCTCTGCCGGCGACCCCTTCGTCGCCATGGAGCGTCTCGCCGACCCGGAGTCGCGCTTCTTCTGGACGTGGGAGCGCGCCGGCGCGCTCGACGCGCTGGCCGACGCCGAGGACGCGCTGAAGGCGCACGACCGCGCTCACGCGCTGCGCTGGTACGTCTGGGAGCGCTACCCTGCGACCGACGCCGCCGACGACGTCACCGCCCGCATCGCCGCCGGCAAGCTGCCCTGGCCGTCGCCCACGGTCGTGATGTCGCGCCTCGCGCGCCTCCTCGACGCCGACGACGTCGAGCGCGCTGAAGCCCTCGTCGCCGCCCTGGCCGCGCGCCCCGGCACCGTCGGCCCCATGAAGGACCCCGCCTCGGCGTGGGCCGACGTGGGCGCCGGCGAGCTACTGCTCGAAGCGAAGGACTACGCCGGTGCCGCGGCGAAATTCGACGCCGCCCACGCCGCCGCGAAGGGCTCCTCGCTGAAGTTCCGCGCGCTGTGCCGTCACGGCAAGGCGCTCGCCCGCACCGACGACCTGAAGGAAGCGCGCGAGAAGTACAGGACGGCGCTCGCGCACTGGCCAGACGACCCGTTCGCCGCGCAGTGCCGCTTCGACCACGGCCTGTTGCTCGATGCCCACGGCCTCGAGCCGCTCGCGCGCGTGGAGTTCGCAAAGGCCGCCGAGCTCGCCTCCGCGCGCGGGGACGTCCGCCTGCGCATCGAGTCTCTTTGGCGGGCCGCCTGGCTCTCCTACCGCGACGGCGCGCACCCGGCCGCCAGCGCCGCCGCGTCGTCGGGCACGCCTGCTACCGGCGCGTCCGCCGTTCCCGCCGCCGCCTCCACCGCGGGGGCGTCCGCCGTTTCCGCCGCCGCATCCGCTTCTGGCGCGGGCGCCAAGCCCGGCCCCCCGCCCGCGGATCCCCGCGCCAGCCTCGAAGAGGCGCTGCGCGGCTTCGAGGCCCTCGCGAAGGAGTCGTGGCCAGTTCCGCCCGCGCTCGCCGACTACGACGAATGGCAGGACCACAAGCTCGGGTTCCGTATCGTCGAGCGCGCGACCTACTGGGCCGCCCGCGCGCTGACGCGGCTCGGCCGCGCCGCCGAAGCCGCCGACCGCTTCGAATGGCTCGCCCGCCATTTCCCGCTGCGCTACTACGCCGAGCTTGCGCTGGAGCGCCTCGCCGAGATCGACCCCGCGCGCGCCGCCGCCGTCCGCGACCGCGACCCCGTCCTCGCCGCCGCGGGCGCGGCGCTGGACCCCGTGGCCGCGCGCACGCTCGACCCGGACCATCTCCCGCTCGCGCGCCATCCCGCCACCGACGCCGCCGTCGAGCTCTGGCGCCTGGGCCTGCGCGACGACGCCGAGAGCGAGCTACGCGCCGGGCTGAACAACGGCTGGCTCCCGCTGTCCGGGCAGGTCCTCCTCTCGGTGCTCTACCTCGCGCGCGACGACGACTACTGGCGCTCGCACTGGGTCCTGAAATGGAAGGGGGATCTGGACAGCTATCCCTACGAGGCTCCTGCCCGCGCCCTCGCCCTCGCCGCCGAGCGGCTCGACCGCGACGCCGCCCCCGCCGACGCCGCCCCCGCCGCCGCCGCCGCGCTCGCACCCCCGTCGCGCCTGACCGCCGCCCGCGCCGCCTCCGCCTCCGCCCCCGCCGCCGCCGCCGCCGCGCTCGCACCCCCGTCGCGCCTGACCGCCGTCCCCGTCGTCGCCGCGTTCCCCGCGCCCTTCCCCGTGAGCGCCTTCGCCCCTGCGGCCGCCGCGCCCCCCGCGCCGCCCCCGTTCGCCGCGCCAGACGTCCCGCCCGACCTCGCCGTACGCGACCTCGCCTGGCGCCTCTGCTATCCGCGCGCCTACGACGCCGCCGTGCGCGGCGCCGCCACGTCGCTCGGCGTCGATCCGTTCTTGATCCTTGCCGTCATGCGCAACGAATCCGGCTTCCGTCCCGAGGTCGTCTCCGTCGCGCACGCGCTCGGCCTGATGCAGGTGCTTTATCACACCGCATTCTTCACCGCGACGAAGCTCCTCGGCATGAAGGCCCTTCCCTTCCCCAAGGTCTTCGACCCGTCCATCAATGTTCGTATCGGCGCGCGCTACCTCAAAGAGCTGCT
>DASYRF010000067.1:0-2842 GCA_036004705.1 Myxococcota bacterium
CGGACGCCCGTCCTCGCCGATGCGCAGCCCGCGCCAGATCTGCAAGAGCGACTTCGACCAGTCCGACCACGGCCCGGTCGGGTCGAAGACCGGCTCGGCCGTCGCGCCACTCCGCGCCGCGCGCCGCGCGTGCCGCCGCCGCTCGCGGTCCTCCGACTGCTGCTCCTCGCCTGGGTGCATGACGAAGGGCGAGTCGGCCTCCTCCGGGCGCGGCGCCGGCAGCAGTCGCACGAAGTGCGTCGGCCCGCACGAGAAGTAGCGGATCGAAAGCGGCGGATCGGGCAGGCCTTCGATCTGCGGCGCCGCGAACTCGAACGCGACGCGCGAGTGGAAGTAGTTCCCCTGAAACCACTGCCCGTCGGAGCTGAACTGGTAGAGGCCTTCCGGGAACGGCTCGCCGGTGAGCGGGTTCACGACGTGGATGCGGCTGACCTCCGGCGGCGTGTCGGGGCCGGCGACCTTCACCAGCATCATCGCGTGCGCCCGCGGGAAGCGCTTGTAGAAGTTCACCTCCTCGAGCATCCACTTCCAGCGGTCCTGCTCGGCGAGGTAGAGCGCGGGGATGTGGTGTGCGGCGAAGCGCTGGCCGGCGACGCTCATCTGCGCCTCGGCGACGGGGCGGTTCGTGAAGCGCGCGAGCAGCGCGTCGCGATCGGCGGCGGCGGGGATGTTCGGGTAGTCGCGGTCCCAGCGCACCGGCGTGAAGTAGTCGCCGAAGCCCGCCGGCGCGGACGAGACGTAGTCGTTCCGCGTCGAGCGGTTCGCGTTGTACCAGTAGCCGAAGAACATCGCCGTGAGCGGGCTGCACGCCCACGCATGCGTCGGCGGATCGGGGAACGTGAGCGTACGCGTGGTCGCGAACCAGGCGGGCGACGCGGGCCGCGCGCGCGGGTTCCAACCGAGCGGCATGCGCCACGCCTGCTCCGTGCAGGTGACGCCGGCCTCGGCGTCCCCCGGATCGAGCGCGTCGTCGTCCTCGGAGACGGCGGCGGGCGCGGTGCCTACGGGGATGGTGACGTGGGTCGGGCGGCCGAGGCCGTCCACGCGCACGCGCACGCGCATGGAGGTCGCGCCCGCGGCGGGCGCGAGGAAGCAGGTGACCGTGCCCTCCTCGTTCGTCACGCGCGGGAAGTGGCGGCGCGCGCGCCCCTCGCCGTTCCACCAGCGCTGCGTGCCCTGCTCGGCGGGATCGGGGCGGACGCGCACCTCCACGCCGTCGAGCGGGTCGCCGTCTTGCAGGATCGTCAGCTCGACCTCGCTGCCCGCGGCGTCGACGTGCGCGGGGCGGACCTCGACGGTGCACGGCGGCGGGGAGGGGTTGCCCAGCGCGCCGTACTTCGTGCCGATCGCGTCGGGCGCGCCGCCGCGCACGTGGAAGAAGGAGAACTTGGCGAGGTTGAGGAAGTGCTGGAACTTGCGGCGCGGCGACCAGGGCGGCTCGACGGGCGACTCGCCGCCGCTGCGGCCGATCGGCGGCGGGAAGCGCACCACGTCGCCCTGGTAGAACGTCTGCGGCGCGAGGAGGCCGTCGATCCACGTTCCGTCGGGGGCGGTGCCGTCGGGGCTCTCGTCCTGGAGCACGCAGCGCTTCGGGCCGCGCGCGGCGAGGACGACGGCGGCGGGGCGGTCGTCGGCGACGCCGGCCTCGGCGAGGACCTCGGCGCGCGTGGCGTCGCGGGTGAGCACCGCCTCGAAGCGCTCGAAGAGCCAGGTCAGCACGTCAGTGGCCGGGCGCCAGCCGGTAGCGCCCCGGAGGGACCTGCGTCTCGCGCACCCAGCCGTCGGCGTCGCTGTGTCCGGTGCGCGTGGTGCCGTCGGGGAGGATCAGCACGTAGGGGCAGTCGGGCGCGGGGGACTCGTCCGGGTAGCGCAGGCGGTGCTCGACGTCGGCGCGGAACGCGAGAAGCCCGCTGCGCGCCTCGAGGCCGGCGGCGCTGACGACGAAGTAGAACTCGGGGAGGCGGTAGCGGTCGAAGTCGTCGGGGCCGCCTTCGTCGTCCTCTTGATAGCGGTAGGTCCACTCGGCGGCGATGGCGCCGCCCTGGACCTGGGCGGTGAGCTGCTCGACGAAGTCGTCGGCGCTCTCCACGTCGGACTCGAAGATCTTCAGCGTGGCGGCGGTGCCGTCGGGGAGGTTCACCGCGAGGGCGTGCAGGGTGACGCGGTCGCCGTCGCGCGCGTCGGCGGCGCCCCAGGTGGCGGCGAGGAGGCGGCGGGTCTGGTCGGCGGGTGCGGGCGCGCGGTCGCCGGGGCGCTCGCGCGGCGCGGCGTCGTCGCCGCCGCCCGCGGCGGGCGCGTCGGCCTCCTCGGCGCCGAAGCAGCCGACGCAGGTAGGGGTGCCGGTGCAGGCATAGATTTCGAGGAGGTGGCGGCGTGTCACCGGTCCACGATAGGAGGCGCCCGGCCCGCGCGGGAGTCACATGATCATGCGATGCGCTGCGATGCGCTGCGCTGCGACGCGCCGCGCTGCGTTGCGCCGCGCCGCGTTGCGCGGCGGGGCCCTAGACTAGATAGACAGGCGGCGAGAGGTGGGGGGTGGGCGCTGCCGCAGGCTCCCGGTCTAGAGTGCCAACGGAGGTTCCGGTCACGCACACGGAGGTCCCGGTGAGCCCATCGCCGCAATACTGAGCCGGCGCATATTCCACCGACGAAAAAACGCACATCATGTCAAGTTTATCTATTGACAATGTATCAAACAAAGCATATGCAAACGCATGCTCACCGACTGGAAGGAAGTCGACGGCGGTCTGCGTCGTCTCGCCCGCACCCGCGCCGCGCACGACCACGAGGAGGGCCGCTTCCTGCTGGCCGCGCGCCGCACCGCCGTCCACGCGCACCTCGG
>DASYRF010000068.1:0-36875 GCA_036004705.1 Myxococcota bacterium
GGAGTCGCTGGCCGCGTCGGGCGACCGCGCCGCGGCGCTGGAGGCGTACGAGGCCTATCTGAAGGTGGAGAAGCGCGCCACGGAAGGCGCGCACGTGACGGCGGCGAAAGAAGCGATCGCCAAACTGCGCGCGGGGCCGGCGCCGGGCGTCATGGACTTCGACGACAAGGCAGAGCCGACGCCGGTGGACAAGCGCGACCCGAAGCCGCTGATGGCGCCGCCGGCGACCGCCACGCTGGTGGACAAGCGCGACCCGAAGCCGCTGATGGCGCCGCCGGCGGGCGGGACGCCGCTGGACAAGCGCGACCCGAAGCCGCTGATGGCGCCGCCGGCGGGCGGGACGCCGCTGGACAAGCGCGACCCGAAGCCGCTGATGGCGCCGCCGGCGACCGCGACGCCGGTGGACAAGCGCGACCCGAAGCCGCTGATGGGTTTCCCGGCGAAGGACGCCGCGGCACCGGCGCCGGGGCCTGAAGGCGTCCTGCCGCCGCCCGTGCCGCCGGCGGCCCCGGCCCCGCCGGTCGACAAGCGCGACGCGAAACCGTTGATGGGGTTCCCCACCGAGCCGGGGCCGCCGACGGGCGCCGCGGCCGGCGCCGACGGCGTGCTGCCGCCACCCGCCATGCCCTCGCCGCCTGTGGACAAGCGCGACGCCAGGCCGCTGATGCCCTTCCCGGCGAAGGACACGCGCGGGCCCGGCGCCGACGAGCCGCGGCCGCTGGGGCTGACGGCCGCCGAGGAGGCAACGCTGGTCGACAGTACGCCGAAGGCGCCGGCGATCGAGCCGGACTGGCCGGTCGTCGACATCAAGGCGGACCTGGCGGCGGGTGACCTGGCCTACTCGCGCGGGGACTTCCGCACGGCGGAGATGCTCTACGCCGGTACGGCCGAGGACGCGCGCTTCCATCCGGAGGCCTGGTACAAGCTCGGCGCCACGCGCCTCATGCTGGGCAAAGTGGACGGCGCCATCGACGCGTGGCGGCACGCGCTGGCCCTAGACCCCGACAACGACGCGATGCGCGCGAAGCTGGAGAAGCTCTACGAGCTGCGCGCGCGGATGGTGAAGTACAAGACGCTGGAGCCGCCGAAGGGGCCGGTGCCGCCGGAGATGCGGCTCATCGGCGCCGAGGACCTCATCAACGCCGGACGCCCCGCGGCGGCGCTGCTGGAGATCGACGCCGTGGCCGCAGCGCGCCCCGGCAGCGCCGACGTGGCGCTGGCGCGCGGCAACGCGCTGGTGGCGCTCGGGCGCTACGACGAGGCGGCGGAGAGCTACCGGCTGGCGATGGCCGCGGAGCCGGAGTGGGCGCGCCCGCTGAAGGCGCTCGGGGACGTCTACCGGCGCATGGGCGAGGAGCGCGTGGCGCACTACTACTACGAGCTGTTCGTCACGGCGGCGGAGAGGTCGAGCCGCGCCGAGGACGCCGCCGACGTCCCGGCGGTGCACGCGATACTGGGACACTGACTCCGGAGCGCGCGGCGCCCGCGGAGTGACTTCGGCCCTGCGTGAGCGGAATGACGGCGGCGCGGTCTGCGAAGCTCGTTGCGGAAGTGAGCCGGGCGCTCGTCGTCATCGCCGCCTTCGGCTCGGCCGCCGCCGCAGCCGCAGCCGCGACCGCTGGCGCCAGCGCCGCCGCCGGCGCCGCACCGCCCGACGACGGCCTGGTCCTCGTCGACCGCCCCATCGACTTCTCGGCGGAGCGCGTGGCGCTGACGCGTGCGTACCTGCACGACCACTACGGCATCGACGCCGCCGGCATCGAGATCGTGCCCAAGATGATCGTGGTGCACTGGACGGGCGGGCCGTCGCTCGAGGCGGCCTTCCGCACGTTCGCGCCGCCGCGCTTGGGGAAGGGGCGGTCGCTACTGGCCGACGCGAGCCCGCTGAACGTGTCGGCGCATTTCCTGGTGGCGCGCGACGGCACGGCCTACCGTCTCATGCCGGAGACGTGGATGGCGCGTCACGCCGTCGGCCTCAACTACGACGCGCTGGGCGTGGAGAACGTCGGCGGCCCGGCGAGCCCCCTCACCGCCGCCCAGCTCGACGCCGACGAGAAGCTCGTGCGCCGTCTGGCGGCGCGCTTTCCCACGATTCGCTGGTTGATCGGCCACGACGAGTCCCGGCGCTTCGAGGGCACGCCACTCTTCCGCGAGCGCGACGCGCGTTACCGCACCAGGAAGGTCGACCCGGGCCCGAAGTTCATGGCGGCGCTGCGCGCCCGCGTCGCCGACCTCGCCCTGAAAAGCGTCCCCGACTAAGACGGAGGCGAAAGAGGCGGCTCCGCCGCCCCGCCGACAGGGTCCGGGGGCGGAGGCGGAAGAGGCGGCTCCTCCGCCCCGCCCGACGGGCTTCATCCACCACGGCGTACCCGCCGCGCGCGCCGGCCCGCGGTCTAGATCGGCGGCGCCCCCGCGGCCCGGAGGCGCGCGCGGACGCGCTCGTAGTCGTCGCGCCCGCGCAGCGACGCGAGGTCCTCGTCGGCGTCCATGGCGGCGAGGTCCGTCCACCCGGCGCCCACGGCGCGGTCCAGCCAGTCGGCGGCGGCCGCCGCGCGTCCACCGCGCGCTTCGCTGCAGGCGACGTTGTAGGCGAAGCGCGCGCCGCCGAAGCGCGCGAAGGCGTTGCGCCCTACTTCGGCGGCGTCGCCGAACCGGCCGGCGCGGAACAGAGCCTCCTCCACGGCGTGGAACGTCGCTGCCACGAGCGGCGGCGAGGGCAACTGGCCGGCGGGAAAATGGCCGAGCCCGTCGAGCGCGGCGTCGACGTCTCCTTGAAGCAGTGCCCCCGCGGCGCACAGATGGGCTGCCTGCGCGCGCGCCGCTGCCGAGCGCACGTGCCCGAGCGCCTCGCGGCCGGCCGCCGCGGCCGCCGCACCGTCGCGGCTCGCCAGGGCCGCCGCCCCCTCCGCGAGGCGCGCCTCCCACGGCCCGTCGTGCTGCGCCGCCGCCGCCGCCTGCAGGGCGCGCACGTTGTTCACGCCGAACAGCACCGCCAGGAACGCCGCCCAAGGCCACCACACCCAGAGCGCCAGCGCCGCGCCCACCGCCGCCGTGGCGATGGAAAGGATCATCGCCGGCCGCGCGCCCCGCCCGCCCGTCAGCGCGTCCAGCACCGCCGCCGCGGCGTTTCCGCCGTCGAGCGGCAGCACGGGCAACAGGTTCACGGCGCCCCAGCCGACGTTGACCCACACGAGGTCGCGCAGCGACTGGCCCGCCACCGGCGGCCAGCCGCTCACCGCCGGCCCCGCGAGGTCCGCCGCCAGCCAGGCCCCCGCTCCCAAGAGCAAGCCCGCGCCCGGCCCCGCCAGCGACACCGCCACGCGCCGCGCCGTCGTCAGCTTCGCCCGCTCGCCTGTGCCGTAGGTCGTGCCCCCCATTCCGTGTAGCTCGATGCGCGCGGAGAATCCAAGCGTGCGGTAGGCCGCCGCGTGGCCAAGCTCGTGCAGCAACACCGACACCAGCACCACCGCCACCCACTCGAGCAGCAGCGCGGGTTGACTCATGCGGCCGGCCGCCATCAAGACCGAGACGACCAAGAACGACGCGCCGACGTTCACCGGCACCGTCCCGAGCCGGAAGCGCAGCCCCGGTCCGAAACGCAGCGCGGGCGCGGGCGCGCCCATCAGTGGCGCCTCCGGTCCTTGCGCTTCCAGCGCTTTCCGCGGTTCGCCCACAACGACCCCAGCAGCAGCACGCCGCAGCCGACCGCGCCCATCCCCGCCCAGTAGGCGTCGCGCGCGCGCCCCTGCACCTGCAGCCACAGCGACAGCGCCGTCGCCGCCGCGCCGAGGAACGCGAACAGGAACTGGTGGCCGAGCGCGTAGAGAAGGCTCACGTGCGCGTCGAGCCCCACGAACTGCATCTGCAGCTCGCCCTTCGTCGCGCGCCCCAGGTAGCGCTTCAGCTCGCCCGGGATGGCGAGATACGTGGCCGCCCCCTCACGCAGCGTCTGCGTCAGGAACTCGGCCCAGTCACGGTCCCCGAGCACGAACCGCTCCAGGTAGGGGCGGATGATCGTCATCGGGTTCATCTCGGGGTCGAGGTGCGTGCAGAGCCCCAGCAGGAGCAGCACCGTGCGCTCCAGGAATACGTACTCCTTCGGCACGTGGAACGACGTCGTCAGGTCCCGCAGAGAGATGTCCATCTTGCTCAGGTCGGCCAGGTTCTCTAGGCCCTTCTTCGGGTCGATCTTGATCTCGCGCAAGGACAGCGACTCGATCGGGAGCTCCTCGCTGAGCTTGCGGTGGAAGTACTCCACGACCTTGTCGAACACCTCGTGGTTGGCGCCGCGCGAAACGAAGCCCATCGCTTTCATGGCGTCGATGATGCGCTCGGTGTCGTTGAGGAAGACGCCCTGGAAGAACTCCAGGATTCCCTCGCGCATCTTGGGAGAGAGCGACGCCACCGCGCCGAAATCGAGGAAGTAGATGCGCGGCTGCGCGCCCATCTCGCGCCCCACCAGCATGAGGTTCCCGGGGTGCGGATCGGCGTGGTAGACGCCGTCCACGAAGATCTGCTTGCAGTAGGCCTCGACGACGCGCTCCGCCAGGCGGCGCCGGTCGATCTGCAGCGCGTCGAGGCGCGCCAGATCGCTGATCTTGAAGCCGTCGATGAACTCGGTCGTGAGCACGCGCTTGGCGCTGAGGTCCCAGTAGACGCGCGGGAAGCCGACGGTGGTGTCGCCGGCGAAGTTGCGCGCGATCTGCTCCAGCGCCTTGCCCTCCTCCTCGAAGTCGAGCTCGCGCTCCACCATCTCCTTCACTTCGCGGTACACGACCTCCAGCCCGTGCTGGCCGACGAAGAGCTCCACGATGCGTAGGATGCGCCGCAGCGTCTTGAGATCCGCGGCGACGATCTGCTCCAGGTCGGGGTACTGAACTTTCACGGCCACGCGCTCGCCCGTCTTCAAGCGCGCCAAGTGCACCTGGCCGATGGACGCCGACGACACGGGCGTGCGGTCGAAGTCGGCGAAGACCTCGAGCGGATCGGCCCCGAGCGCGTCGCGCACGCTCTGGCGGATGTCCTCGAACGGTCGCGCCGGCACCTGATCCTGCAGCCCCTCCAGCCCGCCGCGGAACTCCTCGGGGAGGAAGTTCGTCATGATGGAGATGAGCTGCCCCACCTTGATGAACATTCCCTTCAGCTCGACGATCGTGCGCTCGACACGGCGCGCATTGACGCGGTGGCGCTCCACCAACGCGTCGCGGCGGCGCGCCCCGCTCATCAGGCGCCCCACGAGCTGCCACGACAGGTACGAAAAGACGACCTGGAACGTGACCCAGTACGCCTTCACGAAGCGGCGCAGCATCGAGGTCGGCGTTCGCCCGTTGTCCACGGGGCGAGTCTACACCGGAGGCGGGGCGCGCGCCGTTTGACACGGCGCGTCGCCGCCGCCATGCTGCCTTCATGAGCAGCGGCGACACCGACGACCGAACGCCGCCGTCGGGCGCGGCCGCGGGCGAGCCTCCGGCGAGCGTCGCCGCCGCCGGCGAGGAGCGCGGTGAGCGCGCCGGCGCCGACAAGGAGCGCGGCGACAAGGAGCGCGCCGACAGGGACCGCGGCGACAAGGAGCGCGGCGACCGCGAGCGCGGCGACTCGTGGCTGGGCGGCTACGCGCGGCGGTTCATCAAGGCGGGCGCCGACGCCATCCTCGACCGCGAAGAGATCTTGCGGCGCTTCGTGCCGGAGCTGCCGCGCGAGATGGCGTCGTATCTGCTGCGCGTCGGGGAGGACGCGCGCGACGACATCCTGCGCATCTTCGGGCGCGAGCTGCGCCGTTTCCTGGAGACGCTAAACCTCGGCGAGGAGCTGCAGAAGATCCTCACGAGCACGTCGTTCGAGATCAAGACCGAGATTCGCTTCATTCCCAACGACCAATCGGTGCTGAAGTCGTTGCGCAAGACGAAGGTGCGGGTGAAGCGGCGCGGCAAGGACGGCGAGGTCGTGGAGGAGCTCGTCGAAGAGCGCGACGACACGGGCGCGGCGCCGCCGGACCGCGAAGGCAAGGCCTAGCTCGACCGGCACGCCGCGCAGACAGGACCGGCGGCGAACGCAGCGAGCTCGGGCGCGCGGCCGAGACAAGGCCGCCGCGCCGGCTAGTCGCGCGTGATGGTGACCTTCTTGATGCCCACCGGGGTGATGGGGCGATCGCGGTACGGTCCCAGCGTGTAGCGCGGGACGCCTGCGATGGCCGTCGCCAGGTCGAGCTCGGCGCATTTGCCGAAGATGGTGTGCTTGGCGTCGAGCCGCGTCAGGTCGGGGTTGATGGTGACGAAGAACTGGCTACCGTTGGTACCGTGTCCGTCGCGGACGCCGGCGTTCGCCATGGCCAGAAAGCCGGCACCGGCGAAGTGGTTCTCGGCGTGGATCTCGTCGTCGAACTTGTAGCCAGGGTTGCCGGTGCCCGGGTTGGCGAAGCCGGCCTTCCCGTCCAGCCAGCCGGCCGTGAACGGGTCGCCGCCCTGGATCATGAAGCCGGGGATCACGCGATGGAAGCCCAGCCCGTCGAAGAACGGGCGCTTCACCCAGGCGCCGGTGGCAGGGTCGGCCCATTCGCGCACGCCGCGCGCCAGCCCGACGAAGTTCGCCACCGTGTTGGGCGCGAGCTTGTCCCATAGGTCGCAATGAAAGGTCCCCATCGTCGTCTCGAGCGTGGCCGTCAGCTTGCCGTCCGTCTTGCCGCCCAGGCCCTTGAGCGCGTCGGCGAGCGTGAACTTGCCCGCGCGCGGGTCCGGACCTTTGGGCGGGACGCCGGGCGGGGCGGCCGGCGGCGGGGGCGGCTCGGGCGCGGGCATGGCCATGCGCGTGGCGGCCGGCGGCGCCCCTGGCGCGGCGCCGGGCGGCATCACCGCGGCGGCGCGGGTCGTGGCGAGGCCGGCGGCGCCCAGCGCGCCGGCGCCGGGGACCGGCGAGACGCTGCCGGGCGCCGCGGCGAGGTCGGCGCCGCCTTCGCGGCAGCCAAGCGCCGGCACCAGCGAGATCCCGAGCCCGAGCGCGAGCGTGGCAAAGCCCGCCGGGAGCGAAGAGGAGAAGAAGCGCGGACGCGAGCGGAGGTCGTTCATGGGCGGGCGTTCTAGCGCCGCCGCTGCGCCGGTGCAAGCCGGGTTCTACATCGGCGCCTGGCAGTACAGCTGCGAGGGGTTGAAGGGGTCGAGGTCGAGCGTGCAGGTCCAGGCGCCCGGCTGGCCCTGCGGGTTCAGGCCCGCGCAATCGGCGTCCACCGCGCAGGGGAACTGGCACACGTTCGCGCCGAGGATGTTGATGCACTCTCCGCCGGTCATGCAGTTTGCGGCCGTGTCGCAGCGCACGAAGGCCGTGCCCGGCACGCAGTAGCCGGGGTCGGTCGGCAGCACGCCCCGCAGGCAGCCGAAGTTCGGCACCGCGCAGTCCGCCGCGGTCATGCAGGGAGACGCGCAGAGGCCCGTCCCGCCCATGCCGTCGCCCAGTGCGCAGGCCTCGCCCGCCGGGCAGTTGCAGGTGGGGGCGCCGGGGGTCGGGCACGCCGCCGGATCGCAGAATTGCCCGCAGAGCTGCGGCGCGATCGCGCCGAAGAACGCCGTCGCGCAGAAATGCCCGTCGAGCAGCGGGCAGAAGGTGGCGCCGCACGCCTCGCCCCAGAGTAGGCAGGCGTTGCCGCCGGTCTCGGGCGCCGCCTGGCAGAACGCGGCGAATCCGAGCTGCATGTAGTCGGCGCAGTCGGCGTCGGTGGTGCAGGCAACGGTGCACATGTCGGGCTCGCCGGCGAAGTTCGTCTCGCACGCCCCCACTAGGCAGTTGACGTCGGAGGCGCAGGGGAAGGTCGCCAGCCCCGGCAGGCAGTGGCCGTCGTAGTCGGCGTAGGCGCTCTGCGCGCACGTGTACGTGGGGGGGCAGCCGCCGGTGGGTGTGCAGGGCGGGGCGCACAGGCCGCGCCCGTTGGGCGGGTTCTCGCCCACGCAGTCGTCGCCCGGCGGGCACTGGGCGTCGCTCGTGCAGCCGAACACGCAGGTGTTGCCGTCCGGGACGAGGTTGGAGCTGCAGTTGCTGCCTGGGTCGGGGGTGAAGCCCTCGTCGAAAGACTGCTGGCAGTCGCTGTCGGCGGAGCAGCCGTAGGCCGTGGCGCAATAGCGACCGCTCTCCGAGAACACGCAGGTGAGGCCTGCGCGGCAGTCGCTCGAGGTGGTGCAGGTCTCCACGCACAGGCCCTGGTCGCCGCACACCGAGCCGTCGTCGCAGCCGGTGCCGCCGCCGATGGCGGGGTCGTAATCGCACGTCGCCGCGCAGAAGTTCCCGCGCGTCGACGATAGGCAGGCGTAGCTGTCGGCGCAGGTGCTCTGGTCGGAGCCATCGCAGAAGTAGACCTCGTCGTAGACGTCGGGGTGCACCAGACAGCCGGCGCCGGCGGCGCCGGCGCTGGCCGCGCCCGTGCCGAGCAAGAGCGCGACGAGCCCAGCGGGGAAGCGTCGGGACGGGGTCCGGGACACCGACGGGGACGCGAACGGGGAGGCGAACGGGGACGCGGACGGGGAGTCGTTGCGCCTCGTGGTCACCATGCGACCTCCACGGCGGCGGCGCCGCCGCCCGACAAAGGGGCGAGCCCGACGTGGGCCGCCGGCGCCTTCGTGTCTTTCGCCTCCTTCGACAGTCCGAAGACGTCGTCCTTGAAGACGATCGCCAGAATGACGGCGGTGACGAGGGCCGCGCCCGCCACGCCGAAGGCGATGTTCGCGCCCAGGGCGAAGTCCCTGGCCGAGCCGGCATCGCCGAACGCGGTCGCCATCTCGGTCGACCCCTCGGCGCGGTGCTCGCGCCGCACCGCCAGATAGCTGAGCGTGCCGGCCGCGCCTCCGCCCGCGACGGCGAAGCCCGCCGCCACCGCTGCAGCCACGCGGAACGACGGGCGCGACTTGTACGGCTCGTAGCTGGGGTCGACCTTGAGCGAGGCGGCCACGGCGACCTCGGCGCCGGCCGCGACGGGAACGTCCGCCGTCCAGTCGAAGTAGCCCGGCTTGACGACCTTCACCTTGTGCACGCCGGCGGTGAGGCCGGCCTTGCGCGCCGGCGCCTTGCCCACCGACGCGTCGTCGACGAGCACCTCGGCACCGCCCACGTCGGCGCTGACGGCGACCGTGCCGGGCGACGGGCGCGGCGTGGCCGCCCCCACGGCCACGGCGGACAGCTTGTCCGACAGCGCGGCGATGTCGCCCTCCACCTTCAGAAAGAGGTTCTGCTCGGTCTCCCCGGTGAGCAGGTTCACCAGCGTGAGGTTCACCAGGTAGGCGCCCTTGTCGCGGCCGACGGTCCCGACGAGCGCCTTGGCGACGTGCAGGTGCGTGGCCAGCGCCCCGAGGCACGCCGCCGACGCGATGCACTCCAGCGCGCGCATCTCGTCGTCCACCTTGAGGAGCGCCTTCACCTCTTCCTTCCCCACCAGGTCGAAGCGTCCCGTGGAGGCGAGCGTGGTGATGAGCACTTCGGTCAGCGAATCGGAGACGGTGGCGTCGACGCCGCCGCCCTCGGCGCGCAGCAGCAACGCCGCCAGCCGGAGCGGCGGGGGCCCTTCCGGCCGTGGCTCGGCGGCGGGCGGCGGCGCGGCGGGGGCGGTGTCCGGCGCCGCCGTCGTGGTCGCGACCGGGGGCGCGCCCTTTTTCCCGCCCGTGTGTTTCTTGTGGGCCGCCTGCGCCGGCGCCGCTCCCGTGAAGGCGCCCAGCAACAGCACCGCACAGACCGGCGCCCAGACCGCACGGCAACCGCGAAGGGTTCCTGCCATGGCCGTCCTCTCTTCGACACCCGGTTCACCCCGAGGGTAAACCGGATGCCGCTCGCTGTCGTGGGCGCTCCCATGTAACGTACTGCGCGCCCCCTTTCGTCCCCAGCGCCCCAGCCGGCCGCAGCGCGGGATGTCACGGCGCGTCAGGCGCGCCTCCGCCGCTCGGGCATGTCACGGCGCGTCGGGCCCGCCGGCGGCGCCGGGCAACGGCCAAGGTCCACCCGCCGCGTCCAGCACCGTGGCGCCAGCGCGCTCCGCCAGCCGCTCGGCCACGACGCCCCACGCGCCCGTGGACAGGCGCGCGTCGAATCGTCCGCCGCGGACCTTCACGTACGGCACGCCGCCTTCACCCACGCGCAGCGAGTCGTAGGCCAGCTCCTCCTCGCCGCCGTCCGACAGCCGCAGAAAGGCGCGGTCGCCCTCCCAGCGCGCCGAGCGCGCGACGAAGGGAGCGTCGTCCACCTGGATGTAGGCGTAGCGCCGCTCGTCCAGCCGCAGCACGAAGCGCCCGTCGGGCAGGCGGTCGAGCCAGCGCCAGAACGCGGCGCGCAGCCCGTCGTGCGTGACTTCTTGGCCCTCGTTCCACCAGCGCCCGTCGGAGTCGAGTCGCACGCCGGTCTGCCGCAGCCGCTCGATCTGCGCCTCGGTGAGCTGCACGCCCCGATGCTAGCACCCGCGCTTGGGCTTGACCGCGGCGCGCTGGCCGCGCTAGCGCTTCCAGCCCGTGGAGTCCCGGCGCGCGACGATTCACCCGCGGCAGCTCGCCCTCCCGTTCGACGCCGCCCCGTCGTCGCCGCCGCCCGACGCGGCCGCCGCCGCCGCGCTGCGCGACGACTTCCTGGCCGCATTCGGGCGCCCGGTGCGGCTGGTGCTGACCGCGAACCGGTCCACGATGGTGTCGTTGAGCCGGCGCACCAATCCTCCGACCCTGCGCGTGCACCGGCTCTTCCTGGGGGCGCCGGCGCACGTGGTCAAGGCCATCGCCGCCTACCTGCGCCGCGGCGACCGGCGCGCCGCCCGCACGCTCGACGCGTTCATCCGCGCGAACCGGCCCCCCGTTCCGCCTGCGGCGGCGCGCCCCGTGCGCCTTCGCCACGCCGGCAAGTACTTCCACCTCGGGCGCCTCTTCGCCGACCTGAATGCCCGCTATTTCGCAGGACGCGTGCAGGCGCGCATCACCTGGGGTCTCGCCGGCAAACGCGGCTCGCGCCGCACGATCAAGCTCGGCTCCTTCGCCCGCGACGAGCACCTGATCCGGATCCACCCGCTGCTCGACCGCGCCTTCGTGCCGCGCTTCTTCGTCGAGTCGATCGTGCACCACGAGATGGCGCACGCCCTCGTGGAGGCGCCGCTGGTCCGCGGCCGCCGCCGCCATCACAACGCCGAGTTCCGCCGCATCGAGCGCACCTTCACCGACCACGCCCGTGCCCTCGCCTGGGAGCGCCAAAACCTGAACCGGCTCCTGCAACGGCGCGTCTGACGAAGCGGCTCAAGCGTCGACGGGAAGCGTCACGGTGAAGACGCTGCCGCCGCCGGGGGCGGGCGCGGCGGTGAGGTCGCCGCCGAGCTGCGTCACGATGGCATGGCTGACGGAAAGGCCGAGGCCCAGCCCGCGGCCGATTGGGCGGGTCGTGAAGAAGGGGTCGAAGATCCTTGCGCGGAGGTCCGCGGGAATGCCTTCGCCGGTGTCGCGCACCTCGACGGTCACGGTGGCGTGGGACGCGCGGCGGACCGTCACGGCGATCTCGTGGCCGTCGGCACGGGCGCTCTCGGGGATGGCTTGCGCAGCGTTCAAGAGGAGGTGGACGAAGACCTGGCCGAGACGGGCTTCGGGGGCGCGGACGGGCGGGACGGGGTCGAGGTGCGTCGTGAGGCGCGCCCGACGGCGGATGTCGTAGCCCGCGACGGTCAGGGCAGCGGTCACGACGCGCACGACGTCCACGGGCAGGGCGGGATCGTCGTCCACGTGGGCGATGCTGCGCAGCTCCTGCACGATGTCGCGGACGCGCGCCGCGCCGCCGAGCGCGTCGGCCAGCGCCGCCTCCAGCTCGGCGAGCCGCCGCTGCAAGCCGACCAAGCGGGCTCCGGCGTCCGCGCCCACGGTCGGGTCGGCGGCCACCGCCGCCAGCGCGGACGTGAGCGCTCGGACCTCGTCCAGCGCGAAGGACTGGTTGGAGATAACGTAGGAAAGGGGGTTATTGACCTCGTGGCCGATGCCGGCGGCCATGCGGCCCACGGCGGAGAGGCGGTCGGCGAGCTGCAGGCGCGCCTCCAGCGCGAGGTTCTGCTCGGTGCGGCGCGCCAGGGCGGCCTCCGCCTCCTTGCGCCGCGTGATGTCGCGCGAGCTGACGACGATGCCGCGCACCGCCGGGTCGTGCAGCAGGTTGTTGCCCACCGACTCGACGTGGAGCCAGCGCCCGCTCTTGTGCCGGTAGCGGTACTCCACCGGGTCGGCGATGCCGGGTGTGCCGAGCCGCTCCACGAAGTACGCGAGCACGCGCGGCAGGTCGTCGGGATGAACGCGCGCGAACGGGTTCACGCCCGTCTGCTCCTCGGGCGCATAGCCGTGCAGCGCCGTGGCCGAGGAGCTCTCCCACAGCACCGTCCCGTGGGCGTCGAGGATGGCCAGCACGTCCGACGACCCTTGCATGATCGCTTCGGACACCCATTTGACGTGGTCGCCGGAATCCGGCGCGGCGGGTCGCATGTTCGGCCTCCCCACCGTTAGTCGGTCGGCCACGGCGCGCCTTGAGGAGGCCGCCTTGCCGCCGGAGAGGTCAAACGCCCAACCCCAGCGGCACGAGCGCGGCCGCGGTCGCACCGGCCGCGGCCGCCAGCAGGCGCCCGCGCCGCGTAAACTTGTAGTAGCGCTGCCCGATGGCGAACGAGACGAGCGCGAAGCAGGCATAGGCGCCGAGCGTGGTGAGCGCGGCGGCGCGCGCTCCCCAGCGCGGGACGAGAAACAGGTTCAGCCCGACGTTCAGCGCGCCGGGCACGGCGAAGGTCACGAGATTGAGCTGCGTGCGCTTCGCGTAGCCAATGCCGGCGGCGAAGAGGTTCCCGCACAAGAAGAAGAAGTCGCCTAGCAGCAGATAGCGCACGTACTCGAGCCCGGCGGCGTAGGCGTGCGCGCCGAGAAGCTCGTAGGCGAAGCGCGCCACCACCCGCACGCCGAGGATGGCAGCCACGTGCAGCCACAGGAACAGCTCCACGCGCTGCGCGATGGCGGAGTCCCGTGCGGGCCCGCCGTCGCGCATGCGCGCGTAGTAGAAGCGGGGCCAGTCGACCAGCGCCGACTGCGTGACGAGCGAGACGACGCTGGCGACGCCGACGGCGAAGACGTAGTCGGCCGTCTCGTCGAGCGTGCTGAAGCGCTTGAGGAGCCAGATGTCGGACGAAGCGAGCGTCCAGCCGAGGAAGTAGGTGCCGCTCAGCGGAATGGAGAACGCGAGCAGCGCGCGCACCTCGGCGCGCGGGAGCAGGCGAGCCCGTGCCGAGACGACGCCGCGCGAGGCGAACCAGGCGAGGTTCACGGCGTTGACCGTCCAGAGGACGGCGGCGTAGGCGCGGGTGAGGAAGAGGAGCCGGTCCGCGGCCACGCCGAGCGTCCCCGCCAGGCCCCCCGCGGCGGCGGCGCCGGCGCCGGCGCCGGCGGCGAGCGTCGAGCCGGCCCACGCCGCCACCAGCGCGAAGGTGGCCGTCTCGAACAGCTTGTTGAAAGCGTAGAGCCCGTAGTCGTTGCGCACGCGCGCGAGATAGTTGCAAAACGAGAGCACCACCGCGCCCGTGGAAACGGTGCCCACGTACGCCAGCAAGAGGGCGTTGCGCCCCCCGAACAGAAACAGCGCCCCCGCCGCCGCCGCCAGCGCGGCCGCCCCGCCCAGGTTCAACAGCAACGTCGTCGTTACCAGCGACGCCTGCCCAGCCCCGTCGGCGGCGTCACGATCGAAGTACATGCGCATCATCGCCTGCGGCAGCGAGAGCGAGGCGACGGGCAGGAGCATGGCCGACAACGCCGCGTAATAGCCCCACACGCCGTACTGCGCGCGGGTCAGGAACGCGATGACGAACTTGATCGTGTAGAACGTGACGCCCGCCGCGCCCACGGTGGCGGCGAGGTAGACGAAGAACGACGCCTCACGCGCCTGGACCCAGGCGCGCCCGCGCGCCAGCCACGCGCTCAGCATCATTACTTCAGGAAGCCGTCGAGCGGCGCCGGCGACAGCGTGCTGACGGCCGCGGCCAGCGCGGCGGCGGGCGGCCCGCCGCCGTGGGCGCGCGTGGCGAGCCCCAGCACCCCGCGCACCGCCGGGGCCACCGCCGCCGGGAGCGGCGCCGCCAGCGCCTCGGCCCGCCGCCGCCAGCGCCCTCGCCATCCGCCGGCGCGCGTCGCCCGCGCGCGGAAGCGCTCGTAGCCTTCCTGCGCTTCGCGCACCACGTCGCAGAGGCGCTCGGCGCAGCGCCCGTCGCGCCAGCGGTACCAGCCATCGAAGCGTTCCCAGTCGTAGCGCAGCGGCGCGCCCTCCCCGGCGCGTACCACGTCCACCACTTCGTCCACGGTGCGGAACGTGGGCACGATGCGGTTCACGTCGTAGTCGAACGTCTCGCTGAACGGCTCGGGCTCGTAGCTGACGACCGGCCGCCCCGCGGCCATGGCCTCCATGGCCGACGTGCTGTTCCAGACGATCGTGAGCGCGGCCTGGGTGATCCAGTTGGCGATGTCGTAGTGGGCGATGAGGCGCAAGTTGGGGCGAGCGCGCGCCTCGTCTTTGTAGATGGTCTCGGCCTCGTAACCGGCGGGATGGACGCGCAGGATGACCTCGTGATCGCGGAAGCGGTCGCAGAGCGTGCGCACCAGCGCGGTGAAGGCGTCGCGCGCGCGGCGAACGCCGTCGATGAAGGCGTCGGTCAGCGCGTAGCCGCGCGCCTGCAGGCGCGCGACGAGCGCCCGCGTCACGTAGGCCAGGTTGAAGTTGTACGGCACGAGCAGCCAGGGGCGGTCGGGGTCGAGCCCATAGCGGGCGGCCAGGTCGGCGCGCCCCAGCAGCAGCTCCGGGCGCCGGTAGAGGTCGAAGCGCGGATGGCCGACGACGCGGATGCGCTCGTCCGGCACGCCGTGCGCCTGCAGCAGCTCGCGGAAGCGCTCGCCCCAGGCGCAGTGCAGCATGTGCTCGCGCGCGAACGGGCCGTCGGGGAGCAAGTACGGGCGACCGCACAGGAAGTGCATCTGCTCGTAGGCGAGGTTCACCACCCACTTGTGCTCGAAGCCGCCGCGAAAGAGGTACCGGTCGAAGTCCGACTCGTCGTAGTAGAAGGGCAGGAAAACGACCTCAGGGCCGGGCCGGCAGGCCCCCAGGGCGGTGACGTGCTCCAGAGCGTAGGGAATCCCGCGCTTCTCTAGCCCGTTCAGCAGGATCAGCGCCGGCAGCAGCTCGCGGTGGGTATGTTCCCAGGCGAGCCGGACGCGCATGTCGGCGTTCGTCTGGAGCGCGACGGGGGGGCTGATCGTCATGGGCGCGGTGGGCGCGGTCCCACCGGTTGATGCGCGGTCCGGCCCGGGGTCCGAGGGGTTAGCATGCGGGTCGGCAGTTAGCTGACACGTGAGGCGGCCTATCTACCACTGCGAGGGACGCGGGGCGTGGGTGCGGGCCTTGCATGGCACACGGGAACCGGCGCCAGCGTGAGCTTTTTGACGGGCATGACGCCACCTTACTACATTTGAACTTGAATTCGAGAGTGTGTTGGGGCAAAGTGCGGCCCCGTCGGTTCCCCGGAGGGTTCTCCTGATGGCTGTCCCAAGCCGTGTCCTACTTCTGCACGCGCCCATTGCGGCCGGCCATACGATGGCGGCGCGGGCGCTCGCGGAAGGGCTCCACGCCGCGGGGGCGCAGGTCTATCTGGAGGACGCGCTCGCGTTCGCGCCGGCTTGGTGGCGGCGCCTGGTGATGGCCTACGCCTGGGTCGGCGTGCACTACCTGCCGCGGGCGCTGGGGGCGAACTACTACCTGACGAGCCGCCACCTCAATGGCCCGATCGACGCGCTGCGGCGCTGGTCGCACGAGATGGCCGACGCGGAGCTTGTGCGCTTCGTGCATGGGCTGCGCCCGGACGCCATCGTGGCGACGTATCCGCTCATCGCGGCGACGCTCTGCCAGATGCGCCTGGACGGGCGGCTGCGCTGCCCGGTCTTTCTGGCGGTGACGGACCGCTACGCGCATCGGAGCTGGTTCGAGCCGGGCGCGGACGGCTATTTCGTGGAGGGGGAGACCGTCCACCAGCAGCTGGTCGGGTATGGCGTGCCGGAGGAGCGTATCTTCCGGACGGGCATTCCCATCCGGCGCGGCATCGTCGAGCAAGCGCGGGCGCTAGACCGGGAGCGCGAGGGGAAGGGCGCCCCGGCAGGGCCGGCGAACGTGCTGGTGGCTTTCGGCGGGTGGGGGAACGGGCCCATCGAGACGGTCGTACGGTCGTTCGCCGCGCCGCGGCCGTGGGCGCCCGCGCGTGCCGGTGCGAACGGGGCGAACGGCACGAACGGCGCGAATGGCGCGGCCGGCGCCGCGGCGGGGACGGCGCGCGACGTTCATGTGACCGTGGTGTGCGGGCGCAACCGGCGCGTGCAGGCGCGGCTGCGCGAGGCGCAGGAGTCGGGGCGGCTGCCGTACGCGACGATCCACGGCTACGTGGAGGATTTCCCGGCGCTGCTGGCGCGCGCCGACGTGGTGGTCACCAAGCCCGGCGGCATCTCCGTGGCGGAAGTGTTCGCCGCGGGCAGGCCGCTGTGCCTGGTGCACCCTGATCCCGGACAGGAAGAGGCCAACTTCGTGCACGCGCTGGAGTGCGGCGCCGCGCTGGGGATCGCCCAGCCCGAGGACACCGGGCCGCGCGTGCGGGCGTTGCTCGGCGACTGGCGTCGCTACCAGCAGCTGCGCATGGCGGGACTGGCGGCGGCGCACCCGCGCGCGGCGGAAGAGGCGGCGGCGGTGCTGCTGGCCCACGCGCGCGCGGCGGCGGTGCGACGGCGCGACGAGCAGGACGACGGGCTGGGCGGGCGCGACGAGGTCGCCGACCTGCGCCGTGAACGCGCCGAGCGCGCCGCCGACGGGAGCACTCCTGCACTGGCGGGCGGGCGTTTCCAGCCCGCCGCCTCGCTCTTGCGTAGCGCCTTCCCGTCGCACGGCTAGCGGCGATGGTACCGCCGTCGCCGACGTCGCCGGCCCCATCGTCTCTGTCGTCGCTCGCCTCCTCAGCAGGGCTTGCGGGCGCAGCGCCGCCGACGGCGACGCTTGCGGGCGGCTCGCTGATGCGGCGCGTGCTGATCGTCTCTCCACTCTTCCCGCCGGATGCCCAGGTGGGAGCCAAGCGGCCGCTGCGGTTCGTGCGCCACTTGCGCGACCACGGCTGGGAGCCGGTGGTCCTCTGCCTGCCGCGGCCGCTGGCCATGAACGCCGACGACGACCTGGGCGACGCGCTGCCGGAGGGCGTGGAGGTCTTCCGCGACTACGCAGGTGGATTGAGCTGGAAGCTGTGGAGCTACGTGCAAGGCCTCGGGGAGCACGCGCTCGGGCGCGGAATGGAGGGCGCGGCGCGCGCCGGGCGCCGTGGCGGCGCCGGCCGGTCTGGGGCGAACGGCGGGAACGGCGGCGCCGTGTTCGGCCCTGGCGCCGGCGAGGGCGGCGGCGAGGTCGACGCCGGCGGGTCGAACGGTCACGGCGGCGGGGCGCATCCCTTCTCGGCGACGGCGGGCGGTGAGGCGGAGGCGCAGGCGCGCGCCGCGGCGCTGCTGGCGGCGCTGCCGGGCGAGGGCTGGGCGCCGGAGCGCGCGCGCTCGGTGCTCGGTTACACGTTGCTGAAGGAAGCGGAGCGCATCGGCTGGAGCCTGTGGCCGTTCGATCAATGCGCGCCATGGGTGCCGCACGCGGTGCGCGCGGCGCGGCGGATCGTGCGGCCGCGCCGTGTCGACGCGGTGCTGGCCATCGGCGACCCGTTCAGCGCGTTCTTCGTGGGCGCCGCGCTGAAGCGCTCGCTGGGGCTGCCGCTGGTGCTCGACCTGCGCGACCCGTGGACCATCGACCCGGCCTGGTTCAGCAAGAAGGTCGCACCGCTGCGCCGCCTGGAATCGTTCGTCGAGCGCAGCCTCTTCGGCCTGGCCGACGGCGTGGTGCTGAACACGCGCGAGGCGCTCAGAGCGTACCGCAACCTCTACCCGGAGCTGGCGGGGCAGATGGATTGCATTCCCAACGGATTCGACCGCTCGCTCTTTCGGCCCGCGCCGGCGGTGGTGCGGGGCGGGCCGTTCACGTTGCTGCACTTCGGCAACGTGTTCGGCGGCCGCTCGGTCACGCCCATTCTGCGGGCGGCGCGCCGGCTCATCGACGCCGGCGAGCTGAGTGCGACGGACTTCCGGCTGGTCGTGCGCGGCGAGCTCGACGTGAGCGACGCGCTGGCGGCGCAGTCTCTGGGGCTGCGCGCCTGCGTCGAGGTGCGTGCCTACCGGCCGTACCGCGAGGCGATGATCGAGCTGCGCGCCGCCGACGTGCTGGTGGCGCTGGAGGCGCGCGATCTCACGCTGCAGATCCCGGCGAAGGTGTACGACTATCTCTGCGCGGAGCGTCCCATCCTCAGCGTGGGACAACCGGGTGAAGCGTCGGACTTGATCGAGCGGCTGGGCGTAGGGATGCACTTCCGTCCGGAGGACGAGGCGGGCATCGCCGCGGCGCTGGCGCGCTGGCTGCAGAACCGCCATGCGCCGTTCGGCGGGCGGCGCGGCATCGCCGGCGAGCCGCGCGAGCCGGCGCGGGACCCGGCGCGGGAGATCGACGAGTACGACGCGCCTCGGCAGACGGCCCACCTCGCCGCTGCGCTGGAGCGCGCGGTAGCGTCCGCGGCGCTTCGCTGAGTCCAGGCACGCCGATGGCGCCGCCTCCAGCGCGGGGAAAGAGTCGACTCCTCTGAGCCTCGCGCGCGCCTACCTCGCCCTCGCGTGCCGGCGCCCGTTCGCGACGCTGGCGGTGCTGGCGGCGGCGGGTGCGGCGGCGACCCTGTACGGCAGCACCATCCACATCCGCAGCAGCGTGGCCGATTTGCTGCCCGACGACCTGCCAGCGCTGGTTCGGCTGCGCCACGTCGAAGCGAGCCTCGGCAGCACGGAGCTGCTGGAGATCGCGGTGGTGGCGGAAGACCACGCGGCCGGGGAGCGCGCGGCGGACGCGGTGGCGGCGGCGCTGCGCAGTTGGCCGGAAATCCGTTGGGCCACCGCGAGGCGCGACGTGGGTTACTTTCTCGACCACCGCCTGTACTACCTGCCGCGCGAGGCGCTGGAGAAGCTCGCCGATCGGCTGGAGGCGCGCATCGCTTACGAGCGCTGCGTCGCGGGGCTGGCGCCGTGCTTGGACCTGGTGCCGGGGCCGGACGGCAAGCTGCCGCCGCCGCCGCCGCTGCGAGTGGACGACCTGGTGCCGGCGGATCTCGCCTCGGTAGTGCCGCCGTCGCTGCGCTTCCTGGCGGACGCCCTGCGGACCACTTCGAGCACCGGAGCGCCGGCGGGCACGGGCGTGGGAGCGGCGTCGGCCCCGGCGACGGCGGGTGCGAAGGCGCCGCCGCCCCCGCCGGATGCGCCCCCGCGCGATGCGCCCCTCGTCACGCCCGACGGGCGCATTCACGTGGTGATGGCGCTGCCCGTCAGCCCCGCGCAGGACCTGGCGTTCACGGAGGCGCTGCTGGAGAAGGTCGACCAGCTCGGCGCGGCGCAGGGTCCCGCCGTGCAGGTCATCGCCATGGGCGCCTATCCGTTCAACCTCGAGGAATACCACTCGGTGAGGGGCGACGGGATCCTCACCGGCGTGGTCGCGCTGGTGCTGGTGCTCACCACGATCGTCAGCTACTTCCGGCGTTGGCGCGCGCTGTGGGTCATCGGCGTGCCGCTGGTCGTCTCGGCCGGTTCCACGCTGGCCGTCGCGCGCGCCCTGGTGGGCGATCTCAACGTCATCACCACTTTCGTCATCGCCATCCTGCCGGGCCTCACCATCGACAACTTCGGCGTGCATCTCTACGGACGTTTCTCCCGCGCCCGCGACGGCGGGCTCGGCTTGCCGGAGGCGCTGGAGCGCACGTGGCGCGAGACCTGGCTTCCCCTGGTGGTCGCGACGGTGACCAGCGCCGCGGCGCTGCTGACGCTGCTCGCCTTCCGTTTCCCCGGCTTCTCCGAGCTGGGGCTCATCGCCGGCGTGTCGCTCTTCGCGGCGTTCGCCGCCACGGTGCTGCTCTTCCCGGCGCTCTGCGCCGCCGCCGAGCGCGTCGTGCCGTGGCGCCGCCGCGGCGCGCCCGCGCAGCCCGTCCCGACGGCCGGTGCGACCGTCACAGATCCCACGCCCGTCGCCGCCCCGTCGCCTTCCCCCCGGGCCCGCCGCGTCGCCTTCGCCTGTCTCGCCCTCGGCGCGTTGCTCGCCGCCGGCGGCGGCGTCGCCTGGGCGCGCCACCAGTTCGAGTACGACTTCGCCAAGCTGCAGCGCGTCCACGACGCGTCCCGCACGAAGGCGGCCGCCGGCTATCGCGCCGCCATGCCCGTCGCTCCTACCGGCTTCCCCATCGCCGTGCTCGGCGAGACCGCCGCGGACCTCGTGCGCGCGCTGCCCGTGCTGGAGGCATCGGTCGGACCCGCCACGCCCTTCCGCGCCTTCGTCTCGGTGCATTCGTTCCTGCCGCGCGACGTCGAGGGCAAGCGCCCTGCGCTCGATCGCATCGCCGCCGCCGTGGCGCGCGCGGAGCGCTTCGCCGACGACGATCTTGCCGCCGCCGCCGAGGAGCTGCGTACCCTGGCCTCCGCGCCGCCCCCCCGCCCCGCCGAGCTGCCTGCCTGGGTGACCGACCTGTTCCGCACCAAGGACGGCTCCATCGAGCGGCTAGCGCTCCTGTACACGGACGTCCCTGCCAACGACGCGCGCGCGATGCGGGCGCTGCAGGCGGAGCTCGACCGCCTCTCCGCTGCACATCCCGGGGTCGGCTTCGTCTCCGGCAACACCATGATCGGCGAGGCCGTGCGTATGGTGCAGGAAGACGGCGCCCGTGCCTTCGTCATCGCGCTCGTCGTCGTGTTCGGACTGGTGCTCGCCACCACGCGCAGCCTGCGAACGTCGGCGTTGTGCATGGTGCCGCTGGTCGCCGGGCTGCTGTGGCTGGGCGGCGTGATGGACCTCTTCGGCATCCGCCTGGGGATGTTCAACGTGGTGGTGCTGCCCATGCTGCTGGGCATGAGCATCGACGGCGCGGTGTACCTGGTGGACGAGGCCACGCGCGCCGCGTCGCTGCGCGCGCTGCTGCGCCACACCGGCGCCGACGTGGGCGTCTCCACCGTGACCACGCTCATCGGCTTCGTCTGCCTGCTGCTGGCCCGCCACCGTGGCCTGTCGTCCATCGGCTGGCTCGCCCTCGCCGGCATGCTCAGTGTGCTGGCCAGCACGCTGCTCTTCCTTCCCCTCGTCCTATACGTCCTGCCGGCGCGCCGCCGCCCCGACGCGCCCCGCGCTTGACGCCGCCGGGGCGCCGATGAATTAGTAGCGCCCGTGTCCGCGCCGCTCGTCTCCGTCGTAGTGCCGTTGCGTGACCGCGCCGGTGTGCGCCTGGGCAACTGCCTCGCCAGCCTGCGCTGGCAGCAGTCCCCGCCGCGCGACGACGTCGAGATCGTGCTCAGCGACTATGGCTCCGCCGAGCCGTTTCGCACCGACGTGGCGGCGCTCGCCAGCGCCCACGGCGCCGCGCATCGCTACACCGACGCGCGCGGCCTCTGGAATCGGTCCGCGGCGCTCAACTGCGGGATCCGCGCCGCGCACGGGCGCTGGGTGCTGTGCACCGACTCCGACATGATCTTCGCGCCCAACTTCCTCGCCACGCTGCTGGCCGTGCAGGCCGAGCACGACGAGCGCGCCCTCTGCCTGTGCCGCTCCTCCGACCTTCCGCCCGGCGCCGCCGAGGGCGCCGTCGCCGAGGCCGACCTGCCGGCGCTGCGAGGGCGCGCCGCGCTGCGCCCGACCTACGGCAAGGGCGGCTGCCAGTTCGCGCGGCGCTCCTGGTTCGAGGACGTGCGCGGCTACGACGAAGGCTACCAGTGGTGGGGCTGGGAGGACCTGGACATGGCGCACCGCGCGCAGCGCTCCGGCCTCGTCTGGGTCTGGGTGGAGGAGCGCACCTGGATGCTGCACCAGTGGCACCGCAAGCTGAACGACCGTCACTATCTGAAAATCTGGGGCAACCGCTGGCGCTACTGGACCACGCGCCACCGCGTGGTGAAGAACCTCGATCGCTGGGGCGAAGGGCGCTGACGCGCGCCGGGAGACACCATGACCGTTCGACCGAAGGAAGCGCTCGACTATCATTCGCAGGGGCGCAAGGGGAAGATCGAGGTCGTCACCACCAAGCCGGTGAACACGGCGCGCCAGCTCTCGCTGGCCTACACACCGGGCGTGGCCGAGCCCTGTCTGCGCATCAAGGCCAATCCCGACGACGTGTACGAGTACACGGCCAAGGGAAACCTGGTGGCGGTCGTGACGAACGGCACCGCGGTGCTGGGGTTGGGCGACATCGGCCCGGCGGCCGGCAAGCCCGTCATGGAAGGGAAGGGGGTGCTGTTCAAGAAGTTCGCCGACATCGACGTCTTCGACATCGAAGTGGACGCCAAAGACCCCGACGAGTTCATTCGCGTGGTGAAGGCGCTGGAGCCCACGTTCGGCGGCATCAACCTCGAGGACATCAAGGCGCCGGAGTGCTTCTACATCGAGAAGGAGCTGCGGCGGCTGATGAACATTCCCGTGTTCCACGACGACCAGCACGGGACGGCCATCATCAGCGGCGCGGCGTTTCTCAACGCCTGCGAGCTGCAGGGCAAGGACCCGGCGACGGTGAAGATCGTCGTTTCGGGCGCAGGGGCGGCGGCCATCGCCTGCATGGAGCTGTACTGCGAGCTGGGCGCGCGGCACGAGAACGTCTGGCTCGTGGACTCCAAGGGCGTCGTCTACGAGGGGCGGAGCGAGGGCATGAACGAGTACAAAGCGCGCTTCGCGCAGAAGACTGACCGCCGGACGCTCGCCGAGGCCATGGAAGGCGCCGACGTATTCGTGGGCGTGTCGGTGGGCGGGCTGGTCACGGGCGAGATGGTCGCGCACATGGCGGCGCGGCCCGTCGTCTTCGCCATGGCCAACCCCGATCCGGAGATCGGCTACCAGGAGGCGCGCGCCGTGCGGCCGGATCTCATCATGGCGACTGGGCGTAGCGACTACCCCAACCAGGTGAACAACGTGCTGGGGTTCCCGTTCATCTTCCGGGGTGCGCTGGACGCGCGGGCGCGCGAGATCAACACCGAGATGCAGATTGCGGCGGCGCGGGCGCTGGCGGCGCTGGCGCGCGAAGACGTCCCCGATTCTGTCGCGGCGGCGTACGGCGGGACACGCTTTCGCTTCGGGCCGGAGTACATCATCCCCAAGCCGTTCGACTCGCGCGTGCTGCTACGCGTGGCGCCGGCGGTGGCGGAAGCGGCGGTGCGGTCGGGCGTCGCGCGACTGCCCATCGACCCGGTCGCCTACCATGCCCACCTGGAGAAGCACCTGGGGCGGCGGCACGAGGTGATGCGCGTGATCTTGACCAAGGCGAAAGCCGACCCGCGGCGAATCGTCTTCCCGGAAGGGACGGAAGAGAAGATCCTGCGCGCAGCGCAGAACTGCGTAGAGGAAGGCATCGCACGGCCGATCCTGCTGGGCTCGCCGGAGGCGGTGCGGGCGCGGGCGGCGGAAGTGGGCGTCGACCTGCACGGCATGGAGATCGTCCACCCGCGCGGGTCGGACAAGAACGAGGCGTACGCGCAGAGGCTGTGGGACCGCCGGCGGCGCAAGGGCGTGACGATGGAGCAGGCACGCCGCGAGATGCACGAGCGCACCTCCTTCGGGATGATGATGGTGGAGATGGGCGACGCCGACGGGTGCGTCGACGGGCTGGTCAAACACTACCCCGAGACGATCCGCCCGGCGCTGCAAATACTGGGGAAGCGGCAGGGAATCCACTACGCGTGCGGGATGTACGTCATCGTTCTGAAGAACGACATCAAGTTCTTCGCCGACCCGACGGTGAACATCCATCCGTCCGCGGAGTGCCTGGCGGAGATTGCGATCTCCACGGCGGAGGCGTGCCGCTGGTTCGACATCGAGCCGCGCGTGGCGATGCTGAGCTATTCCAACTTCGGCTCGACGCCGAACGAGGACACCGCGCGCGTGGCCGAGGCGGTGAGGCTCGTGCGGGCGCGACGCCCCGAGCTGATGGTGGACGGCGAGATGCAGGTGGACACCGCGCTCGACCCCGAGACGCGCAACGAGTTCTTCGGCTGGTCGGACCTGAAGGAGAACGCCAACGTGCTCATCTTCCCCGACCTGGCCTCGGGGAACGTGGCCTACAAGCTGATGGGCAAGCTCGGCGGCGCCGAGACGATCGGCCCCATCCTGCTGGGGATGCGCAAGCCGGTGAACGTCCTGCAGCGCGGCTGCGACGTGAACACCATCGTGAACATGGCGGCGCTCACGGTCGTGCGTGCCCAAGGGGGGCTCGAAGCGAAGCTCTAACGGCGCGAGCCCGATCCGGGGCGCCCACGCCGCACCATGAACGCGACGGTGGGGCTCATGTGCGTGGCGCGCACGCGGGTTCGGCGGTGGGCGCGCGCCCAGACGCGGAAGACCTCGTCCACGAAGCCCTGGCCGACGGCGGCGACGCCGCCGAAATCGAGCTCCACCTCCTTGAAGCGCTCCAGGCCGTGCATCAGGCGCCGCGCTTCGGAGCGCGAGACGAACCGCTCGCCGCTCTTGAAGAGCTTCACGACGACGCGCGTGCGGTCGAAAGCAAAGTCGCGGGTGAAGGCGGCGAAGACCTGCTCCAGCGTGGTGCGCGGCCGGCGCCCTGCCTCGAAGCGCACGCGCGTCCCGCGCCGTGGCGGCTCGCGCGGCTCCACGGCCATGTCGGCGCGCACGTTGTCCACCATCCAGCGCAGCCCGCCCGAGTCCAGCTCGAAGTAGTCGGCTACCTTGGAGGTGAAGAAGATCCCTTCGCCGGTGTGGCGGTCGGGGAGCGTCGTCACCTTGCCTTTCGACAGTTCTTGTAATGCCTCGAGGTTGCTGGCGAGACCGAGCACGACGCGCACGTTGTCGAAAACGCCCACGCCTTCGTCGACCACCTCGAAGGCCAGCCCGCGCGGGCCGGCGCGCTCGAAGGCGATCTCCACTTCGGCGGATCCGCTGTGGTCGATGGCGTTGTTGAGCATCTCGGTGAGCGCGTAATGGAAGACCGCCTCACCGGACGGCGGTAGGGCCGCCAGCGCGCGGAAGCGCGCGCGCGCCTCCTGCCAAACGCGCTCTTCGTCCAGCACCGCGCAGGGGAATCGCAGCTGGAGCGGGGCGCGGCCTCCCGCCGGGGCAAGGCGGTAGTGAGCGACTCGCCCCTTGCCCGCCGGAACGAGCCGGCCGGCGGCGACGAGGGCGCGGAGGTGGCGCTGGGCGGCCTGCCGGGAGATGGCGGCGGCGTGGGCGAGCTCGCTGCTCTTCAGCGTCGCCTGCTTGGCGAGCAGGCGGTCGACCAGCTCTTTGGCGCGCGGGCGGGGCGAGGCCGCGGCGGGCTTTCGCGTGCGCCGGCGGCGCCGCCGGGGCTTGGGGGACGCCGACGTCACGGCCAAAACGTAAACCCAAGGACGGAAATCGTCAACCCGTGGGCGAAATCGTCAACACGAGTGGGCTACTCGAGGAGAAGGCAGGAGGCGTCGTCCGGCAGCGCGGCGGCCAGCGCGGACGCCAGCGCGTCGGCGGCGTCAGGGAAGGGCGGGACCTGCGTGCACAGACGAAGGGCGCCGAAGCCGGCCGCAAGGCGGGCCAGGTGAGCGCAGCCGGCGGCGAGCGCGGCGGCGTCGAAGCGCGCCCGTGCGCCGAGGCCGACCGCGGCGATGGCCCTGGCCCGCAGGCGACGGCCGGGCGGCCAGGGCGGGAAGAGCACCGCCTCGCCGGCGGCGCCCGCCAATCGGCCCGCGCGCAGCGCCTCGGTCAGCCAGCCGGCCGTGCGCCAGTCGCAGAGCCCCGCCGCGCCGCGTAGCGGGCGCTCGTCCTCGAAGAGGGTCACGCACACCAGGTCGCCTTCGAACGCGTCGAGAGCGGCCAGCGTCGCAGGGGCGCGGCGGAGCTTCACGCGCTTGCCGCGCTACTCGCGCCCGAGCTTCTGGCGGATGGCGTCGAGCACTCCGTTGACGAAGCGCGGCGTGTCCTCACTGCCGAACCGCTTGGCCAGCTCGACCGCCTCGTTGATCGTGACGCGCGGCGGAATGTCGGAGTAGGCCAGCATTTCGTACACCGCGCAGCGCAGGATGTTGCGGTCGACGCGGCCCATGCGCTCGATGCGCCAGTTGGTGGCGGCGCTCGAAATCATCTCGTCGATCTCGGTGCGCTGCCGGTAGGTGCCGCGGACCAGCTCCTCGGCGAAGGGGCGCGCGTCGTCCGGGCCGTCGAAGCTTGCCCAGTAGCGTTGCAGCGCCATGTCCACCCCGCCCTCGTCGTTGGCGTCGATGAGGTAGAGGACTTGCAACGCGCACTCGCGCGACCGGCGGCGCGAGCCCATCAGCCCTTCTTCCCCCGCAGCGCCTTGACCACGCCCGCCATCTCGATCGCCGCCATAGCCGCGTCGAAGCCCTTGTTGCCGCTCTTCGCCCCGGCCCGGTCCACCGCCTGCTCCAGCGTATCGCACGTGAGCACGCCGAACGTCACCGGCACGCCCGTCGCCAGACCGACGTGCGCGACGCCCTTGGCCACTTCGCCCGCCACGTAGTCGAAATGCGGCGTGCCGCCGCGGATGACGCACCCGAGCGCGACCACCGCGTCGTAGCGTCCCGACTCGGCGGCCACCTTGCACGCGAGCGGAATCTCCCACGACCCCGGCACCCGCACCACGTCCACGTCGTCGGTGTGCGTCCCGTGGCGCAGCAAAGCGTCGGTGGCGCCCCCCAGCAGCCGATCGACGATGAAGTCGTTGAAGCGCGCCGCGACCAGCGCAAAGCGCAGCCCAGTGGCGACCAGCCCGCCCTCGTAGCGGCTCATGCTCCGCGCCCGCCGCTGCCCGGCTTGATGGACAGCACGTCGGCCCCGCGCCGCTCGTCCTCGTCGAACGGCAGGAACTCCACGACGCGCAGGCCGAACCCTTCGACGCCGGGAATGCGTGCCGGGTTGTTCATCAGCTTCATCGTCTCCACGCCCAGGTCGTGCAGGATCTGCGAGCCGATGCCCACGTCGCGCATCACCATGGCGCTGCTGCGGCCGCCGGGCGCGGAGAAGTTGCCGGCCAGCTCGCCGACCAGATTCGGGGCGCTGTGCAGATAGAGCAGCACGCCCTTCCCCGCCTCTTCGATGACGTCCAGCGCGCGGCGGATGCGCGCGCCCTGGTCGGGGTGGCCGACGCCGAAGACGTTGCCGAGCACGGTGTGCGGCTGTACGCGCACGACCGCCACGTCGCCCGGGAGGATCTCGCCCTTCACCAGTGCGAGGGCCTGCATGTCGTTCACCGTGTTCACGTACGCGTGCGCCGTCCAGCCGGTGAGCGCGCGCATGCCGGGGACGCGCAGCTCCACGCCTGGCTGGGTGTGCACGCGCCGCACCAGCGACTCGCGTTGCAGCCGGTAGGAGATGATGTCCTGGATGGTGAGCAGCATGACGCCGTGCCGGCGGCTGAAGTCCTCCAGGTCGGGCATGCGCGCCATGGTGCCGTCGTCGCGCATGATCTCGCAGATGACGCCGGCGGGCTTGAGCCCGGCGAGACGCGCGAGGTCGACCGACCCCTCGGTCTGGCCGACGCGCGCCAGCACGCCGCCCTGGCGGGCCCGTAGCGGGAAGACGTGCCCCGGGCGCACCAGTTGGTCGGCGCGAGCGTCGTCGGCGACCGCCGTGAGGATGGTGTGCGCGCGGTCGTGCGTGCTGATGCCGGTGGTGACGCCGCGCGCCGCCTCGATGCTCACCGTGAACGCCGTGCCGTAGGGCGAGGTGTTGCGGTCCACCATGGGCGAGAGCTGCAAGCGCGTGGCGTGCTCCTCGGTGAGCGTCAGGCAAACGAGCCCGCGGCCGTGCCTCGCCATGAAGTTGACGGCCTCGGGCGTGACGAACTGCGCCGCCATGCACAGGTCGCCCTCGTTCTCGCGATCCTCGTCGTCGACCAGGATCACCATCCGACCGGCACGGATCTCCTGGATGGCCTTCTTTACGCGTCCCGCGTCCATTGGCTGCTACTCCACCCCCGGAATGTAGCCCTGCGCCTTGAGCTTCTCCAACGTGAGGCCGCCGGCGCCGGTGGCTGCGCCGCCGGCCGCGCCGCTCGCGCCGGCCGCGCCCGCCGTTATCGTTGCGACGCCGCCGTTCCCCAGCAGCTTCTCCACGTACTTCGCCAGCAGGTCGACCTCGAGGTTCACGCGGTCGCCGGTGCGGCGGTCGCCGAGATGTGTCACCGCCACCGTGTGCGGAATGAGCAGCACCTCGAAGCGCGAGCCTTCGACGCGGTTCACGGTCAGCGACACGCCGTCCACGGCGATGGAGCCCTTGGCGATGACGTAGCGCGCCACCGCTGCCGGCGCGTCGATCTCGAGCAGCGGCGACCCGCCCGCTTCGCCGCGGCGCGAGACGCGGCCCACGCCGTCGACGTGCCCCTGGACGAGGTGTCCGCCCAGCCGGTCGCCCAGACGTAGCGCCAACTCCAGATGAACGCGCCGCCCCGGCGCCACGTCGCCAAGCGTCGTCACCGCCAGCGTCTCGGCGGCCGCCACCACCGCGAGGGCGCCGTCCTCGACGCGCTCGGCCGTCAGGCACACGCCGTCGACGGCGACCGAGTCCCCGGGCTTCATTCCGGCGCTGGTGCGTGGCGCGGAGATGAGCAACGCGAGCCCCTCGGCGCGCCGCGCGACCGTGCGGATCGCGCCGCACTCCTCCACGATGCCGGTGAACACCTGGCGACTCCGCCGGCTATATAGCACGCCGCCCCGGCCGGTCCTATCGCGCCGCCGCTGCCGGCCGCCGGCGCGCGCGGTATGCTCGCGCCGTGATCTCGCCCTACCGCAGCGTTCAGATCGCCGCCGACGCGCCCGCCGAGCAGCGCGACGAGCTCATCGAGCAGCTCGTCCACCAGTTCAGCGACCCCTACGCCTTCTATCGCGAGCTGGTGCAGAACAGCATCGACGCCGGCTCGCCGCGCGTGGAGGTGACGCTGCGCTACCAGCCGGCCGGGGAGCGCGGCGTGGCGACCGCCTGCGTCGCCGATTGGGGGAGCGGGATGACGCGCGAGCTCGTGGAGCAGTATCTCGTCACCAAGTTCCGTTCCACGAAGGAGGGCGATCGCACGAAGATCGGAAAGTTCGGCATCGGCTTCATGAGCGTGCTCGCCCCGGCGCCGGAGCTGGTGGTGGTCGAGACCGGGCGCGACGGCGAGGCCTGGCGCCTGCTGCTGCACCCGGACCGCACTTACGAGCTGCTGCGCGCCGGCGCGCCGCTCACCGGTACGCGCGTACTTCTGCACAAGGAGATGGGCGCGGTCGCCTGGCGCGAGTTCGTCGAGAAGTCGCGCGACGCAGTGCGCCGCTGGTGCCGGCACACGGAGGTCGAGGTGACCTTTGCCGCGGGCGCCGAGGACGGCGCCCCGCCGGGCGCGCCCGAGCGCGTCGGCGAGCCGCTCACCGTCGATGCGCCCTTCCAGATCGAGTATCGCGAGGCAGGGCTTTGGATCGTGGCCGGACCCTCACGACGCTCCCCGGCGGTCGCCGGCTTCTACAACCGCGGCCTGACGCTGCTGGAGACAGCCGAGCCTTTCGTGCCCGGCGTGACCTTCAAGGTTGTCTCGTCGCGCCTCGAGCACACGCTCACGCGCGACAACGTACGGCGCGACCGGGAGTTCCTGCGCGTGTTGAAGCAGGTGCGGAGGCTGGCCGGCGGGCCGCTGCGCGCGCGTCTGCGCGAGGAGATTCGCGCCCGCGCGGAGGCCCTCGCGAGCGCCGGGACGCCGCCGCCGTCGCTCGACGATCTGGCCTGTCTACTGGCGCACGGGCACGAGCGGCTGGGTGCGGCGGATCTGCGCTTCCCGCTGGCGGCCGGGGGCGCGATCGACGGCCGCGCCGTGCGGCGCGCGGGGCGCGCGGCGGGCGCGGTGCTGCACGCGGCCGCCGGCGACCCCCTCGCGCAGGCGCTGGCCGCGGACGGCGTCGCCGTCGTTCTGGCCCACGATGGTTTGCTGGCGCAGGCGTGCGAAGTGGCGGGCGTGGGGCGCCAGCCGGCGGCGGAGCGGTGGACCTTGTGCCTGCCGGCGGCCGCCACACCCGTCGAGCAGGGCCTCGCCGACCGACTCGGCGCGTTGCTGGCCGAGGCCGGTGCGCGGGTCCGGCGCGTGGTCGTCGGCACCCTGCACGGGCTGGGCGCCGAGCTTGGAATGGTGCTGGCCGACGTCGCGGGACGGGCGCTGCCGCCGGCCCGCGCCCTGCGCTCGCCGTGGCGGCGCGGCGCGCCCGAGGTCCTGTGTCTCAACCGGGGACACGCGTTGGTGGCGGCCGCGTTCCGGCTCGCCGAGCGCGATCTCGATCTGGCGGCGCTCCTCTGCGCGCGCGTCATGGCGGCGTCGTGGCGCGCGCTCGACGAGGGCGCCGATCGCCGTCTCACGAGCTCGGTCCTTTCGTCGCCGGCGGCGCCGCCGCGGCCATGAGCATCGCCTTCTTGCGCGACCGGCTGCACGACGGGGCGGCACCGGTCTCCCGCGGGCGCGTGAAGGTCGACGCCGCGCGGGCACTGCAGAAGCTGCGCGACTACCGCCTCGCGGACCCCCACCATTACGTCCTGGAGATACTGCGGGCGGCGGTGGCGTCGGGCGCGCGCGTCGTCCGCATTCGTACCGACGCCGACGACGTGGAGCTGAGCTTCGACGGTGCTCCATTCCCGGCGGACGTGCTCCGTGATCTCTTCGCGCATGCGCTCGGTGGTGGCGCCGACCGTGACGCCGTCCGCCATCGCCTGCTGGCGCTGGGCGTGAACGGCGCGCTGGCGCTTGGGCCCAGCTTCGTGGTGGTGCAGTCGAGCGGCGCGACGCTGCGCGTGACGCCGCGCGGCGCACTGGAGCTGGACGCCGAGGCGGGTCCGCCGCCCGACGGCGCGGCCACGCGCGTGCACGTCCACGCGCGCGTCGGCTGGAGCGTCCTGCGCCGTGCCGTGGCCGGGGCGCCGGAGGCGCGCGCGGCGCGCGAGCGCGCGCTTCACCTACCCGCCGAGCTCTGGGTCGACGGGGAGCGCGTCGACCGAACGGTAGACTTCGGGCCACACGTGCTGGCGCGGCGCGAGCTGCGCGCCGGCACTCGCCAGGTGGTCGCCGCGGTCCCCGCGCAACGGCTCGACGCGAGCACGCTCGCCATCGATTACCTGGGGGTGACGGTCACGACCCGCTCGCTGGACTTGCCCGCGCTGCAGATCCAGGCCTGGGCGCGCGACGACGCATTGGCGCGTGACGCATCGGGCGCTGACGTGATCGACGACGACCCCGCCTTCCGGCGCTTGCAGGGCGACGTGGGTGCGCTCGCCGAGGAGCTGCTGGAGGAGCTTGCCGTGCGCCCGCCGGAGGGACGCGCCGCGGTCGTGCGCGCGCTGCTGCTCCCGGTGGCGCTGGCGGCCGCCGACCCACGCCCCGGGCAGCGGCGCCTGCTGCCGGCGCGCGTGCAGGCGCGGCTGGATCAGGTCGCGCTGCTTCCCGGTCCGGCCGGCGAATGGGTGTCGGTCGCGGCGCTGCGCGCCGAGGTCGCCGCGGGCCGCCCGATTCGCGTGGCGAAGCGCCGCTGGCCGCGCGAGCTGTACACGCCGCCCGTGGTGCTGCTCGCCGCCGACGAGGGGCCGCCGGACGCGTGGTGGCTGCTTCCGGAGGGGCCGCGTCTGGACGTGCGCGAAGAGATCGACGCGCGCGCGCGCCGGCTGGAGAACCGCCAGCGCTTCGAGGCGCAGCCCGTCGAGCCGGCGCGCCTCCCAGCCGGGCCGTATGCGGCGCGCGCGGACGTGGCCGCAGAGGGCGTCGCCGGCGAGGTGGGCTTCGCCTCCGACACCAGCGGGGCGCTGGTGCGTTTTCTGCTCGGCGGCCGGCTCCTGGCGCAGCACTACGTGTTCGAGCTGTTGCCCCTGCGGGTGCGGGCCGTCGTCGACGCGTCGGGCCTCGAGCCCGACGACGCTTGGGCGGGGCCGGCGCGCGGCCCCGCGCGGGATGCCGCGATCGAAGCGGTGCTGGCGGCGGCGGAGGGCGCGCTCGTCGGGGCGCTGGCGGCGGCGGCCGCCGCCGGCGCGGCCCTGTCTGACGCGCTGCGCGGGCACGCGCGCGACTTGGCGGCGGCGCTGGGGCGGCGGGCGAGGACGCTGCCGCCGGCGCTCGAGCGCGCCCCGGCCTGGGAGCTGGCGGGCGGCGGGTTTGCCTCGCTGGAGGACCTGCGGCAGCGCCCCGAGTGCCGTTACACCACGGGGCCATGGCCGCAGGCGGCGCTCGACACCGTTCCGGTGGTGGTCCTGCGCGACGTCCACCGGGAGGCGGTGCGCGGCTACTTCCCCGGCCAGGTGCTGGTGGATCACGGCGAGTCGTTGCAGCGCGAGGTGGACGTGCGCCGCCGCCTGCGCTGCCGCGAGCCGTCGGTCGTGACCGAGACGGTGCTGGCGAAGGTCCAGCTCGCCGAGGCGGACGTGCACGGCGAGGTGGGCCTGCGGCCGCATGGCGCGCGCGAGCTGACGTTGACGCTGTTTCGCGACGGCATACGCCTGGGGACGAGGACGATCCCCGCGCTCTACGGCCCGACCGTGGCGATGGCCGACGCGATCGCGCTCACACCCACGCCCGCGTGGGACGGAGCGGTGCCCGACCACGGTTACCAGCGCGTGGTGGCGGTGGTGGCAGATGCGCAGCGCCGCCTGCTCGGGCCGCTGCTCCAGGAGATGGCGCCGCGGCTGCTCGCGTCCATGCCGCCGGGCGCGCACGACTATCTCGTGGAGTTCATGCGCAGCGAGCTGGCCGGGCAGCCCTCGCCCGCCGCCGCACGCGACGAGCTGCAACAGCTTGCCTGGCGGGCACCAGTGTTCGAGGGCGCGCGCGGCGCGCTCACGCTCGCCGAGATCCACGAGGCGGCACAGCGTGACGGTCAGCTGTGGACCCTGGAAGCGCACGAGAGCTTCAGCGTGGTGCCGGCATCGATGACGGTCGTACGCGCGTCCTGGCACGTGCTGGAGCTGCTGGCCGGGCTCACCGGCTTCGCCTGCACCGACGCTGGGCCGGAAATGGAGCGCGCGCGCCAGCGCGAGGCGTTTGCGGCGATGACGCCCGCGGTGCCGGTGCTGCCGCCCATCGTCCCGCTGCGCGCCGCCGTCGAGTCGGCTGCGTTCCGCGGCGAGCTCGGTTGGGCGAACGACGAAGAAGCGCGCCGCGCCGCGCCGCCGCGCGGGCAGGCGTCCGTGGCGGTGGAGGTGCTCCTGCGCGGCCGGCCGTATTGCACGGCGGCGTACGCCGCCCCTGTGCCGCTGCGTGCGATCGTCGACACGGACGACGCGGCGCTCGACCCCGCCGTGCTCAAGCTCACTGCGCCAATGGACGTGTTGTTGCAGCACGCGGTTGACGTCGCCGTCGGCGGGCTCGTCGCCGAAGCTGCGCGCGACCCGACACGCCCTGCGGCGCGCGCGTTCATCCTGGCGATGCTGGCCGCCGAGCCGGACAGGAGCGACGCCGCATTGACGGCCGCACCCGTGTTTCCCACGACGGTCGGCGGCGCGGTCGCGGCCGCCGACCTGGGCACGCGCCAGCGCGTCTGCTACACGGACGATCCGGCCGCGGCGCCGCTGGCGTCGGGCGAGCCGGTGGTGGTGGCGAACGACGTGCTGGTGCGCCGCGCGCTCGGGCGGTTCGGCGAGCGCTGCGCCGACGTCACCAAGCAGCTCCGCCGCGAGCAGCAGGCTCTGGCGGCACGCGAGCGCCTGGCGCCGGTCGAAGAGGTGCGAGTGGCGCTGCCCGCGCTGTTGCGCCGCGCGCTGCGGACCGGACCTGCTTCGAAGGACGAGCCGGTGGAAGGCGAAGTCGCCCTCGTCGGCGGCCACGCGCCGGCGCGGTTGGCGCTGCTGCAGAAGCGGCGCGCGTTGTGCTCGCTGGACGCGACGTGGCCGCCGGGCGTGGCGGCCGCGGTCAATTGTGATCGCCTCAGCCCCATGTTGGACGGCGACGACGAAGGCGTGGCGCATGACGCTGTGTACAAGCGGGTCGTGGCCCTGGTGGAGCGCGAGGTGGAGGCACTCGCCGCCGACACCGCCCGCGACTGGGACGAGATGGAGGAAGCCACGCGCGCCGCCCTCACGCCGACGCTCGCGCGCCTCGGCGCCTGGATCCTGGGCCGCGGCGGCACCGCGCATCCGGCCCTTCGTCTCCCCGTCCTGCGCGCCACCGACGGTCGCGCGTTGTCTTGGGCGGAGCTGCTCGCCCACCAGGCGGCACACGGTGCCGTGCCGTTCGCCACGCGCGACGGCGCGCTCCTCGCGCCCGACGCCTGGGTCTGGCAGCCGCGCTTCGGCGAACGAGAATGGCTCGCCGCCGCGTCGCTGGCCTGGTCCGACGCCACGGCGGCGCTGGCGCACGCGGACGTCGTCCGTGGCCGCCCGCGTGTGGCGATGCTCGCGGTGCCGGGACGGGGACGGTGGCGCGAGCCCGTCAGCGGAACGGTGCGCGCCAGCGCGCCGGGCGGCGCGCCTGGCCAGACGCAGGAGTTCCCGATCGAGGGCGAGATTGTCCTCGACGCCGCCGCCGGGCAGCGCCTGCTCGTGGAGGTTTTCCTCCACCGCCGGCTGCTCGAGACTGTCCGGCTGCGCTCGGCCGTGCCGGCGCGCGCGCGGGTGAACTGCGACGGCCTGACACCCGACGAGACCTGGCAGCGCGCGGTACGCGACGACACCTACTGGACCGTGCGCGCCGCGCTGGTGCGTGCGACCGAGCGGCTCCTGGCGCGCCTCTTGCGCGAGGGCTCGCCGCCGGAGTGGCGGCCGTTCGTAGTGGCGGCGGCGCGGTGGCGCCTGCGCTCCGCCGGCCCGTTGGCCGAGGCCCTCGCCGCGGCGCCGCTCTTCCGTGCGCTCGGCGGCGAAGTAGTGTCGCTAGGCCGGGCCATGGCGGCGGCGGCCGCGCCGGGCGGCGTGCCCGTGGTCGACCAGGGTCTCGACCACGCGGCGGCGCCCGGGCTGCTCGCCGCGCTCCGCGACGGGACGGCGGCGCCCGACGACGCCATGGCCGTGCTGCTGCGCGAGCGGCTCGTCCTTGACGTCGCTGACGCCGATCGCGCCGTGCTGGTCGCGCTCCGCGTGCCCTTCCAGGACGTCACCGAGCCGCTGCGCGCCGCGCTGGACCGCACCTGGCGCCGCCAGGCCCGCCGCATCGCCGAGCTCCGTTGGCCGGGTGCGGCCCTCGTGCGCCACGCGGTGGACGCCGGCGGCTGGCGCGGAGAGCTGGCGCTGCCCGACCCGCCGCAAGCTGGCGCCGGCGTGGTTCTGGCGCGCGCCGGCGTGGGCGTGGACGAGTACCGTTTCGAGTCGCTCGGCGTGGCCGGCGCCCTCGAGCACGCGGGACTGCCTGTCGACGTCGAATGGCAGCAGGCCCTGCTGCGCGAGCAGCACCGCCGCGACCTCCGCGACCAGCTCGACGCGCTCTTCGCCGACCTCGCCGTAGAGGGGCCGCGCCACGAGGGCGCGCAAGCCGCTGTGGCCGCCGACTACGCGCTGCGCTACCTCGGCTTCGTGGGCGTGCGCGCCGCGCAGCACCTCGATCGCGTGGCCGGGACCGCCGAGGCGCTGGCGCGCGCCAAGATCTTCGTCACCGCCGACGGCCGCCGCGTGGACCTGCGCGCCGTCGCCGACCGCGTGCTGCGGCGCGGGGCGGTCGGCGTCGTGGCAGTGCGCCTCGACGCCGGCGAGGTCGGCGGCGACGTGGTCCTCTACACCCGCTCGCCGCACGAGCCGTGGATCGGGCGCCTGGGGGAGGTCCTGGGCGTTCAGTGCGTCGCGCGCCTCGACGGCGCCTCCGCCTGGCGCCGCTGGGCGGTCGACGCGGACCCGGAGCGGGACACGCCGCTGGGCGAAGGCATGGCGCTGCTGCGCCGCGAGGCGCGGCTGCTATTCGCCGACGCAATGGGCCGGCTGGGGGCGGCGGAGCTGCGCGAGGTGCGCGTGCGGCGGGGCAAGGGCCGCGCCCCCGTCGCCTACGACGCCCGCCGCCAGATCGCCTACGTCGACGTCGGTCACGCGGGCGCGCGCGCGGCGCTGGAGGAAGCGCGCACCCGCCCCGGCCGCCTGTACGCGCTGCTGGCGTCGATCTACGGCGCCATCAATCGCGCGCTCGACCGCGTCACTGACGACGACGAGGCGCGGACGTGCGGCGCGCTGCTCGCCCACCTGGGCGCGAACCCGCAGCTCCTGGATCCCCGGCCCGCCGCCGCCGCCGCGCCCGGCGCCCCGCCCGCGGAGGGCGCGGGCTGAGAACCGGTCCCACGACTCGGGCTGCCGGGTGCGTGGCCGAGCCCCGGTGGACGACGGTCTTGGGACCTGTACCAAGGACGTCCGCCTCGATCAGCCGGTCGGCGCCGAGGCGTTGCTCGCGCGTGACGCGCAGGCGCCACGCGCCGCCGGCGCGCGCCGGCCCCGCGGCGGCGAAGGCCGGCTGCGCGTCGGCCCCCAGAAGAGCCGGCGCCAGGTAGAGCGCCACGCGGTCCGCCAGCCCGGCCGCCAGCAGCGCGCCGTTCAGCGTTCCGCCCGCCTCGACGAGCACGTCGTTGCAGCCTCGCTTCGCCAGCGCCGCCAGCAGCGCCGGCAGCGACACGCGGCCGCGCCCGCCGTCCGCGCGGCGCGCTTCGGGGAGCAGCAGCACCTCGGCGCCGGCGCGCGCGAGCGCACGGCGTGCCGCGGCCGGAGCGGCGCGTGTCGCCGCCACCAGCACCCGTCCTCCGGCGCCCCGCAGGAGCCGCGCGCGCGGCGACGTCGTCGCGCGGCCGTCCACCACCACGCGCAGCGGCTCACGCCGGCCCGGCCTCCCGCCGCCGCCGCGCCGCCCGACGCGCGCCGTC
>DASYRF010000069.1:0-2903 GCA_036004705.1 Myxococcota bacterium
GGCTTGGCTCGCCGGCACCGCATGCGGCTGTCCGCACACGCCCGACCCGCCTGCCGGCGGGCCGGTGCCGCGCGCCGGCGTCATCGAGGCGTGCGTGCTGCTCGAAGGCTGCGGCTACGGCAGCGTGGATTCGTTCGCCACGGCGCTCATCTGCGCCGACCCGTACCTCGGCGAGTCGTACGGCCTGCGCGGCGTGCTCGAGGGCATCCGCGACTGCATCGTCGCCGCCGGCGCCGCCGCCGCGCCCGGCATGCCGCCCTGCAACGCCGTCGCCACCTGCTTGAACGGCGGCGTGCCGCCTGGGCCGTGCGCCGGCTCGTCGTCGCGCTGCGAAGGCGACGTGGTGGTGGGCTGCGCCGAAGGGTCGGAGACGGCGCTCGACTGCGCTGCCGCCGCGCAGCTGTGCGTGGCCTCCACGCCCAGCACCGCCGAGTGCGGCGTGGGCTCCTGCAGTCCCGGGGCCTACGTGCCGACGTGCGACGGCGCGGTGCTGCAGCAATGCAACGCCAACGGCGTGATCGCCACGATCGATTGCGCGGTGCAGGGGTTGGGTTGCCTCGCCGAAGCCGGCACCGCCTATTGCGGCGGCACGGGGGCGCCCTGCGACACAGCCACCTTCACGGGGCGATGCGAGGATACGCACGCCGTCTACTGCAATCAGGGCTTCGAGGCCGACGTCGATTGCGCGACGCTCATCGAAAATTACACCTGCGCCGACCTGGGGGCCGGCGCGGTGAGCTGCCTGCCGGCGGCGAGCGATTGCACGGACATCGCCGACGACGACTGCGACGGCACCGACATCGTCGTCTGCGTCGACCGGCGCACCTGGCGGTTCGACTGCGTCGCGCTGGGCTTCGGCGGCTGCGTCGTCATCAACAACCTCCCGTACTGCCAGTAGCCCCGCCGCGCCGCGCCAGGAATCTCAGGCGCTGGTGTCAGCGGAGGCGCCGTCGTCGTCGCCTTCCTCCGCGCCGCCGGCGGCCGCCGCCGCGCGCGCGCGACGCCGCGAGAAGAAGAATGCGACGACCACCGACGCGTAGTAGAGCGCCACGAGCGGCACGAGCATCAGCATCATCGTCACGGGGTCGGGGGGCGTGAGGACGGCGGCGATGATGGCCAAGATCACGATGGCGTAGCGCTGCACGTGCAGCAACGTCTTGTGCGTCACCAGCCCCATCCAAGCCATGAAGGCGATCACGACGGGGAACTCGAAGATGAGGCCGAACGCCAGCAGCATCCGCGACGCCAGGTCGAAATACTCCTTCATCATGATTTGAGGCATCGCGTGCACCGGCAACGAGGGGTCGCCCAGGCCGAAGTCGATGAGGTATTCGAACCCGTAAGGCAGCACGACCGCCCAGCAGAAGTAGACGCCCGTCATGAAGAACACCACGCCGGACACCACGAACGGCACGGCGATGGTCTTCTCCTTTCGGTAGAGCGCCGGTGCGATGAACTTCCAGAGCTGGTAGAGCACCCAGGGCGCCGCAATCATCAGCCCGCCGATGAGCCCCACCTGCAGGTACGTGAAGAAGGGCTCGATGGGGCTCTTGAACGCCAGCGCCGCCGGGTCGGCGCCTTTCAGCTTGCCCTGCGCCTGCAAGGCGCGGATGGCGAAACGCAGCGGCAGCATCAGCCAGGAAAAGAGCTTCTGCGCGTAGTAGTAGGCGACGCAGAAGCCGACGGAGATGCCGATGACGGAGTGGAAGATGCGCGTGCGCAGCTCGCGCAGATGCTCCACGAAGGGCATCGACACGTCCTGACTGTCGTCGGGGCTCTTGCGGCGCGCCCCCCCTCGCTCCGGCGCGCCCGGCGGCAGGATCTTCTGCGGCGCGGCGGCGCTCACGAGCCCTTCGGCCCGCCGTCCACCGGTCGGCCTTCGAGCGCCCGCGCGATCGCCTCGGCCCTGGCACGCCGCGCGCTGCCGGGCCCCACCGCCGGGGGCGCGTCCAGCTCCTCATCGAGCTCCGGCAGCGCCGGCCCTTCGCCCCCGCCGTCCCCCGGCGATGACGACGCCGCCGGCGACATCTTCGCCGGCCGCCCGTAGGCGTCGTGAATCGGCGCCCCGTCCTCCCCGCCGTTCTCCCCGCCGTCCGAGGCGCCGTCCGGGGCAGCCCTCGGCGACCGCGTCATCCCTTCCACCAGATCCTCGAAGCGCGGCAGCGCCACGTCAGGCGGCAGGATCTTTCGCGTCTCCGTCTCGATGGTGCGCTTCAGCTCGTTGGTCGCGCCCCGGAAATAGCGCATCCACTTGCCCAGTTGGCCCATCAGCTCGGGGATCTTCTCGGGCCCGAACACGAGCAGCGCCAGGACGGCGATGATCAGGATCTCGCTGAAGCCCAGGCCGAACATCCCGCCGCCTCTCTTGCGCCGCCGTGCGGCGCGTCAGGTGCGGGTGGTGACGCTCGCCAGCTCTTTCTCCAGCGACTCCGACCGCACCGACAGATCTCCTACCACGTTCACCAGCTCGCGCAGCCCCTCCTGCTGCTGCTCGGCGATCCCCTTCACCCGCTCCACTTGTAGCAGGATCTTGTCGCTCCCGCGCGACTGGTCACGCTGCGCCACGTTCACCTGGTTCACCATCTTCGAGATGTTCTCGATCGACATGGTGATCTGCTTCGACCCGCGCGCCTGCTCCTGGCTTGATCGCTCGACGTGCTGGGTGATGACCTTCATTTGCTCGGCGCTGCGCATGATGAGCTCGGTGCCGCGCGCCTGCTCCGCCGTGGCCGTAGCGATCTGCGTGAAGGTCTCGGCGATGCGCGTGATGGAGTCTGTCACCTGCTTCGACCCGCGCGACTGCTCCACCGTCGTCCGCGCAATCGCGTTCACCATGTCGGTCGCCTTGGTCGACGACCCCAGGATCTGCTTGAGCGCGCCCTCGGTGCTCTCCGCCAGCCGCA
>DASYRF010000070.1:0-2358 GCA_036004705.1 Myxococcota bacterium
TCGTCACCTCCGAGGTCGACCCCTTCGCCAAGACGGGCGGGCTCGCCGACGTCTCGGCGGCGCTGCCGCGACATCTGTCGCGCGCCGGACACGACGTGCGCGTCTTCGTGCCGTTCTATAGCCGCGTCGCCGAGCGGGGCGCGCCTGGGCTCGCCACCGTCGACTTCATCCGCGACGTCGAGGTGTGGCTCGGCCCGCACCGCTACGCCTTCTCGCTGGTGACGGCGCCGCTGCCTGGCTCCGACGCGCCGGTGTACTTCGTTCATTGCCCGCCGCTCTACGCACGGCCGGCGATCTACACGGCGGACCCGGACGAGCACCGCCGCTTCCTGCTGCTGTGCCGTGCCGCCCTGGACTCGGCGCAGCGCATGGGCTTCGCCCCCGACATCGTCCATTGCAACGACTGGCAAAGCGGGATGCTGCCGCTGATGCTCAAGGTCAACTACGGCTGGGACCGCCTCTTCGCCGGTACGAAGACGGTGCTCACCATCCACAACCTCATGTACCAGGGCACGTTCTCCGCCGACATCCTCGCGGAAACGGGGCTGGCGGGCGCGGCCAACCTCCTGCACCAGGAGCAGCTGCGCGCGGGGCGCATCGGTTTCCTGCTAACCGGCCTCCTCTACGCCGACGTGCTCACGACCGTGAGCCCCACCTACGCGCGCGAGATCCAGACGCCCGAGCACGGCGCCGGGCTGCACGAGTTCCTGCGCGCGCGCGCGGACCATCTCGTCGGGATCCTCAACGGCGTGGACGACGCCTGGGACCCGGCGACCGACCTGCTCATCCCGTTCCGCTACTCGGCGACGGACCTCGCGCCGAAGGAAGGCAACAAGCGCGCCCTGCTGGAGGCGATGGGGCTGCACTACACGCCGGGCGTCCCTGCCATCGGCATCGTCTCGCGCCTCGCCTCGCAGAAGGGGCTGGATTTGGCGCTCGAGGTTCTGCCGGACGTGCTGGCGCGCTGGAAGGCGCGGCTGGTCGTTCTGGGCAGCGGCGAGCGCCGTCTCGAAGAAGGCTTCGCCGCGCTGCAGCGCGCCCTTCCCGGCAAGGTGGGCTTCTTCAACGGCTTCCAGCCGAAGCTGGCGCACCTGGTCGAGGCCGGCGCCGACATCTTCTTGATGCCGTCGCGCTACGAGCCGTGCGGGCTCAACCAGATGTACAGCCTGCGCTACGGAACGGTGCCGGTGGTGCGCAAGACGGGCGGGCTCGCCGACACGGTCGCGCCGTACGATCCGCGTACCGGCGAGGGTACGGGGTTCGTGTTCGAGCATTTCGATCAGGCGGGGCTGCGCTGGGCGCTGGAGGCGGCGCTCAAGACCTACGACGACAAGACGCGATGGCGGCGCCTGCAGCACAACGGCATGGCCGAGGACTTTTCCTGGGACGCGCAAGGGCGGCGCTACGAGGCGCTGTACGCGGCGCTGTGTGGGCTGGGGCCGGCGCGCGCCCCCGCGCAGCGCGAATGAGCGAGCGGCCGGCACGCAGACGCCGCCCGCACGGACGCGGACCCGGGCCTGGACGTGGGCGGACGCACAGGCGCGGGCACGGGCACGGGCGCGGGCACGGGCACGGGCGCGGGCACGGGCGCGCCGAGAGGAGCGACGACCGATGGTGCACGTGATCTTCGTGGAGCCGCGCTTCCCGGCGAACCAGCGCGAGTTCCCGCGGGCGCTCGCCGAGGTGGGCGCGATGGTGACCGGCATCGGCGAGAGCCCCAAAGAGGCGCTCGACGACGACCTCAAGCGTTGGCTCTACCATTACGAGCAGGTGGGCTCGGTCTGCGACGAGGAGGCGATGCTGCGGACGGTGCGCTGGGTGCAGGGGCGCGCGGCCGTCGACCGCATCGAAGCGACGGTCGAGGCGCACATCATGCCGACCGCGAACGTGCGCGAGGCGTGCGGCATCCCCGGCACCTCCGTGCGCACGGCGTTCCTGTGCCGTGACAAGCCGGCCATGAAAGAGGCGCTGCGCGCCGGCGGCGTGCCCTGCGCGGCCTCGCTCGGCAGCGACGACGCCGCCGAGGTGCGCGCCTTCGCCGCGCGCGTGGGCTACCCGCTCATCCTCAAGCCGCGCGCCGGGGCAGGGGCGTCCGGCGCCGTGCGCGTCGACTCGGACGAGGAGCTGGAGCGCGCGCTGCCGCCGTTCGGGCTCGGGCGCGGCGGCTCGCTCGCCGCGGAGGAGTTCATCGAAGGGCATGAGGCTTTCTACGACACCATCACCATCGGCGGGAAAGTGGTGCACGAGTTCGTGTCGCACTACTACCCGGGCGTGCTGGAAGCGATGCGCACCCGCTGGATCTCGCCGCAGTTCATCTCGACGAACCGCGTCGACAGCGCCGACGGGTACACCGAGGTG
>DASYRF010000071.1:0-15357 GCA_036004705.1 Myxococcota bacterium
AGCCTTCACCGCCGTCGGCCTCCTCGAGTCCGTGAACTACTTCGAGCACTGGGGCCTGGCCCGCCCCGCCGGCCCGGTGCGCGCCGTAGACTCCTGGGACAGCGACGGCTGGTTCACGCTCTATTCGCTGGTGGGCCTGTCGCGCCACGCCGACCACCACGCGGACGCGACGCGCCCCTATCCGGCGCTGCGCCCACGCGCGGACAGCCCCAAGCTCCCCACCGGCTACTACGGCATGGTCGCCATGGCGCAGCTGCGCAACGCCCATTTCCAGCGCCTGATGACCGCCGAGCTGCGGCGGCGCCGCCTCGGCCCTTTCGCCGCCGACGCGGCCGACGCGCCCGTCCCCGCCGGCGCCCTCTCCTGACACGCGGGGCGCGGCGATGCGTTGCGGCGCCCGGAGCGGCGTGAGATCCTCGGCAAGGAGGTCCTCATGCGCGCGCGACGCCGCGTCTCCGGCTTCGTGCCTCTCGCTCTCATCGGCCTGCTGCTCGGCGCGGCGTGGGCGAGCGGGTGCGGCGGCGACAAGGACCCGCACACCAACCCCGCGGACGGGCCGCCGGCGGGCAACCCCGACGGCACCTGCGCCGTCCCCGCGGAGGCGCTGCCGGCGGACACTTCCTCTCCCACGCGCGTCGTCGGCACCGGCACACCGGCCAGCTGCACCGGCGACGCGTTCGTCCAGGCGGTGGCGCTCGGCGGCATCATCACGTTCGACTGCGGGCCCGACCCGGTCATCGTCACGCTCGACCGCACCGCCAAGATCTTCAACGACACCGGTCCCGACGTAGTCATCGACGGCGGCGACCTGGTGACGCTGAGCGGCGCCGGCCAGCACCGTATCCTTTATATGAACACCTGCGACGAGGCGCAGGTCTGGACGACGCCCAACTGCGACGACCAGGACACGCCGCGCCTGACCGTGCAGAACCTCACGTTCGTCGACGGCAACGCCAGCGGCGAAGACCCGGACGGCGGCGGCGCCATCTTCGTACGCGGCGGGCGGTTCCGCATCTTGCACTCGCGCTTCTTCGCCAACGTGTGCGACGACACCGGCCCCGACGTGGGGGGCGCCGCGGTCCGCGTCTTCGACCAGTTCCAGGACCTTCCCGTCTACGTGGTGGACAGCACGTTCGGCGGCACGCCCGCGCTCGGCAACGTGTGCTCGAACGGCGGCGGCCTCAGCAGCATCGGCGTCTCCTACACCGTGCTGAACAGCCTCTTCTCCTTCAACCGCGCCATCGGCCGCGGCGCCAATCCGGCCTCCGCCGGGACGCCGGGCGGCGGCAGCGGTGGCGCCGTCTACAACGACGGCAACACGTTCACGCTCACGCTCTGCGGCGTGGCCATGCACGACAACCACGCCAACGAGGGCGGCGGCGCCATCTTCTTCGTGAGCAACGACCTGACCGGCACCCTCGTCATCACCGACTCGGTCTTGCAGAACAACCCCAGCGACGGCTTCGAGACGCCCGGCTACCCCGGCATCTTCGTGCTGGCGAACGGCGACCCCGTCGTCACGAACTCCATCATCGAATAACCGGTCTCGAGAACCATCGTCCGCGGCTCCGCCTCGCACGCCGCGGCCGGAGCTCTCGAGGCCGGTCACGTCACGCGGGGACGCCGCCGGGGAAACGACCCTTCGTGAACTTCAGCAGCGAATCGCGCTTGTCAGAGGTGAGCTTCACGACGTCCGGCGGCTTGTCGTCGTCGTCGGGCCAGATGAGGGCGAGCTTGTAGCCGCGCTGCGCCATGATACGTAGGCGCTGGAAGACGATCTCCTTGGCCGTCTCGTCCGCGCCCTTGCAGTCCTCCTTCCACGGCTTGCCGTGGTCGGTCTTGAACTCGCCGGTGAGTCGCGTGCCGATTTCCCCGACGAACGCGCCCGGCGTCTCGATGAACTCGGGGAACTCCGCCTGATCGGCGAACGGTCCGAACACCTGGTGGTAGTAATGGAACTGCGGCTTCGTCCCCGCCGGATAGTCGTCCAGATCGCCCAAGAACCGGTGGCCCACGGTGGACGAAAAGCCCGCCGCGTGGATCCGGTCGAGCGCGCCCTGGATGAAGGCGCGCATGTCGGACACAGGGAGGTCGGGAATGCCGCCGAGCGGCGGATGGCGCCCGATCGGCGGAGCGATGACGGCGCTGTTCCAGTAGGGCTCGTTGATGACCTCCCAGGCGAAGATCTGGGTCTTGAAGTCCTTCGACGCGTCGAGGAACGGCTGCAGCACCGTGTCGAGGAAATGCTCCCGTTTGGTCGGGTCGGTGCAGACCTGCGTGCGGCCGCTGCAGCCTCCCACGCCGCGCGGCCCGAACATCTCGAAGCTCACGAGCGACGGAATGACGCGCATGAGCCGGCCCTGCTTCTCGAACTTGTCCTTGAAGATCTGCAGGAACTCGCGCCAGTGAGCGATGAAGAGCGGATCGAGCGCCGGCGGCGGATCGAAGTCCCACATCTCCTGATCGGGGATGTCCGGATCGTGCGACTCGAACACGACCTTGCGCGGGGCATCGCCGTAGTTCTCCGCGTTGCCCATCACGAACCAGCGCACGATCTTCATGCCGAGGTCGAAGACGATGTCCAGGTTCGCCGGCAGCGTGTCGCGCCAGAACGGCTCCTTCTTGCCCTTCTCGACCGGCAGGATCGACGGGCCGAACTGATAGCCGAAGCGGTTCCCTGCGACGGGGTAGTTGAAGCCGACCTCCATCTTGGGCGGGTCGCCGGCCGGGGGCGGCGGCTGCGGCGGCGGCGGCGGCTCCACCACCGTGAAGGTCACGATCTTCTTCCCTTGCACGTCGTCGGCGTCGTTCACCAGGCGCACCTCGGCGACGACGAGGCCGAGTAGCGGTTCGCCGTCCGGGGCGGTGTCCGCGCCCTTGAGCTCGTCGCCGCGCGCCTTGAGCGTCTGCGGCGGGCGCGCCACGCCGCCCTGCGAGAGCGTCAGCAGCAGCCGGTTGTTGTTCGCCTTGCCCCCCACCTGCCAGCGGAAGCGCAGCTTGTCCCATTCCACTTCGGCGGGGTCGAGCCCCGGCGGCGGTCCGAGGTCGACCGCGTGAAACGCCACGAGCTTGGGCGGCGGGAAGTTCTCGCGCAGGCGAATGAGGCTCCGCGCCAGGAGCTCGCCGTTGAAGCCCCCCCGGTCCTCGTAGATCACCAGCTCGCCGTCGAGCACCGCGGTCGGGCTTCGGTCGTGCACCGGCAGGCCCGCGTGGCCGCCGTTCTTCCGCGTCTCGGCCGTGACGTCGCGCCGGCCCACCGCCACTTTGTCATCCAAGTCGAACGCGGCGGGCCCGGCGAAGAGCTCCACGCGCACCTTGTCGGCGCCGATGAGGGCCCAGGCGAAAAGCACGTTCGACACCGGCGACACCTGACCGAGCACCTTGTGGCGGCCGAACTGGCTGAAGTCGCCGGGCTTGCCTGGGTCGACCTTGGGGGGCACGCCGTGGACCTCGGGCGTCGGCGTCTTGCCGTTCGTCTTGGTGAGCGAGCGCGGCTTTCCCGGCGGCTGCGTCTCCTGCATCGAGACGGTGAAGTCGATCAGCGCCACGACCTCGACGGTGTGCGCCACCGCCGGGAGCCCCTTGAAGCTGGCGGTCAGCGTCCAGGACATGCCGTCGACGAACGGGTCCACGACCAGCACGCCGCTGTTGGACTGCGCGCTCGGATCGATCGACATGAACGGGAGCACGTCGCGGTTCTGCGGCTGCAGCTTCACCTCGTCGAACTTCCCGCCGATGGTCCAGAAGAGCTGCGCCTGCTGCCCGGGGCGGAGCACGACGACGCTCGCCGGATGCGCGCCGACCCGCGACGCCTCGTCGATCTGGAAGCTGAGAACGACCGGCGCGAAGTGGCGCACGCGCACCACCGGCGAGGTGCGGGCGCCGAGGCTCGGCGTCGGCCCCGTCTCGCCGGCGCGCCGCGCCTCGACCACCACGCGGAAGTCTCCCGGCACGCTCGCGTCGTTCGGCGCCGTGAACTGGCGCTGGAAGTGAGCGATGCCGGTGGCCGTGGCCGGGAAGCGGCCGACCTGCTGGAACGCGCCGGTCGCGCCCAGTGCCCGGCGTTGCAGGATGAACGTGAACGCCACGGTCTCGACGAGCGGCCCGCCAGCGCCGTCGTCGAGATCGAACTTCAGCTGCAACGTCTCGCCGGGGCCGGCGACGCGGACGCCTTCGAAGAGGTCCGTCTCTAGAACTTCGTCGTTGGCGCTGAGCCAGCCCAGCGTGCTCAGCCGCGAGGGCACCAGCGAGACGATGGTCTGGCCTACCGTGATTGTCTCGCCGCGCAGCTGCGCGGTGATGTCCACGGCCAGCGGCAGCGGGCGCGTGCCGGTGGCCACGAGCCACGTCGCCTGCGCCGTGTTGCCCGTGACCTTCGCCGGCGGCAGCGTCGCCACTACGTCCGTCCCGCCGGCCGCCGTCACGCGGAACACGACCGCGTCGCCCGGCCGCGGGCTCGTGACGTCGATCGCCAGGTCGAGCTTCTCGCCCGGTCGAACGGTGGCCGGCGTCGCCGCGCCGGGGGTCGCGCCGGGGGCCATCGCCGCGCCTAGTACGGCCGCAGGAACCGCGAGCCCAGGATCGCGGTGATCTGCGACGGCTGCGTCACGGCGCCGACGGTCATCGTCTCCCAGAGCCGCTGCGGCTCGTCGAAGGGATGCGCCGGCGTGATGCCGAAGCCCTTCATCAAGTTGTGGTTGTCGAGCATCACGGTCGGCGGCACCACCGCGCCCGGGCTGAGCGCGAAGTGGCCGGCCCCACCGTTCCAGTCGTTCTGGGTGTTGTGCGTCGCCTCGTGGGCGTCGCCGAAGATGCTCGTGTCGGGCACCGACGAGAAGGCGAAGCCCGCCGCCACGCTGGTGGGGACGCCGCCCGATTTCGGCCCGAGCAAGAAGTCCGGGAAGGAGGCGCCGCCGGGACCGACCGTCACGGGGCCGGTCGCCCCCACCGGGGACTTGTAGATGTGCGCCACCCAGACGACGTAGACGTCGTGCGGATCGAAGCCGGTGCGCGCGCGCACTGCGTTCATCACGTCGGTCTGGGACGGAGACGGCGTGAGGACGCCGCCCGGGCGCGAGCCGTCTTCCACGGACGGGTCCGGATCGGTACCGGCGAAGCGCGGCCCCCAGCCGAGGCACGAAGCGGGCGGGTCGATCTCGAAGCTGTCCACCTCGGCGAAGATCCCGCACACTGCATAGATCTGGCGGAGATTGGCGATCGAGTCGGTCACGCGGGCCGCGGGCGCGATGCCGCTGCCCGCCGAGCCGGCCGTCTTGCGCACGTTCACGAGGTGCACGCGCAGCCGTTTGCGCTCTTCGGGCGAGCGCGAGAAGACGTCGATCTTTCCGGGCACGACCGGGCCGCCGCCGGGAATGGGGTACTCCCAGGCGACGTGGGTGGCGAGCTGGTGCGTCCCGTCCGCCGTCACGTTCCGCAGCCGATGGTCCGCCGCGCCGGCGCCGACCACGACGGGGTTCGAGGCCAGGCCGGTGTGCGTGTCCGTCGCCTTGTCGGCGGGGTCGGCGGTGAGCATCACGAAGTTGGACGTGAAGATGCCCGAGCCCGCCGGCCCCTCGGTCAGCGTCAGGTCCTTGCTGGCGGGCGCATCGTCGTCGCCGCCGGCGTCGAAGCGGGTGAGCCAGCGCAGGGTGACCTTGCCCTTGCCCTTGGCGGCCGGGTCGTTCACGCGGAAGCGGAAGCGGCGCAGGTCGGAGCCGACGAAGTTGGCGCTCTCGGCCTGCGCGTTGCGCAGGGCGTCCGTCGCCGGATCGAATGCTTGGTCCCACAGCCCGATGCCCACCGCGCTCTTCACGTTGCCGCCCGGGTCCAGCACGTCGATGGCGATGGTGGACAGCGTGAACGTCGTGCTGCGCGTCTCGCTGACTGCGTTGAAGAGGTTCATCAGAATCGCCGTGCAGCGGAGCTTCCCCTTGTCGCTCAGGCCCGCGGGGAACGGCACCTTCTTCGACCCCGTCGGGTTGGCGTCGCCGCTGGCCTTCAGCTCGATCTCGGGGCTCACGACGCCGTTCTCGTCGGTGACCGTCATGAGCACCTTGTTGAACGTGAACCCGCCCTCGAGATGCCAGTGGAAGGAGAGGTCGTCCCACTTGTGGGCGACGCCCCCGTCGGGGATGAGGCGCTTGTCCTCGAACACCTGGAAGCCGTCCGCCGCGGCGAACTTCGGGAAGGGGAAGTTCTCGCGCAGGCGGATCAGCGCGCTGGAGACTTCGTCGCGCTTGGCGCCGGACGGGTCGGTGGCGAACACCTTCAGCTCGGCGTCGAGGAACGCCTTCGTGCTGGTGGCCGGGTTGACGTCGGCGACCTCGAGCGTGCCGCTCGCCGTGGTGATCGCAACGTTGGGCGTGGTGAACCCGTTCAGCAGCAGCTCGACTTTCGTGTCGACGTCCGCGCCGCCGGCGGCGCCGCTGCTGCCCGCCATGGTTCCTACGCCCGCCAAGCTCCAGGTGAAGACGACGGTCGACGAGGGCGTGACCTGCCCCATGAATCCGGGGGGCGGCAGCTTGGGCACCGTCACGCGCGGCAGGGGCGGCGTGGACGACGACGGCGGCGCCGGCGCGAAGTGGCCCGGCCGGCCGCTGACTTTCGGTACGGGCGTGGAGCCGTCGGGGGCGGTCAGCACGCGCGCCTCGCCGGAAGCGGTGGGCGGCTGCCCCGACTTCATCGTGATCTCGAACGTCGTGACTGCGACGACGGCCACCTGGCGCGAGCCCGACGCCGCGCCGAGGTTCTTGGCGGTGAGCGTGTAGTGACCGGAGGAGTCCGGCGGGTCGACGGCCGGGTCGATCGGCATGACGCCGCTGTTCTCGTTGCGGCCCGGCGCGAGGGACATGAACGGCAGCACGTCGCGGTTGCCGGGGTCGAGGCGCACGTCGTCGACGCGACCGACGATCGTCCAGAAGAGCTGCGCGGTCTGCCCGGGGCCGAGCCCGACGCGTTCCGCCGGCTGGCTCAGCGCGCGCGAGCTCTCGTCGACCTGGAAGACCGTGATGACCGGCGGCACCACCAGCAGCTTGAGGGGCGGCGAGGTGCGCGCCCCGATCGACGGCGGGCCGGTCTGGCCGGCGAGGCGCGCCTCCACGACGATCTGGAAGATGCCGGGGACGCTGGCGTCGTTGGGGGCGTTGAACTTGCGCTCGAACTTGACGACCCCGCTCGCCTGGTCTGTCCCGCGCCCGACCTCCGTGAAGCCGCCCCCGCCGCCGAGCGGCTTGCGCTGTAGGATGAAGGTGAGATCGATCGTGTCCTTCAGCGCCCCGCCGGCGCCGTCGTCGACGTCGAACTTCAGCACGAGCTGGTCGCCGCCGCCGGCGACGAGCATGCCGTCCTGCCCGTCCACCTTCGGCGGCTGGCCAGCGCTGGTCAGCCAGCCGAGCGTGCTGAAGCGCGTCCCCGAGACGATCGTCGTGGGCCCCACGTCGATCGTCTGCCCCCGCAGCGCGGCCGTGACCGTCACGGCGAGCGGCAGCGTGCGCGTGCCGGCATCTACCGTCCAGACGGCCGTGGCCGTGGTGCCCGAAACGGGGCCCGTCAGCGTCGCGACCACGTCGCTGCCGCCGCCGGCGGCGACGGTGAACGTCACCACGTCGCCGGGCCGCGGGTTGGTCACGTCGACCGCGAGGTCGACGCTGCTGCCGGTACGAACGGTGGCAGGAGGAGCCAAGCTAGCTCCGGCTCTGGCGGCGCGCGGCGGGCGTCATCGGATCAGGGCAGCCGGCTCATGGAGCCCTCGAGGAAGCCGTCGGTCGTGCTGCGCAGCAGCACGTGGTTCGCCGGCGTGTCCGCCTTGAAGAAGCGCACGCCCTCGCGCACCGGGTTCGTGACGCCGTTCACGATGGGACCGACCTCGGCGATGAGCGGATCCCGCGGATGTTTGAGGTCGGGAAAGGAGATCGTGTCGTCGTTCCAGTAGACGCTGAGGTTCGTCAGCCCCTTCAGCTTCTCGGCGAACGTCGCGAGGCGGCGCCCGCCGCCGCAGGCCGCCAGGTAGACGCGCACGAAGATCGAGCGTCGCATCGCGTTGAGCACCTGCGCGAAGCCGTGCGCGTCCTTCTTGAACTTGGCGCCGCCGTCGGCGTCCACCAGACCGTCCAGCTTGGGCTTCGTGACCACTTCCTTGTCCTCGCCGTTGACGGGGTTGGCGACGAGCTGCGTGGTCATGAAGTCGAGGTGCTTGTTGAACATCACGAGGTCCTTCGGGCTGTCGCCCCGGACCTTGTTGAAGAACATCAAGCCCTCCGTCTCCCGGCGCTCTTCGAGGGTCAGCCCCGAGTCGTGCGGCTCGAGCCCGTGCGTGAGCAGCACCAGCGTGTGGCCGCGCAGGCCGCCGAGGTTGGCGTCCATCGTGCTCGTCGGAATCGTCGCCGCCTTCGTGTCGCGGCTGAAACGCTGGATCGCCGCTGCCACCGCCAGGGGATCGTTGGAGAGGTCGCCCACGACGACGCCCGGCGCGCCGCCCGCCGCCTTCGCGATCTTGTTGACCCACTTGCGCCCCTGCACGAGGAAGCCGTCCGGGAATCCGGCGGTGCCGATGAGGAACGCGACCGAGCGGGTGGGCGGGCTGGGGCGCGCGGCGACTGGAGGACTGCCCATGTCAGCTCCCGTGCACTTCGACGAGCTTCGCGCGCGTCGGAGGGTCGTCGAGCGCACCGGTCACGGCGACGCCATGATCGGCGTTGAAGCTGAAGAGCGCGAAATCGCGGTCGGTGTCGGCCGCGTAGCCGAGGTTCTTGAGCCGGCCCACCAGGCCGGGCTCGGTGTCGACGCCGGGCAGGCTCAGCTGCACCGGCCAGTCGACGAGCCCTTCCGAGTCGGGCGGGGCGAACGTCACGACGACCTGGGTCGTGCCGACCGGGACGTCGACCGTGACGTTGCCGGCGGCGTCGGTGACGCCGAAGGCGCGCGCCGTGCCGGCCGTCACGGTCACCTCGCCGTTGGCGAACGGCTGGCTGTGCAGGTCGAGCAGGCGCAGCTGCAGCGGCTCGGTGGGCGGCGGCGGGGCCTGGGTCATGCGCGGATTCACCAGGCCCGGCGGCACCGCCTGCAGCGTGACGGTGGTGTTGGTCGTCTGGTCGGGGCTCACCGTGTCGTTCACGGTCTGCGCGACGAAGTCCGTGGCGCTGACGGCGATCTGGTAGGCGCCCGCCGGCACCGGGCCGAACGTGGCGCCGCCGGCGGCGTCGGTCGTCTTGGAATCGGACGTCGACTGGGGTCCCGTCACCGCCACGGTCGCGCCGGCGACGGGCGCGCTGCCGGCGTCGCGTACCAGGACGGCGAGGGTTCCGGCCGCGGCCTTGAGCGTGAGGGGGACGGGCACGACCGCGCCCGGGGGAACGGTGATCTTCGTGGAGGCCGACTCGAAGCCTTGCTTGCGGGCGAAGACCTCGTAGTGGATCGGCAGCACGTCGGCGAGAGAGGCGACGCCGGCGGCGTCGGTCTGGCCGTCCTCGGGGACGAAGCCGCTGAGGTGGACGTCGGCGCCGGGCACGGGCGCGCCGGTCTGGTCGGTGACCGTGACCGTGACCGTGGAGAGGTCGGCCCCCAGATCGATGGTCTCGCGCGAAGAGTCCTTCCAACGCTTGTGCTCCCCGCAGCCGCCCGGCTGCGGGCACGGATTCACCGGCGCGGGATCGATCTTGTCTTCGAAGAGGAAGACCTCGACGCGGCGGTTGCGCGGCTCCGCCACGCCGTCCGCGGTTGGGACCTCAGGGTGCGATTCGCCGCAGCCGTGCGTCTGCAGCTCCGCCGAGTCGGGCTTGCCCGTCTTGTCCTCGGCCATGTAGTCGGTGATGAGCGCGCGGCGCGTGTCGGGGCCGGCGGCGCCGTCTGGGTTCAGGCCCTTCTTGGTCTGGAACGCGGCGACCGACGCGTGGCCGAGGTGCGACAGCATCTGCTGGTCTTCGTTCGCGCCCCAGAGCTTCGTGGGGGGAACGCCCGGCGAGTAGAAGCGCAGCCAGCCGTCGACGTCGTCGCTGAGGTAGGACTTGATGGCTTCGGCGCGGCGCTCCGACAGCTGCTGGTTGTGGCCCGGCGCGCCGGCATGGTCGGCGTGCCCGACGACGAGCACCTTGATGTTGGGGTGGGCGTTCCAGATCTTCTTGAAGGCGCGGATGCTCTTCAGGCCGGGCGGGAGCAGGAAGCACTTGTCGGTGTCGAACAGGAGGCCGGTCATCCGCACGCGGAAGACGCGCGGCGGCACTTGCACGGTCAGCGGTGTGCCGACCGTGCCTTGGTTCCCCCCCGCCGCCACTGGAATCGCGCCACCGGCCATGCCGAAGGGGCGTTGAGGAGCAAGTTTCGTTCCGCCAACCGCCCAAGAGAAGTCAAGGAGTTAGCCCTGCCCGACGAGGTCTGTTGACCTCAGCCAAGGCCTGAATTCCGGGGCCGGCCGGGGGCGACGCCTTCCGCGCGCCTGGCACCGCCCCTGCGCGGCGGTCTCAGGGGGCAGCGAGGTAGCGGACCCAGCCGCGGCCCTGGACGACGTCGACGTAGTAGTTCGCCAGGACGTCGGTGAAGGTCTCCGTCGTGCCGGCGGCGTCGGGCCAGATCACGGTGACGCGGTCGGCGCGGCAGGCAGCGCCCAGGCCGAAATGCACGTCGGTGGTGTGGTGCATGCCCTCGTGGCCGTAGCCGCCGCTGACCTCGCGCACCATCGTCACGCCGCCGGCCTCGACGACGACGCGCGCGCCGATGGCGGCGCCGTTGGCCCCGCCGGCCGCGGCGCCGGCGCCGTGCAGGCGCAAGGCGAGGAAGTTGCCGGCGGCGCCGACGTCGTTGCGGAACACGTGCACCTCGGCGGTGGGCCACGGACTGGCGCGCGGGAGGCCGCTGCCGATGACGACGTCGAGGTCGCCGTCCTGGTCGAGGTCGCCGATGGCGAGGCCGCTGGCGCGCTCGCGGTCGAGCCCGGCGACGGGGCCGATCTCGGTGAACGTGCCGCCGGGCTGCTGCCAGAAGAGGAAGGCGCGCGTCCCGTCGTAGTCGGTCGATCCGAGGTAGAGGTCGGGGCGCGTGTCGAGGTCGAAGTCGAAGAAGGCGGCGAAGATGTCGCCCTCGTTCCAGCTGGGGTTGGCGCTGTGATCGCGCGCGAGGCCCGTGGCCGCGTTGCCGGGGCGCACGAACGTGAAGGTCGTGGCGGCGCCGGCGGGGGCCGGGACGTTCAGCAGCAGCTCCGACGGGTCGCTGGAGGCGCCGATGTGCCAGTGGCGGATCTCGGCGCTGTAGAGGTCCATGTCGCCGTCGTTGTCGGCGTCTGCGCAGGCGGTGGTGAAGGTGTTGCCGTTCAGGCGCCACGGCTGGTCGTCGATGCCGGGCGCCCAGGAGTACGTGCTGCAGTTGAGCAGCGGCGCGGGCGCCGTGCAGGCGCCTGTGTCCTGGCAGTAGCAGCGGTAGAACTCGTTGTCGGTGTAGTCGACGAGCGAGTCGCCGGCGAAGCCCACGTCAGGCGCGACGTTTACGAACGTGCCGCCGTCGTTGCGCCAGAGCATGTTCCATTCGCGGCCGTAGGCGCTGACCAGGAGGTCGTCGTCGCCGTCGGAGTCGACGTCGCAAGCCGTGACGCCGTAGGTGGCGCGGTGGTTCGTGCCCGCGGCGTAGCCGGTGGCGTCGGTGGCGAGGCCCACGGCGTACGTGGCTTCGAGGAACGTGCCGTCGCCGTTGCCGTGGTACAGGCGATCCTGCATGCCGGCGTACGACTGGCCGTAGCGGGCGTACCAGGCGCCGACGAAGAGATCGAGGCGTCCGTCGCGGTCGTAGTCGAGGAACGCCGCCGAAGTGACGGCGTAGGCGTCGGGCGCGGAGAAGCCTCCGGGCGGCGCGAGCGTGAAGTGGCCGGCGCCGTCGTTGAGCAAGAGCTCCGAACGGTCGCCGGAGTCGGCCGCGAGGTTCGTTTGATCGACGTAGGCGCCGGCGAAGGCGTCGAGGTCGCCGTCGTCGTCCACGTCGCCGAAGATGGCGAAGTTGGAGGCGCGCCCGAGCGTGCCGTCGCGGTTGGCGCCGAAGCCGGACTCGACGGTGAAGTCGACGAAGACACGGCGGGCCTGGTCGGCGGGGGCGGCGGGATCGGGGCGGTTGAGCAGCACCCAGCGCGTCTGCAGCGGAGGCGTCCCGGCGGGGTCGTCGCGATCCATGGCGGTGACGGGCTGCACGAAGAGGTCGGGGTAGCCGTCACCGTCCACGTCGGCGAAGGAAAGGCGGTTGCCGGCGACCGAAAGCCCGGCGGCGCCGAGGCCCATGGCGTCGGTGACGTCGGTGAAGTAGGGGCCGACGCCGTCGAGCACCGCGGCGGGGTTGCAGATCTCGGGAGGTGGCGGAGGCGTGCCGGAATCCGTGCCGGCGTCGGGCCGGCCGCAGCCGGCACCGCAGCCGGCGGCCAGCGCCGCGAGGGCGGCTGCGACGGCGGCCAGGATAGCGGCGACGGCGGCGCCCGAACGGGCGGACGCGGGCGCGCAGGCGGAAACAGTCGTGCGGCGCATGGCACAGGATACCAGGGCCGCATTCGCGCCAGAACCGATCCGAATCGCTCCGGCTGTGAGGCGGAGCCCGGCACCCGCAGACGGAGTCTTGGGACCGGTTCTTTGCCGCGACCGACGTTCTTGAGACCGGCTCTGGAGAGGCGGCGTACAATGGCCGCGCATGCCGACGGTCGAGCTCGCCGCCTGCCAGGTCTACGTCAACGCGGCCGACTATGCGTCGGAAGGGACGTTCGCAGCGCTGCTGGAGCGCGTGGGGAGGCGGCTCGACGCCGCGCGCGCGCGGCGCGCCGATGGAACGTTCGCGCACGCCTGCCTGGCGGTCTTCCCGGAGCTGATCGGCGCGTTCCTGCCGCTCTGCGGGCGCCTCGACGTCGTGCGCGGCGCGACGACCACCGACGGCGCCTTCGCGCGCGTGGCGGTGCGGACGCTGCCGTCGCTGCTGCGGGCGATGGCGCGTGCGCGCACGTGGTCGCCGCGCGCGGGGCTGCTGCTGGCGGCGGCGCCGGAAGTCGAGCGCGTGTACGCCGGCGCGTTCGCGCGGTTCGCCGCGGCGCACGATTGCTGGGTGGTCGCCGGGAGCGCGCTGCTGCCCCGGGCCACGGGCGGCGGCGGCGATGCGGCCGGCGCCGGCGACGCGCGCGTCTACAACACGTCCTACGCGTTCGCGCCGGACGGCCGGCGCGTGGGCGTCACGCGCAAGGTCAACCTCGTGCCGACGCTGGAGGACGCGGCCGGCCTGGGGCTAGCGGCCGGAAGCGTCGGCGAGCTGGCGCCGCTGGAGACGCCGTTCGCGCGCGTGGGCACGTTGGTCTGCTACGACGGCTTCCGCGTGGCGCATACGAGGCGCGAGCCGGCCTTCAAGGCGGTGGCGCCGCGCCTGGACGCGCTCGGCTGCACGGTGCTGGCGCAGCCGGCGGCCAACCCGTGGGCCTGGGAGGGGCGCTGGTTTTTCGCCGAGGCGGGTGAGACGCAGCGCCGGCGCGAGCAGTGGATGAACGAGGGGCTGCTCGGCCAGCTCCGGCGCGGGCGCTGGCGGAACGTGCGCTTTGGGGTGACGGCGCACTTGGTGGGACAGGTGCTCGACCGTCACTTCGAGGGGCAGTCGCAGATCTTCGAGCGAGCGGAGGCGCCGGCGGGCGAGCCGGCGGCCGTGCGCGTGCTGGCAGAGGCGGCGCGGGCCGACGCCACGCCCGAGGCCGAAGAGGTGGTGCTGCGCGCGGTCGAGCTCGCCGCGTCGCGGCACGAGAACGCGGCACCGTCTCTCGCGCACGCGACCGCCTGAGCGAACCGAGGAGAGCCGTGAACGACAAGAACCCTTTCGCCCGCACGCCTTCGTCGCCCGGAACACTGTACGCACGGCTGGGCACGCTCGCCGCGGTGGCGGCGGGGCTCGCCATGCTCTACTTCGTCTGGGGCCCCGGCCGGCGCGCCGCGGCGCCTGCCACCGCGGGCCTGACGGGCGGCGCGGCCTCGGCAGCGGCGGGCGGTGCGGCCCCCGGCCCCGGGGCGGCGGTGGCTGGGCCGGGAAGCGGCGGCGCGACGCCGGGCGCGCGCGGCGCGGGAGCAACGGGCGGGCCGCCCGGATCGGGGGGCACGCGCAAGCTGACGAAGGAGGAGCGCAGCAAGCTGGCGGCGCTCATCGAGGGGGCCCGCACGCTGCGGCTGCGCGGCGGGCCGACTGGGACGCCGACCGGCACGGAGCTCGACAAGGACTACATCAGAAGCCGCGTGGCCGAGCTGAAGCCGATGCTGCGCGACTGCTACGAGGACGCGGTCCGCACGGCGCCGGGGCTAAACGGCAAGCTGGTGGTCGAGTTCCTCATCAGCGGTGAGCCCGGCGCGGGCGGCATGATCGAGAGCAGCAAGATCCTCGACGAGAGCACCATCGACGACGCGGGGCTGCGCGAGTGCGTGCGCGAAACGATGTACGCGCTGGAGCTGCCGGCGCCGCCGGAGGGTGGGAGCGTGGTGGTGCACTACCCCTTCCTGTTTTCCTCCGGCGCGGACGACGCCGCGGGCGGCGGCGCGCCGCCGGCGGGGTCAGGGGCGGGCACGGCGACCGGCGCCTCGCCGGCCACGGCCGCGAAGTCGCCGAGCACGGCGGCGCCCTGATCGGGCAGCAGCCCGGCCTCCGCTACGAGCTGCACGACCTGGCCGCGCATGGCTTCCATGCCGGGCATGGCGGCGAGCGTCACGAGGCCGACGAGCAGATCCAGCGCGCCGTCCACCAGCTGGCGGGTGCGCTGCTGGCCTGGCGAGCGGTCGTGGACGAAGTAGAGGACGATGCCGAGGTAGAAGAGCCAGAACGCGGCGGCGAGCAGCGCGCGCAGGTCGTCCGCGTAGGGCTCGGGCGCGAGCGCCTCGGCGAACAGGGCGATGCTGCGTGCGCGGATGGCGCGCGTGCGGCCGCCGAACACGGACAGCGGATCGGTTGGGTCGCCGAGGCTGCGCGCCAGCGCCGCCAGGAGCTTTCGGTCGGGCTGGGTGACGTCCAGGCCGGTGTGGACGACCGCGCCCAGGCGGGCGCGCAACCCGGTGGCGGCGGCCAGCGCGGTGCGGGCGCGCTCCTCGTGCTGGGCGCGGCGGCGGTCGTAGAAGGCGAGGAGCATCGCCTCCTTCGACGGGAAGTAATAGTAGGCGGCGCCGAGCGCCAGGCCGGCGCGGGTGGCGACGTCGCGCATCGTGGTGCGGTCAAAGCCGCGGCGGCGAAAGAGCGCGAGCGCGGCGTCGAGGAGGCGCCGGCTGGTCTCGTTGGTGGGTCCGGGCGGTACGCGGGGACGGGCGCTTGCTCGCGCGCGCGGGCGCCGCGGCGCGGCGCTGCGGTCGGGGGCGCGCCCTCGGGCGGGGGCGCCGGCTTTGGCGCGCG
>DASYRF010000072.1:0-5111 GCA_036004705.1 Myxococcota bacterium
GCAGACGGGGTGGTGGGCGTGGGATCGTTCTGGCCCACGCGGCTCTCCTCCACGGCGACCAGGCGCCCGGGCTTCGAGCCCGTCACCTCGCTGGTGCGACCGTGCAATGCATCGTAGTCCCGCCGCGCCTGCGGGTCGCTCAGCACGTCGTAGGCGCGCTTGGCGAAGCGCGCGATCGCCTCGATCTTCGCCTTGTAGGAGCCGATGTTGCGGCGGAAGAACTGGTCGGGGTTGAACTGGCGGAACGTCTCGCGGAAGCGCTTCTTGATGACGTCGTCGGGGGCCGCCGGCTCCACGCCGAAGAATTCGTAGTAGTCGACCGTGTTCAGCCGGTAGTAGGTCGCGAGGATGCGGCGACGCTGGTCGTCGGGGAGGTCGACCTTCTCCTCCAGCTCGGCGCGCGGCAGGTTCACGCCGAGGTGCGTGACGAAATCGACGCCGGAGCCCTCGTGCGCGCCCGGCGTGAGCGCATCGACGGCGGGGGCCTCGGGCATGTCGAGGAACGTGCGCAGCAGGTCCTCGACGCCGCCGGTCGCGGCGGCGGGCCTCGCCGACGGGGATGGCGGGCGCCCCGCCTCCGACGCGGCCGCCGCAGGTCCGGGCGGCCTCGGCGAGGGTGCGACCGCGCCAGGCGCGGGCGCTCTCGTCGGCGGCGCGGGCGGCGGCGTCGGCGTACCACCGGGGGGCTGGCGCACCGTTTCGGTGACGCGCGGGAAGCCTCCCGTCGCCGAGCGCTGGCGCTCCGGCAGCGGGGACGGCGTGGGGGACGGCGGCCCGGAAGTTGAAGCCGGCGACCCGGACCGCGGAACGCCGGGCGGCGCAGCGGACGGGCGGGGAACACCTTGCGACGTCGAGCGGACGCCGCCGGGCATGGCGCTCCGCGGCATGCCCATGGGTGGCGTGAGCGTGCGTGGCACGCCGCCCGGCGGCGGCGCGGGCCTTGCCGGCGGGCTCGGCGTGCCGGGCTCGGACAGGTCGATGAGCTTCCGCTGCGCCAGCGCCTCGAGGATGGCGAGCGTGCGTTCCTCGCCCAGCCCCGAGCCGAGGCAGATCTCGCCGACGCTCGCCACTCCGTCCACCCGCGACAGGATGAAGCCCTCGACGGCGTCGAGGCGCATCGCCTTCCAGTCGACGTCTGGACGTGCGTGCGGGACCAGCTCCCGGCGCAACGGATCCACGGCCACGCCTCAGCTTAACCCGACCCGGTCCCGGGGAGAACCGAAGCGAGACGCCGGCGTCCGGGTCCGCCACGCCGTCTGCACGGAGCCGGCCAGCCGCTACGAGACGGAGAAATCGAGCTCGTGGAAGTCGCAGACCGGTCGATAGCCAATCGACCGAGCATGAGATTGTTCTCCGCCTCGGCCTGGAGCAGGAACGGCCGCGTTCGCGCGGCGAACGCCCCCACGTCCTCGTAGCGCTCGACCTTCACGGCTGCGTGGCTAGCACCTGCGCGCCGAGCGCCAGCCCCCGCCCTACCCAAACAGGGCGAGCCCCCGGGCGAGAGGCGAGCGCCTCCGCCTTGGGCAGTGTCTAGGCGTGCGGCGCGCCCATCAGCCAGGCGAGCACGGCCTTCTGGACGTGCAGGCGGTTCTCCGCCTGCTCCCACACGGCGCTGCGCGGGCCCTCCATGACGGCGTCGGTGATCTCCTCGCCTCGATGCGCGGGCAGACAATGCAGCACCACCGCGTCCGGGCGGGCCAGGCGCACGAGCGCCTCGTTCACCTGGTAGGGAGCGAACACGCGCGCCCTCGCCTCCGCCTCGTCCTCCTGCCCCATGGACGCCCATACGTCGGTGTTGACCACGGCGGCGCCCCGTGCGGCCTCGGCGGGATCGGCCGTCACGGTGACCCGCCCGCCGTGCGCCAGGGCGCGCGCCCGTGCCAGCACGTCCTCGGCGGGCAGGTGCCCGGCGGGGCACGCCAGTGCGATCTCCATGCCGAGCAACGCGCTCGCCGCGATCCAGGAATGGGCCACGTTGTTGCCGTCGCCGATCCACGCCACTTTCAAGCCGCGCATCGCCGCCGGCTCCTTCACGCCGAAACGGTCGGCCGCGGTCATCAAGTCCGCCAGTATCTGGCAGGGGTGGAACTTGTCGCTCAGTCCGTTGATGACGGGGACGCGCGCGTGCGCCGCCATCTCCTCCACGCGATCCTGGCCGAACGTCCGCACCATGATGCCGTGGCAGTAGCCGCTGAGGACGCGCGCGGTGTCGCGCACCGGCTCGCCGCGCGCCAGCTGGCTTCCCTGCGACGTCAGGTTCAGGGCGTGGCCGCCCAGCTCGAAAGCCGCCACCTCGAAGCTGACGCGCGTGCGCGTCGACGCCTTCTCGAACACCATCGCCAGCGTCTTGCCGGCGAGCGGCTTGTCGGTGTGAGGGAAGCCGCGCTCGCGCTTGAAACGGCGCCCGTCCTCCACGAGCCGCCATAGCTCCGCGGGGACGAGGTCGAACAGCGTGCACAGGTCTCGCTTGGGGGGGATCGGCGCCATGTCCGCTCCAGGCCTAGAGGATGTACTTCGCGAGGTCCTCGTCGCTGAGCACGTCCTGGAGCTGGGCGTCGACGTAGGCGGCGTCGATGCGATAGGCCGTGCCCCGCCGCTCGGGGGCGTGGAAGCTGATGTCCTCGAGCAACTTCTCCATCACGGTGTGCAGCCGGCGCGCCCCGATGTTCTCCATCTTCTGGTTGGCGCGCGCGGCGATCTCGGCGATGCGCTCGATGGCGTCGGCGCCGAACTCCAGCGTCACGCCTTCCGGGCGCAGCAGCTCGACGTACTGCTTGGTCAGGGCGTTGCGCGGCTCGCTCAGTATGCGCACGAAGTCGTCGCGGCCGAGCTTCTCCAGCTCGACGCGGATGGGAAAGCGCCCCTGCAGCTCGGGGATGAGGTCGCTGACCTTGGCGACGTGGAACGCGCCGGCGGCGATGAAGAGCACGTGGTCGGTACGCACCGGGCCGTACTTGGTCGTCACCGTCGACCCTTCTACAATCGGCAGGAGGTCGCGCTGCACACCCTCGCGCGAGACGTCGGGACCGTGGTGCCCGCTCTCACGCCCGGCGACCTTGTCCAGCTCGTCCAGGAAGACGATGCCGCTCTGCTCGGCGCGCTCGACCGCCGCCTTTTGCACCTTGTCCATGTCGATCAGCTTGGCGGCCTCTTCGCCCTGCAGCAGCGTGAGCGCCTCGGGGACGGTCACCCGCCGGCGCTTTGTCTTCTTGGGGAAGAGGTTGCCGAACATGTCGCGCATGTTGATGCCCATGTCCTCGATCCCCTGGTTGGAGATGATCTCGACATGGGGAACGCTGTTGTCGGGCGCGTCGATCTCGACGACGCGCTCATCGAGCCGCCCTTCGCGCAGCAGCCGGCGCAGCTTCTCGCGCGTGGCGCGCTCCGAGTCGGCGGCGCTGGGGGCGCCGAGCCCCGCGTCGTCGGCGCCCGCCCCACCCCCGCCGGCTCCGGAGGCGCTGGCTTCGGCGCCCCGCGCGGCGGCGGCCGCCGGGCGCGCCGGCGGCAGGAGCACGTCGAGCAGCCGCTCCTCGGCGTTGTGCTCGGCGCGCGCCTCGACGTTGGCCTCCTCTTCGGCGCGCACCATACGCACCGCCACCTCGGCCAGGTCGCGCACCATCGATTCGACGTCGCGGCCCACGTAGCCCACCTCGGTGAACTTCGACGCCTCGACCTTGATGAACGGCGCCTGCGCCAGCTTGGCCAGACGGCGGGCGATCTCCGTCTTGCCCACGCCCGTCGGCCCGATGAGAATGATGTTCTTCGGGTAGATGTCTTCGCGCAGGTCTGCTGGCGCCTGCTGGCGGCGCCAGCGGTTGCGCAGGGCGATCGCGACGGCGCGCTTGGCCTTCGCCTGGCCGACGATGTAGCGATCAAGCTCCGACACGATCTCGCGGGGCGTGAGGGGCGGTGCAGCGCTGCCGGCGGTTCCGCCGCTGGGGGCGGCCGGCGCGGCGGCCCGCGGCTCGCCCGGCTCGCTCGGCGTACGTGTGGGGGCGTCGCTCACTTCAGCTCCTCGAAGACGAAGCGTTCGTTGGTATACACGCACAGGCGCGCCGCGGCGCGCATCGCCGTCTCGGCGATCTCGCGAACCGGCAGACTCGTCTTCTCCAGCAGGGCCTCGGCGGCAGCCTGCGCGTAGCCCCCGCCCGAGCCAATCCCCACCGCGCCTTCGTCCGGCTGCAGCACGTCACCGTTGCCGGTGAGCAGGAGCGTCACGCTGCGGTCGGCGACCAGCAGCATCGCCTCCAGCCGCCGCAGCACGCGGTCGGTGCGCCAGTCCTTGGCCAGCTCCACCGCGGCGCGCGGCAGCTCGCCCTGGAACTCCTTCAGCTTCCCCTCGAACTTGTCGAAGAGCGTGAGCGCGTCGGCGGTGGATCCGGCGAACCCGGCAACGACCTTGTCCTCGTGCATGCGGCGTAGCTTGCGCGCCCCGTGCTTGACGACGCGATCGCCGATGGTCACCTGCCCGTCCCCGGCGATCACCACCTCCGCGCCCCGCCGGACGGCGACGATGGTCGTGCCGTGCATGGCGATTCCGGAGGGCGCAGACGTCGGCATCGCGCGCAATCTAAGGGTTGCGCCCCCGGCGCGCAAGAGCGCGCCTCGCCCGACGGGTACCTCGACTCTTCGGCGTGCAAAAGCGGATGGGCGTCGATCCCGAAGCCGAAGCGCCGCCGCGTGTTGCTCGGCTCGACTCAGCGATGGGCGGCGCGGCGACGCCGGAGCGCCAGCACCGCGGTGCCGGCGAGGACCAAGAGACCGGCGGCGCCGGCGGGACTGGACGCCGTGCCGCCCGCGGCGACGTGGCAATGGCAGCCGCCCCGGCCACCGCCGGTTCCGGAGTCAGGCGCCGGGCCGCCACCGTCGCTCCCGGCGTCCGCGCCTGCCCCGCCGGCATCGGTGCCGGCGCCGCCCTCGCAGGCGTCGCCGATGCCGTCCATGTCGGTGTCGGTCTGTGCGGTGTTCGCCACCAGCGGGCAGTTGTCCATCCCGTCAGCCACCCCGTCGCCGTCGTCGTCGCCGTCGCAGGCGTCGCCGTCGCCGTCGCTGTCGGTGTCTGTCTGCCCGGCGTTGCTGATCGTGGGGCAGTTGTCGCCCCCGTCGGGGAC
>DASYRF010000073.1:0-21688 GCA_036004705.1 Myxococcota bacterium
GGCGCCGCGTTCGGGCGCGAATGACGCCGGTGCCCGCGACGCGGCGCGCGCGATCGACGCTGCGGCCCTGATCGACGCGCTGGACCGTCTCGATACGAGCCCGTGCCGCGCTCGGCTCGCTTCCGAGGTGAGCCTGCGCGGCTGGGTCGGCCGTGACGGCGTTGCGTTCGAGCTCGAGGCGGAGGTGGTGGGAGGCGCGCCGGGCGCGGCCGCCTGTGTGCGCGACCTCGTGGCCGCCGCACGCCTCCCCGCTCCCGGCGACGGCATGGCGCTCGAGTTCACCAAGAAGATCTTTCTGCCGAAGCTGCGCTGATTGTCGTCGCTCCAGCCGGAGCCGGACCGGAACGGGAGCCGCAGGCGGAGGCGCGGCCGAGACGGAGTCTGCGCGGAGGTGGGACGGACGCAGCCCGTTGCGGCTAGAATCCACGCACCTTGGCGGACCCCACGGCGCGGCTGTCGTTCTACCGTCTGCTCGGTCGCATCGGGCGTGGCGCCATGGGCGAGGTGTACCGCGCCGTCGACGAGCGGCTCGGACGCGAGGTCGCCGTCAAGATCCTCCCCGAGGCCGTGGCCGCCAGCGCCGACCGCCAGGAGCGCTTCATGCGCGAGGCCCGCGCCGCTGGCGGGCTGAACCACCCGGGCATCGTCACGGTTCACGACATCGGCAACTTCAAGGGGCGGCTCTTCATCGTGATGGAGCTGGTGGACGGCGTGCGCCTGTCCGACCTCGCGCACGGGCGCGGCGGCGGCCCGCCGCCGACCGCACGGGAGGCGTTGCGGCTGTGTGCGGACGCCGCCGACGCGCTCGGCACCGCGCACGCGCGCGGCATCCTCCACCGCGACGTCAAGAGCGACAACCTCATGCGCACCCGCGACGGGCGCGTGAAGGTGCTGGACTTCGGTCTCGCGAAGCTGACGGTGCCGGACCTGCCGTTCCCCGAGGCTTCGCCCGACAGCGCGGCGCACCACAGCCTAGAGACGTTCGTCAGCGCGGCGACCGCCGTGCCGCGACCGCTCGACACCGATCCTGTCGCCGACACGGTGGCGCACGGCGCAGGGGCGCCGGCGTCCGCGCCCGCGCCGGGCACAGGCGATGCGGCCGGCGCGGTCGCTTCGCCGGGCCTCGACGACACCGCGGTCCCCGGCGTTTTCTACGATCCCTTCGCGCCGGCCGCCGGCGCCGCCGCCTCCGGCCCGGCCTCGTCGCCGCCGCACGTGGCGGCGTTGCGCTCCGCGCCCGAAGCGCTGTCGGGCTCGGGCACGCAGCCGAGCCAGGCGTCCAACCTCACCGTCGCCGGTCAGCTCATGGGGACGCCCGCCTACATGGCTCCGGAGCAGGCGCGCGGCGAGCACCCCACCGCGCGCAGCGAGGTCTTCTCGCTGGGCGTCGTCCTGTACGAGCTGCTGACCGGCATGCGCCCGTTCGATCGTGCCACCGTGCCGCAGACGCTCGAGGCCGTGCGCGCGGCGGTGTGCGACCCGCCGTCACGCGCCGCGCCGGAGCGACGCCTCTCCGTTGCGCTGGACGCCCTCGTCATGCGCGCGCTCGCCCCCGACCCGGAGGCGCGGTTCCACGACATGGAGGCCTTCGCCGCGGCGGCGCGTGCGGCCATGGCGGGGCTGAATCGGCCACCGCGGGGGCGGCGCTACGCCGCGCTCGGCGGCGCCGCCGCGGCGCTCCTGGGCGGCGCCCTCCTCGTGGCCAAACTCGCCGGAGGCCCGTCGGGAGCGGGCGGGACCGGCGACGCGACGGGCGCACCCCCGGGCGGCGCACCGCTTGTGTCCGGCACCGTCGCCAACGCCGGCATCCCCGCCATCGCGGCGCCCGCGGCGAGCGTGAGCGCCACGCGGCGCATCACGTTCGAGGCCGGCTGCGAGGAGCAGCCGACGTTCACGCCCGACGCGCGCACCGTCGTGTACGACGGTCTCGTCGGCAGCGACTACGAGATGCTCGCGCTGGACCTCGACTCGGGCGCGCGCCGCGCGCTGACGTCCGAGCCTGGGTGGGACTACTGCGGCGCGGTTTCGCCGGACGGGAAGCGCGTGGCCTATCTGCACTTGAAGGACAGCGGCGACGAGCTCCGGATCATGGAGCTGATCGTGGCGCCGGGGCCGACCGCAAGCGCAGCGAGCGCCGCGGCCACGTCCGCGCCGGCGTCGGCGTCGGCGTCGGCGTCGGCGCCGCGCTCGGTCCGACCCGCGTCCGCCGCGTCGATGTCGACCGCAGGCGCCTCGGGCGCCTCCGGGTCCGCAGCCGGAACCGGAACCGGAACCGGAACTGGAGCCGGAACCGGAACCGGAACCCGAACCGGGACCGGAACCGGAACCGGAACCGGAGCCGGAACTGGAACCGGAACTGGAACTGGCGCGGCGTCGGAAAAGCTGGGCTCGATGACGCTCGGCGGCCCCTATGCCTCGTGCCCCGTCTGGACGGACGACGGCGCCCTCCTCATCGGCGCCGACACCGGCGAGATCCGCCGCTGGGAGCTCACCGAGGAAGGGCCGCGGCCCTCGCCACTCCTCACGCTGCCGACCGGCCTGTCTCCCGCCTATTTGGCGACGCTCCGCGACGGCACGCTGTTCGTCGTCTGGCAGCACGCCAGCGATTGGAACTGGTTCGGCCTCGGCGCCGTGGCTCCGGATCACGCCGTGCGCACGGTCGAGGAGCGGCTCTCGCCGCTCGCGCAGTTCATCGCGCGCGACGGCGCCGGCGCCGGCGTCTACTACGTCCGTCCCGCGCCGACCGGCCGCGAGCTCGTCTGGCGCCCCCCGGCCGGCGAAGCGCGCCTGGCCGCCAACGGCGTGCTCGCGTCGAGCGGCTTGGCGGTCTCGCCGGATCGCACGCGCATGGTCTACTCGACGTGCCTGGAGTACCAGTATCTGGTCCGCCTGCGCCCCGGCGCCGCCCCCGCCGACATCACCTCGCGCAGCGAGTGGCGCGACCGCGCCCCCATCCGTGCCGACGCTCGCCGCTTCGTCTACACCTCGGATCGTTCCGGCCACGACCAGCTCCTCGTGTACGACCTTGCCTCCGGCGCGTCCGCCGTCCTGGCCGAGCGCAGCAGCCGCCGCGGCGCCGTGTCCCCCGACGGCAAGCTCGTCGCCTTCCACGACGACGCCGCCGGCGGCCTGTTCGTCGCGCCGCTGGCGGGCGGCGGCGCCACGCCGCGCCGCCTCACCACCGACGCCACCGACGCCGACCCGCAGTTCAGCCACGACGCCGCGTACGTCTTCTTCGTTCGCGCCACGCCCGGCGGCTCGCGCCTGTTCGCGGTCCCCGCGGCCGGCGGCGACGCCGTGCAGATCACCACCACCGACGCCACCTCGCCGGCCGCCTCGCCCGTCGCCGACCTGGTCGTCTACATCTCCAGCACGCCGCGCGGCGAGACGGTGATGGCGACCGACGCCGCTGGGTCGTTCCACCGTCCCTTCCGCGCGGATCTCGGCCCCGCCGTCTACCGTTCCCCGCGCTTCTCGCCCGACGGCAAGCGTCTGCTCCTGAGCCGCAAGCACACCGAGGTCGTGGAGGTCCCCGTCAGCGGCGGCAAGCCGGAGGTCCGCTGGCGCGCCACCGTCGAAGGCATCGACGCCCTCGACTACGCCCCCGACGGCGACGGCTACGTCGCGTCCATCATCCTCTGGGACGGCGACCTCTGGCTCGCCGACGGCGTCTTCCCGTGAGCGGCGTCCGCCGCCGGCGCAACACGGCGCGTGCTACGCATGGCTTCCTGCAGCACGGACGGCTTGCTCGTGCGCGCGCGCTTCACCGCGTCGCCTCCGTCCAAGACGGCCCCCGGCCGATGGACCGGCAGCGTCGCGTCCAACCGCGTCGAGCTCGAGCTGACCTCGCCGGCCTACCCCCCGTACTAAGGGCCGAGTCCGCTCGACGCGTCGAGAAGAGAATGCGCTGCTGGAACCGAAACGCCGGTCGCCGCCGCAGCGCAGACGGCGCCGCGCGCCGGAAGTAGCGCCGCGGCGCCGCCGCCGCGCGTGGGTGTCGTCGCACGCGTCGAAACGGAGGGCGCGGCGATGGCGCAGCGCGTCACGGCGCACCGGCGAATCTCTCGCGCGGCGCGGCCTGTCGTGTATAAACGGGCGCCATGGCCGACAGCCTCGCGATGCAGGATCAGAGCGTCAAGCGCGCGAGACTGGGGGAACGCGTCGCCCGCCTCGAAGAGGCGCTCAACGACTACACGCCGCGCGAAGCCGACCCGGACCTCTTCGCCGACTTCGTGCGGGGGCTCACCCCGGCGTTCGACCTGGCCTTCCTGCAGGACCGCGAGCCCGCCACGCTGCTGCCGCTGCTCGAAGACCTGTACGCCTTCGTCGACCGGCGCGCGCCGGAGGAGATTCTGACGCGCGCCGCCGACGGCGGCGACGCAGAGCTGGGCTTCGTCCAGAGCAACATGCCGGACGGGCCGTTCATCTTCGACACCGTGCTCCTGCTGCTGCAGAGCGAGGCGCTCGACCTGCGCCGCCAGTTCCACGCCATCTTGCCCATCGCCCGCGACGCGCGGTCGGGCGGCATCGCCGGCATCGGCGGGCCGGGCTCGCACCCGGAGTCCATCGTGCACGTCGAGGTCCGCCGCGCCGGCAGGACCGTCGAAGGACTGGGCGAGAACCTGCGCGCCCGCCTCACCCGCGCCCGCGCCGTCGTGCGCGACTTCAAACAGATGACGGCGCTCGTCGAGGCGTGCCGCGCGCGCTTCGAGGCGGTGCTGGCCCACCGCCCGGCCGAGCAGGCGGCGCTGCGCGAAGGGCGCCGCCTGTTGGCGTGGCTGCTCGACGAGCACTTCGTGTTCATGGGGGCGCGCTACCTCCCCGGACCCACCCCGGGCGTCGAGCCGCCGGCGCCGTTCGACGCCGCCGGCAACGGCGCGGCCGCGCCCGCCGGCATCGGGCTGTTGAGCCCCGACCTCGAAGGGGCGCGCCCGCCCGACGCGCTCGACGAGGCGCTGGCCAAGGCCCCGGCGGCGGCGCCCTTCGTCCGTGTGCGCCGCACCGCCGAGGAGTCCGTTGTCCACCGCGCCGGCAAGATGACGCGCGTGATCGTGCGCTGGTTCGACGGCAGCGACGGCCTCGCTGGTGGCATCGTCGTGCTCACCGGGCTCTTCACGTTCCGCGCCACCGCCGCGCCCGCCGGGACGATCCCGATGCTCGCCGCCGTGCTGGAGCGCCTGGTGCGCGACGCCGGCGCCGTGCAGGGCTCCTTCAAGCACCGGTCGCTGCGCAACGCTTTCAACTCGCTGCCGATCGAGTACCTCTTCATGGCGGAGTACACCGAGATCGCCGCCATGGTGGAGCGCGTCCTCGCCGCCGACGCCGCCCACACGACCGACGTCTTCATCGCCCACGATCAGGAGCAGGGCTACGCCATCCTCTTCGTGGCCCTCCCGCGCGCCAACTATTCGGACGACCTCCGCCGCGAGCTGCGCGAGCGCCTGGCCGCGCGCTTCGGCGCGAGCTACACCGACTCGGGCCTGTTCCTCGGCGCGCACGACACCGCAATCCTGTACTACTACCTGACGGGGCCCGCGGGCCTGGTGCTCCCCGACTCCGAGGAGCTGCGCCAGGAGATCCTGCAGCAGGCGCGCCCCTGGTCGGAGCGCCTGCGCGCGGCGCTGGAAGCGTTCCCCACGCTGGCCGACCGGCCTGTCCTGGCGAACGAGCTGTGCGACCGCTACGCCGACGCCTTCCCCGGCGTCTACCGGCGCGGGACCTCCATGGAGCGCGTGCTCGCCGACATCGCGCTGCTGGAGTCGCTCACCACGCACAATCCGGTCGCCGCCGATCTCTTCCGTGACGCCGACGACGAGAAGAGCGGCACCTGTCAGCTGCGCCTCTACGAGCTCGAGCCGCTGGCGCTGTCGCACGTGCTGCCCATCTTGCACAACTTCGGGCTGGAGGTGCAGGACCAGTTCGCCACGCGCGTAGTGCCGCGCGGGCGGCGCGCGCGCGACGTCGACACGTTCCGCATCACCGGCGTGACGGGCATGCCGGGCGCGGCGGCGGATCTGGCGGCGCGCAAGGAGCGCCTACTCGCGGCGCTGATGGCGGTGCTCACGCAGCGCGTAGAGGACGGGCGCCTCAATCCGCTCGTACTGCGCGCGGACCTGGACTGGACGGAGGTCGATCTGCTGCGCGCGTACATCGGCTACGTGCGGCAGCTCGGCACGGCGCTCAGCGCCGAGCGCATCCAGATCGTGATGACGGAGAATGCGCTGCTGGTGCACGACCTGTGCAGCCTGTTCCGCGCCAAGTTCGACCCGGACCGCGACGCGGCCTCGCGCGCCGAGGCGGTGGAGGCGTCGCGCAAGGGCGCCCAGCGCCACCTGGACGCCATCCAGGACGCCAGCGCCTACAAGCTGTTGCGCATGATCCTCAACCTCGTGGACGCGAGCGTGCGCACGAACTTCTTCGCCCGCGAGCCGGGCGAGCAGGCGCTTGCCATCAAGGTGGATTGCGCCCTCATCGAGGAGATGGCCGCTCCGCGCCCCTTCCGCGAGGTGTACGTGCACCACCGCACCGTCTCCGGGGTGCACATCCGCGGCGGGCCGGTAGCGCGCGGCGGCCTGCGCTGGTCGGACCGCATCGACGACTTTCGCACGGAGGTGCTCGGGCTGATGCGCACGCAGATGGTGAAGAACGTGCTCATCGTGCCGGTCGGGGCGAAGGGTGGCTTCGTGTTGCGCGGCACTTTGCCCGCCGACCCGCGCGAGCGGCGCGCGGCCGCTGACCGCGCCTACGAGCGCTTCGTCTCGGCGTTGCTCGACGTGACCGACAACTACGCCGGCGGCAAGGTCGTGCCGCCGGAGCGCGTGCACCGCTACGACGGTGACGACCCGTATCTGGTGGTGGCCGCCGACAAGGGCACGGCGCACCTCTCCGACACCGCCAACCGGATCGCGCTCGGCCGTGGCTTCTGGCTGGGAGACGCCTTCGCCTCCGGCGGCAGCGCCGGCTACGACCACAAAGCCACGGCGATCACCGCGCGCGGAGCGTGGGTAGCGGTGCGGCGCCACTTCGGCGAGATGGGCGTGGATCCGGAGAAGGATCCCATCCGTGTGGCCGGGATCGGCGACATGTCGGGCGACGTGTTCGGCAACGGCCTGCTGCGCTCGCGCACGATGCGGCTCGTCGCCGCGTTCGACCACCGCCACGTATTCATCGACCCCGACCCCGACCCGGCGCGCTCCTACGCCCAGCGCGAGCGGCTCTTCGGGCTCGCCGGGTCTTCGTGGGGGGACTACGCGGCCGCGGCGCTGTCGAAGGGATCGGTCGTCGGCGCGCGCACCGCCAAGTCGGTCGCGCTCACGCCGGAGGCGCGCACGCTGCTGGGGGTGCGCGACGAGGCGCTGCCGGGCCACGAGGTCGTGCGCGCCATCCTGCGGCTCGACGTAGACCTCCTGTGGAACGGCGGCATCGGTACCTACGTCAAGGCGGCGGCCGAGGACCATCGCGACGCCGGCGACCGCGCCAACGACGACGTGCGCGTCGACGCGGAGGAGCTGCGCGCCAAGGTGGTGGGCGAGGGCGGCAACCTGGGCTTCACGCAGGCGGCGCGCATCGCCTTCGCCGCCCGCGGCGGGCGCATCAACACCGACGCCGTCGACAACTCGGGCGGCGTCGACCTCAGCGACCACGAGGTCAACCTCAAGCTGGCGCTGGCGCCGTTGTGCGCGTCGGGCGTGTTGGCCACCGATGCGCGCGATCGCCTGCTGGCCGACCTGCAAGGCGAGATCTGCGCGCGTGTGCTCGACGACAACCGTTCCAACACCGAGATGATCTCCCTCGACGAGCGGCGCTCGCGGCGCGACCTCGACCGCTTCGATCGTGCCATCCGCTTCGTGCTGGGTGCCGAGGCGGCCGCGGCGGCGGCCGTGGGCGCCGGGGCGGGGGGCGGCGGCGGCGCGGCGGGAGCGCTGCCCTCGCCCTCGTCGTCGTCGCCTTCGTCGTCGTCGTCGTCGTCGTCGGCAGCGGCGGCGGCGGCAGCGGCGGTGGCGGCGGCGGTGGGCGCGGCGGTCGCGGTGTCCGGCGGCGGGGCCGGGCGCGAGCGCCGCGGGCTGGGCCTGCCCGACGCGACGGCGCTGAAGCAGCGCGTCGCCGCCAAGCAGGGGCTCTACCGGCCCGAGCTCGCGGTGTTGGGCGCGCACACCAAGATGCTGGTGAACGGCCGCTTGCTGGCGGAGAACCAGTTGGGCGTCGATGCCCGCAGCGGCGGCGCGCTGACGCCCTACCTGCGCGGATATTTCCCGCGCTCCGTGACCGAGCGGTTCGGCGCGGCGGTGGACGCCCACCCGCTGGCACGCGACATCGCGCTGACCGTCGTGACCAACCTGGTAGTCGACGCCGCCGGAAGCACGTTCTTCTCCGAGCTCGTCACCTCGAGCGGCGCCAGCTTCAGCGAGGTGGCGGCCGCCTGGCTGGCGACCGGGAAGCTCGGCCCGGTGCGCGCGGTGAAGGACGCCCTGGGTGCGCTGGACGGGGCCGCCGGCGTGCCGGTGGAGGCGCGCTACGAGGCGCTGCTGGGGCTGGAGGCGGCGCTGGAGAGCGCGGCCGGGTTCGTGCTGGCCGGACGGCGGCGCCTGGTGGTCGCCGGGCGCGTCGAGCCGGAGACGGCGGCGACCGGGCTCGTGACGGAGGTTTTCCACGCGCTGCCGCACGCCATCTCCCTGACCGCCACGGCTCTCGCGCTGGAGCGGCGCCGCACCGCCCTTGCCGGGCTCGGCCTGCCCCAGGACCTCGCGTCACAGGCGGCGCTGGCGCAGCTATTGCCCGAGGCGCTGCACATCGCCGAGTTGTGCGCGACGCTCGGCCAACCGGCTGATGCCGTCGCGACGCGCTACTTCTCGCTGGGCGAGCGCTCGGGGCTGCTGGAGCTGAGCGGGCGCATCGACGCCGCCGAGGCGATCGGCCCGCACGCCAGCGCCGCGCTGCGGCTCATCCGCCTGCGCCTGCTGCACGCGCTGGGGACGCTGCTGGTCCACCCCGACCTCGAAGGACGGCTGGAGGAGATTCGCGCCGCCATCGTCCGCTACACCGGCGCGGTGCCCACGCTGGCGGGGCTGTACTTGCTCGACAACCGGCTCAGCCGGCTGGACACCCAGGCCTGAATGGACGCGCTTCGCAGGCAGGGGTTCCACTCCCGTCGGGCTTGATCTATAAGAGCGCCGCAAATGGCCAAGAAGAAGAAGAACAAGAGCAAGGCCAAGGCCAAGGGCAAAGCCAAGCTCCAGGCGCGCCGGGCCCGCAAGGGCAGGGACCGCCACGTGGAGAAGGTCGCCAAGGCGGCGCGCAAGGCGGCCAAGGCGGCGCGCAAGGCGGCGAAGGCGGCGCGCAAGGCGGCGGCGGCAGGGCGCAAGGCGGCGGCGCTGGCGCGGCGGCAGCAGGCGACGGCGCGGGCGAAGACCAAGCCGCCGGCGCGGGGCAGAGCCGCGGCGGCGGCCAAGCCCTCGAGCCGAGCCGCGGCAGCGAAGGCGGCGACTCCGGCGAAGAGCGCGGCGGCGTCGGGCGGGGCCGCCGACCAGACGGCCGGCAAGACACCCAAGGGGGCGAAGGCCCTCCCTGGCAAGAAGGGGGCCCTCAAGGGAGCGCCGCCCAACGGCGGCACGGTCCCCACCGAGGCGGTGCCGGCGGGCGCCCCCGGCGCTCCGGCCGGGAAAAAGGCGAAGTCGGGTGGGCGGCGCAGCAAGCCGTCGCGGCCCCCGGTGGAGGAGGTGCCGCTGCGCGAGAGCCTCCGCGCGCTCTCGCTCATTCCCAGCGACCTGGCGCTGGCCGAGTTCGACAAGATGTACAAGAAGGAGAAGCAAAAGGACTCGGGCTCGGCGGCCCTGCAGGCGCTCGACAAGATCGGGCTCGCCTACTGGTTCGACTACGAGATGATCGACGAGCCGGACGCCTACGTGGAGCACCTGCGCCGCATCGCCGCGCTGTCACGCGGGGCGTTCGAGCCGGGCGACGTCGAGGTGGAGGACACCGAGGACGGCCGGATCCGCCTGCGTTACGCGGCGGGCGACGAGACCTACGAGATGACGCTGCGCCGCGCCGAGACGACCGACGACGTGCCCATCCTGACGGCGGTGAACCAGTACCTCGACACGCGTGGCGTGTCGGCGCGCTACGGCCTGTTCACTCCGCAGGACCAATCCGGCGTCATCATCTACGGCCCCGTGGAGGGGCTGCTGCGCGTGCCGTCGCTGCTCGACCTGAGCTGGGGCGTGCGCCGCGACCGCGCTGCGGACCTGCTGGCGGTGGAGAGCGCCGACCTCAGCGACTGGGCCGGCACCGCCGACTACGGCGGCAGCGACGACGACTTCGACGACGAGCCCGACGTCACGCCCGACGTCTAGCCCGGGGGCCCGTGCGCGCGGCGCGTACGCCGTGGATGATCGGGCCCCGGGGCCCGTGCGAGCGGCGCGTACGCCGTGGATGATCGAGCCCTGGGGCCCATGCGCGCGGCGCGTACGCCGTGGATGATCGAGCCCGGGGGCCCGTGCGCGCGGCGAGTACGCCGTGCTCCGATACCCCCGGACCCCGTCGGCGGGGCGGCGGAGCCGCCTCTTCCGCCTCCCCCCCGGACCCCGTCGGCGGGGCGGCGGAGCCGCCTCTTCCGCCTCCCCCCCGGACCCCGTCGGCGCGGCGGCAAAGCGGCCTCGTCGCCTCCGCCCCTACGGGTGTAGGTAGCGGAGAGTCAGGCCGTCGGAGAGGCTGGGCGTGTTGCAGCTGTAGCTCAAGGACGCCGCGCCGCTGGCGCCCTCGATGCCCACGGTGGCGGACGCGCCGAAGTCGAGCGTGGCGGTGCCGAGGTTCGTGTCCACGTAGCACACCAGGATGTCGTTCGTTCCTTCGTACAGCACTGCGCGCACGTCGATGACGTTGGGCCACGTCCCGGTGATGTGCGGCAGGTTCCATTGCACCACGAAGTGGCGGTTCGGCGCGGTGCCGAACGTCTGGTACTTCAACGTGCCGCCGCTGGGCGGATAGAGGTCGTCCCACCAGGCGGCGATCGTGTAGGTCTCGATGGTGCAGGTGTTGCTGTAGGTCGTCGTCCCCGGGAAGCCGATCTTCCCGTTGGAGATGAGCGACGCCGTCGTCTCGGACACCCCGTAGAAGTTGAAGGTGAACGGCAACGGCACCGAGGCGCTCGTGTCGTCCGAGAGCGGCGATACCAGCGTTCCGCTCGCGGAGATGTCCTCACACGGCGTCGTCGCCGGGAACTCCTCGCACCCGACGTAGCCGTAGCTGTCGGGGCCGGCGAACACCGCGCAGGTCTCGTCGTTGTCGCTCGCCGCCGTGCAGCCCGTGTCGGCCGGCCAGTCGATCAGCGCGTCGGCGTCGTTGTCCGCGCCGTCGGCGCACTGCGGCAGCGGCGACGGGTTCGCCTCTGTCGGGTCGGACGGGGTCATGCAGCCCGGGTCGCCCGGGTAGTCCGCCACCAGGTCGCCGTCGTTGTCTACGCCGTCGGCGCAGTCGGCCAGCGTGCACGACATCCCCGTCGGCGAGGCCGGGTTCACCTCGCACGCCGTGGTCGCCTCGCAGGAGAAGCGCAGCCACGACGGGTCGCACGGCTGCCCCGCCAGGATGGTCCCCGTCACGGACAGCTCGTACGACCCCGCCGCCAGGTCGCGCCCGTCCACCAGGATGAAGTAGCTCCCCGGCAGGAGGCTCGTGGCGTTGATGGTCTGTCCCAGCGACGCCGCCGAGGCGCAGGCCAGCTCGGTCGAGGGGTCGTCGCACACGTCGCGCAGCGACAACGTCGTGTTGAAGCTCGTCCCCGGGTTGGCGGTCGAGGCCGTCACGTTGGCGATGGCCGGAACTTGCAGCAGCCACGCCGCCTCCGGCCCCGAGCCGCTGAAGCTCGTGTCGCACGACGCCATCAGGTAGCTCGTGCCGCTGGTCGTGCCCAACACGTTCCCGGACGCCGGCAGGTTGTTCACCAACAGCCCCGGCAGGCACTGGTCGAGCTCGAGGTCGTCGGCCGTGTCCTCGCACCCCGGGTCCGCCGGGAAGTCCGTCAGCGCGTCGGCGTCGTTGTCGGCGCCGTCGTAGCACTCCGGCGTCATCACCGGGTCGGTCTCGTCGTTGTCCAGCACGTCGTCGCAGCCCGGGTCGTTCGGCCAGTCGGTGATGGCGTCGCCGTCGTTGTCGTAGCCGTCCGAGCAGAGCCCCGCCACGCACACCGTTCCGCCGCCCGGGATGGGCTCGGCGCAGGCGAAGTTCAGCGAGCTGTCGCAGCGGAACACCGTGTCGCCCGGCGTGCAGGGCTGCCCGCCGGCAATGATGCCGAAGACGTGCAGGTAGTACGTCCCCATGTCGGCGGCGCTCATGCCGTCGACGCCGATGAAATATCCGCCGGGCGCCACGTTGCTCAGCTCCAGCAGCGCCGGCGTGCCCGCCGACGGCGCGCATCCCAGCTCCATGGAGCTGTCGCCGCAGGCGCGCTGCACGTACAGGACGTCCGGCCAGACCGTCCCGTAGGTGTTGATGGACAGCGTCGTCAGCTGCGACGGGACGTCGATCCAGGCGAACGCTTCAGGCGCCGCCCCGCCGCCGCAGAAGCCGGCGGCGGCGGACGCGCCCGACGTGGTGCCGGTGGCGTACCCCGTGTAGGTCACCTCGCCGACGCTCTTGCCCAGGCAGGCGGGCGCGTTCGATTCGCTGGTGTCGGCCGCGTCGGTGCAGCCCGGGTCGGCGGGGTAATCGACCAGCCCGTCGCCGTCGTCGTCGCGCGCGTTGCCGCACGCCGGGTCGGGTGACTCGCTCGGGTCCGCCGGCGCGACGCAGTCGATGTCGGCCGGGTAGTCCACGTCGCCGTCGCCGTCGTTGTCGATGCCGTCGGTGCACTGCGGGTTCGTCTCGTCATCGTCCACCGCGCTGTCGCAGCCCGGGTCGGCCGGGAAGTCGGTCAGCCCGTCGGCGTCGTTGTCGATGCCGTCCCCGCAGCGCGGCGCATTGGATTCGTCCTCGTCGGCGCCGTCCACGCAGCCCGGGTCGGCCGGGAAGTCGGTCAGCGCGTCGCCGTCGTCGTCCGTGCCGTTGGAGCACGTGGGCAGACCGCCGCCGTCGAGGCCGCTGCCGCCGTCGCGCCCGCCGTTCGGACGTGGAATGCAGCCGGCGGCGGCAAGGCTGAGGGCACACGACAGCGCGAACGCAAGCGCCAGGCGAAAGCCCATGAACGTCCTCCTCTAAGGATGGAGGTAGCGTAGCACCAGACCGGCCGTCAGTACCCCCGTGTTGCAGGAATACTGCAGGTAGTCGGCGGCAGCCGTGCCTTCGATGCCGCTCGTGGCCGAGGTGCCGTTGTCGTCGAGGGTGCTGAAGACGGTGTCGACGTAGCACACCGTGATGTCGCCGGTCGCCTCGTAGAGGAGCGCGCGCACGTCGTTGGTGCTCGGGGAGCTGCTGAAGTGCTGCATCGTCCACTGAACCTCGAACACGCGGTTGGGCGCGGTGCCGGTCGTGGCGGTGTGGATGCTGCCCGGGTAGAGATCATCCCACCAGGCGAAGAGCGTATTGGGCTCGCTTGCGGTCGTGGGGAGGCAACCGTTGAAGTAGGCCGCCGAGGCGAAGCCCGAAGTGAAGACGAGCTTCCCGTTCGACACGACGTTCGTCGACGTGTAGCCGGTGCCGTAGAAGTCGAACGTGAACGGCAGCGTCACCACCGTGGCGCTGTCGTCGGAGACGCCGCTGACGAGCGTGCCGGTGCTGGAGATGTCGGCGCAGGGCATCATCGCCGGGACCTCCGAGCAGCCGACGTAGCCGAAGCCGTCGGGGCCGTCGAACACGGCGCACGTCTCGTCGTTGTCGGACGCCGCCGTGCATCCGGTGTCGGCGGGCCAGTCGATGAACGAGTCGGCGTCGTTGTCCACGCCGTCGGCGCACTGCGGCAGCATCGCCGGGTTCGTCTCCGAGGGATCGCTCAGGTTGTCGCACCCGGGATCGCCCGGGTAGTCGGCGATGGCGTCGCCGTCGTTGTCGGCGCCGTCCGAGCAGTCCGCCGGCGTGCACGACATCCCCGTCGGCGAGCCGGCGTCGGCCTCGCACGCGGTCGTCGTCTCGCAAGTGAAGCGCGCCCATGACGGGTCGCACGGCTGCCCGGCGAGCAGCGTTCCCGACACCGACAGCTCGTACGCCCCCGACGCCAGATCGGTGCCGTCGATGATGATGAAGTAGCTGCCCGGCAACAGGCTCGCCGCGGTGGCCGTGTCGCCCAGCGACCCGGCGCTGCCGCAGCCCACCTCGCTCATGGCGTCGTCACACACGTCGCGGATGGAGATGAAGGTGTTGAAGCTGGTGCCCGGGTTGGCGGTCGACGCCGTGACGTTGGCGACCGCCGGCACGGTCAGCAGGTACACCGCCTCCGGCCCCGAGCCCATGAAGCTCGTGTCGCAGCTGGCCGTCAGGAAGCTCGTCCCGCCGGTCGTGCCCAAGGCGTTGCCCGATCCCGGGAGGTTGTTGACCAGCAGGCCCGGCACGCACTGGTCCAGCTCCAGATCGTCGGCCGTGTCCTCGCAGCCCGGGTCGGCGGGGAAGTCGGTGAGGGCGTCGCCGTCGTCGTCGAGCCCGTTGTAGCACTCGGGCGTCATCATCGGGTCGGTCTCGTCGTTGTCGAGCACGTCGTCGCAGCCCGGGTCGAGCGGCCAGTCGGTGATGGCGTCGCCGTCGTTGTCGTAGCCGTCGCTGCACAGCCCGGCCACGCAGACGTAGCCGAGCCCCGCGATGGGCTCGGCGCAGTCGAAGTTCAGCGAGCTGTCGCAGCGGAAGACCATGTCGCCGGGCGTGCACGGCTGGCCGCCGGCGATGATGCCGAAGACGTGCATGTAGTACGTCCCCATGTCGGCCGCGGTCATGCCGTCCACGCCGATGAAGTAGCCGCCGGGCGCGACGTTCGACAGCTCCAGCAGGGCCGGGTTGCCCATCGTCGACGTGGCGCAGCCGAGCTGCGTGCCGGTGCCGTCGCACGCCGTCTCCACGTAGACGACGTCGGCCCAGGTCGTGCCGAACGTGTTGATGGACAGCGTCGTCAGCAGAGACGGGACGTTGATCCAGGAGAAGCCCTCCGGCGCCATGGAGCCGCCACACGTGCCGGCCGCCGCCGAGGCGCCCATCGTCACGCCCGCCGAGTAGCCCGTGAAGGTCACCTCGTCGACCGCCTTGCCCAGGCAGTCGGGCGCGTTGGACTCGCTGTTGTCGGTCGCGTCGGTGCAGCCGGGGTCGGCGGGGAAGTCGGTCTGCATGTCGCCGTCGTCGTCGCGGCCGTTGTCGCACAACGGATCGGGCGTCTCGGTCGGGTCGGAGGGCGCGCTGCAATCGATGTCGGCCGGGTAGTCCACGTCGCCGTCCCCGTCGTTGTCGATGCCGTCGATGCAGGCCGGGTTGCGCTCGTCGTCGTCCACGTCGCTGTCGCAGCCGGGGTCGCTCGGGTAGTCGACGACCCCGTCGACGTCATTGTCGATGCCGTCGCTGCACTGCGGCGGGTTCGACTCGTCGTCGGCGCCGTCCACGCATCCGAGGTCCGCGGGGAAGTCGGTCAGGGCGTCGCCGTCGTCGTCGGCGCCGTTCGAGCACGCCGGCAGACCGCCGCCGTCCGGGCCGCCGCCGGCATCGCCGCCGCCATTCGGACGTGGGACGCAGCTCGATAGGGCGAACAGGGCCGCCGCACTTCCCAGCACGAAGATGAACGAGCGCACGATGTAGGGCCTGGACACGGGGCACCTCCGGCGATGTCGTGGTTCGCGCCGATTCTAGCGCCCGGCGCCGCCGGGCGAAAGGGCAGGTGGGGCCCACGCGACCGCGATATAGTGACGGCGATGGAGGCGTTCGCCGAGCTGCGGGATGGCGACGGTCGGGCCTGGCGCTGCGTATTGCCTGAGGTCGGCGCCGTGGTCGTGGCCCAGGTGGGCGGCGGCCCGGACACCTGGGGGGCCTTGCAGGAAGGCGTCGACGCCGACGAGCGCCCGGAGGTGGCGGCCGGCTGGTGGATGGTGGAGGCCGAGGCCGGGCGCGCGCTGGTGTCGGCCGTCGACCGCCGCCGCCGCCGTCTGGCGCGGGCCGGGCTGGCGCTCATGGCCGCCTGCGCCGTGATGGCGTTCTTGTGCTGGACCGTGCCGCTGGCGTGGGTTCCGCCGCCGGCGCGCGGCGGCCTGGGCTTCCTCATCCTGGTCCTGGGCGGGATGCCGGGGCTGGGGGTCTACCTCGCCGGCGCAGGCACCCTGCAATTCGGCGTCGGGTTGCGCGAGCGCCGCGACGGCGAAGCGCGGGCGGAGCGCGCCGAGAGCGAGATCGCGCGGCTCGGGCGGCTTCGCTCGTCGCTGGTGGTCGTGCCGGACACGCTGAGCGCGGCGCAGGTGGCCGGGTTGGCGGCGGCGGTGCGGCGCGCCCTGGCGCTCCCCGGCGTGGAGCGCGCGCTGGTCGTCACCGCGGCCCCCGCGCGCGGTGAGGCATTGGCGGCCGCGCTCGGGCGCGCCGTTGCGTCCGCCGCGCTCGCGCCTCGCCCCGACGATTAGTACCGGCCCCAGGACGGTGGTCCGCTCACGCTGGCAAAGCCACCTTCTGCTCTGCCGCGGCTCCGCCCGTGCCGGCCACCGGCGTCTTGGGCCGGTTGTTGGCCGGTGGCCATCGGAGTCTCGAGGCCCGTTCTAGCCGCGGGCGAGCCATTCACCGAAGGCCTTCATCGCCACCCAGGCCTCGTCCGTCCAGACAGGAAGGGCGGCGGGATTCGGCACGGCGGCGCTCTGCGCTTCCTCGATCTCATAGTGGAACAGACACGTGCCGGCCGCGAGTGGCTCGAACTCGGCGCTGCCGGCGAACTGACGCTCGCTCTGCGCGGGCGCGCTCCATTCGACACGCCGACGCACCGAGTCGTAGCGGTAACACAGCTCGAAGCCGACCTCCTGCCCGCCCACCTGCGAGCGAAACGCCACGCGCTCCGGCCGTTCGTCGGCGTCGCACGCGAGCACCTGCACGCGGCGCACGATGGGCAGCCACTCGGGCACGCGCGTGACCTGCAGGAAGGCGCGGAACGCCGCCTCGGCGCTGGCTCGCACGACCATCGACAGGCGCGGTTTCACGCGTCGCATGCTAACACGCGGGTGATCACCTCGGTCCGTGGTGTCGAACGGCCGAAACATTTTTTCGCGCCCAGCCACCGCAAACGGCGCAAGTACCTGAAACTACATAGCCGGCGAACGATCGTTGTCGACCCTATGTATATGAAATTGATACTGTATTCATAATACGGCGCTGAGGGGCGCGAAAAAGCGACGACGGGACTTGAACTGTGGTTGCGAGTCGTGATATCCCCCACCCGAACTTTCAAACAGGAGGGGGCTCAGCCCCATGAAAGACAACTGGAAGAAGTTTGTGCGTGCGGCGCTGCTGGTGGCGGCGCTGGCTGTTGCCTTGATGACTTGGGGGTGCCCCCCCGAGGGCTCGACCACCGGAGCTCCCGGGACCTCCTCGGCTCCGGCGACCACGGCACCGACGACGGCAGAGCCGCCGCCGGCGACCACCGCTCCGGCGACCACCGCTCCGGCTACGGCCGAGGGTGGTAGCGCCAGCGCGGCGCCCGCGACCGGCGGTTGATGGGTCGAGCGGCCCGTTAGGGTAGCGCGGTTCAGTACCGGCGCCGCGGGGCCTGTCCTCGCGGCGCCGGCTTTTTTTTGCGCGCCGCTCGCTCGGAAGGTGCCACGGGCTCCGGTCGCGGGGCGCCGGGCGCGGGCCCGAGGTGCGCCGGCGCACGCCGTGAGCGTCGCGTCGAGGCGGAGGTCGGGCTCTTCCTCTTGGCGAAGGCTTGATTTGCCAGCCTGGGCGGACGAGAGTCTCGGGACCGGTCCTGTGAAAGGGGTTGGCCTCTGAGCTTGCCGTGGGACGCAGCGCAGGTGCTCGTGCTCGAGGATGAGAGCGTCGTGGGCGAAGTGCTCGTCCGCATCCTCGGCCGACTGGCGGAGCGCATCGACGTCGCTCCCACGATGGCGGCGGCGCGCGCGCTGCTGGCCGCGGGGCGGCGCTATCATCTGCTGCTGGTGGACAAGAATCTGCCCGACGGGTCGGGGATCGACTTCGTCCGCGAGGCGCTGGTGGTGGACCCCGGGTCGCTGGCGATCGTCGTGACCGCCTACCCCAGCACCGAGAGCCTGGCGGCGGCCATCGGCGCGGGCGCCTGGGGCTACCTCACCAAGCCCTTCCGCCGGATCGACACCGTCACCGAGGAGATCCGCGCGGCCAACGAACGGCGGGCGCGCGGGGAGCCGCCCGTCATGCCCGCGTAGCGCCCGGGGTTCCGGGCGCGAGCGAATTGCCGGCGCGCGCCGTCCGTCCAAGACAGAGGCACGGCGCGGGGCCCGGCGCAGGAATGATCGAGCCACAGGAGGACACGATGAAGCCAGGGCGACGGGTGGGCAGCGTGGCAACGGGGCTGGTGTGGTTCCTCGCGCTCGCGACGGCTGGGGCAGTGGCACCCGCTGGGGCCGCAGCGGCGGCGCCCGCGCCGTCGTCGCCGCTGGGCGCGCGCATCGTTCGGGCCTGGCCGGCAGCCGAAGAGGCGCCGTACAAGGAGGGGCCACATGGGTTCCCGTTGCCCAATGACGCGACGGAAGGCGGAGAGGTGCCGGGTGGGGGCGGAAAGGTGCGCGTCTACGACGTGCCGCGCGGCCGCCCCGCGGTGGCCGCCGAGCTGCGCAAGCTCCTGAAGCTGGCGGGCTGGAAGATCACCGGGGACGAGGTCTCGCCGAAGGGCACCGTGCGTCTGAAATGCGAGAAGAAGGGCGTTTTGATCGCCGCCAGCATCGCCGGTACCGACGCCGCGTCTTCGATCATCCTCACGCTGCCCTGACGCCTCCTACAAACTCCAGCCGGGGAAATGGAAGCTCCCCGGGCGGTCGTTGCGCTGGAACGTGTGCGCGCCGAAGTAGTCGCGCTGCGCTTGCGTCAGGTTCGCGGGCCCGCGGGCGCGGCGCACGCTGTCGTAGTATCCGAGCGACGCGGTCGTGGTGGGCATGGACAGCCCGGCGCGCGCGGCCGCGGCCACCAGGCGCCGCCAGCCGTCCTGGCGCACGGCGAGAGCCTCGCCGAACCGCGCGTCGAGCAGCAGCGAGGGGAGGGCACCGTCGCGGGCGAACGCGGCCTGGATGTCGCCGAGCAGGCGCGCGCGGATGATGCAGCCGCCCTTCCAGATGCGCGCCACCTCGGCGAGGGGAATCCCCCAGCCGCGCGCGGTGGAGGCCGCGGCCAGCAGGCTCATGCCCTGCGCGTAGCTGCAGACCTTGGCGCAGTAGAGCGCAGCGCGCACGTCGTCCACCAGCGTCGCGGTCGGTGCCTCGGCGGGTGCCGACGCGGCGGCGGCGGCGGCGCGGCCCGGCACGGGGCCGCCGAGCGCGCGCGCGGCGGCGGTGCGCGTGGCTTTCTGCGCGGACAGCAGGCGCGCGTCGACGGCCGACGCGATCGTGGGGATGGGGATGCCCAGCTCGGCGGCGTCCTGCACCGTCCATTTGCCCGTGCCTTTCATCGACGCGGTGTCGAGGATGGCGTCGACGAGCCGCGCGCCGGTGCCGGCGGCCTCGGGATCCTCGACGCGGAAGATGCGCGCGGTGATCTCCACGAGGTACGAGCCCAGGTCGTCGCCCTCGTTCCAGGCGGCGAACGTGCCGGCGAGGGCGTCGTTGTCGAGCCCGCCGAGCGTCTTCAGCGCGTCGTACGCCTCGGCGATGAGCTGCATGTCGCCGTACTCGATCCCGTTGTGCACCATCTTCACGTAATGGCCGGCGCCGCCCTTGCCGCAGTGCGTGACGCACGCGCCGTCGGCGACCTGCGCGGCGATGCGCTCGAGCACCGGGGCGAGGCGCGCGTAGGCTTCGCGGTCGCCGCCGGGCATCAGCGACGGGCCGTGTCGCGCGCCCTCCTCGCCGCCCGAGACGCCCATGCCGAAGAAGCGCAGCCCGCGCGCGGCGAGCGCGCCGGCGCGCCGCTCGGTGTCGGAGAAGAGGCTGTTGCCGCCGTCGACGACGAGGTCCCCCGCTTCGAGGTGCGGCTCCAGCGCGGCGAGCGTGCCGTCCACCGCGGTGCCGGCCTGTACCATCAACAGCACGCGGCGCGGCCGCTCCAGGGCGGCGGCGAACGAGGCGGGGTCCTTGAAGCCCTGCACCTTCTTGCCGGCGGCGGCGCCGCCCAGGAAGGCGTCCACCTTCTCGGGGCTCCTGTTGTGCACCGCCACGCTGAACCCCTTCTCCTCGACGTTGAGGGCGAGGTTCTCGCCCATCACGCCCAGCCCGACCAGCCCCACTTGCAGCTTTTCCGTCTCCATCCCGCTCCTTCCTTTCGTCCTGGCTCTTGCGGCGGCTAGGCGGCGGCGGCCGCCAGGCGCGCGGCCTCGGCGGCTGCGCCGCGCAGCCCCAGGTTGTCGGCCGTGACGACGCGCGTCGGGATCGACTCCAACAGCGCGCGGTAGCGGCCCTTGCCTTCGAACGCGGCGCGGAAGGCGCCGCCACGCAGCGCCTCCAGGTTGCGCGCGGCGATGCCGCCGGCGAGGTACACGCCGCCCTTAGCCAGGGCCTTGAGGGCGACGTTGCCCGCCTCGGCGCCGTAGACGCTGCAGAAGCGGGCGAGCGCGCGCACGCAGACCGGGTCGGTGCCGGCGAGCCCGAGCCGCGAGACGACGCGGGCGGGATCCTCGCCGGCGGCCAGCGCCGCGCGCGTCGCCGGCGACTCGGGCACGCCCACCTCGTCGCGGTAGAACTCGTAGAGCGTGACGAGCCCGGCGCCCGACAGCACGCGTTCGTACGACACGTGGTCGTGCCGCCGCAACAGGAAGCGCAGCAGCGCGATTTCCTCCTCGTCGCGCGGCGCGAAGTCGGCGTGGCCGCCCTCGGAGGGAATCACCGTCCAGCGGCCGCCGCCGTAGGAGTCGCCGGCGTCCTCGACCCACGCCAGGAACGCCTCGCCGAGCCCCGTGCCGGCGCCGAGGACGGCGATGGGCGCGCCCGCCGTGGGCCGCTGCGCGCCGCCGACCTGCTCGAAGGCGCCGGCGTCGAGGCGCGTGACGCCGAGCGCCGCCGCGTAGAAGTCGTTCACCACGCGCACCCGCGGGCAGGCGAGCGCCGCGCGCAGGGCGGCGGTGTCGACGACCCAGGGCAGGTTGGTCGTGCGGCAGACGCCTTCGACGACGGGGCCGGCGACGCCGAAGCAGGCGGCCGTGAAGGCGAAGGCGGGCCCGCTGCCGGCGCCGGCCGCCGCCGTCAGGTCCTCGCGAAAGCGCGCGAGGACCTCGTCCAGCGCGCCGTGCTCGCGCGAAGGGTAGTCCTTGCGCACCAGCAGCTTCTCGCCGCGCCCCTCGAAGAGGGCGAGCCGCGTGTTGGTGCCGCCGACGTCGCCGGCGAGCACGTTCACGCGGGGCTCCGGAGCTGGGCGGCGGCGGCGGTGTCGCAAAGCAGCGTCGCCTTGCGCGCGCGCGCCAGCACCGCGCGCGCGGGCGACGGGGGCCCGCCGGTGGGGACGTCCGCCGGCGCCAGCGTACGCGCCAGAGCGGCGGCCTTGTCGGCGCCGGCGACGAGGAAGAGGAGCGCCTCGGCGGCGGCGAAGCAGGGAAGGGTCAGCGTGAGGCGCGGCGTCGGGGCGGTCTGCGGATGCACCGCCACGCAAAGCCGCTCCTGCTCCCCAAGGGCCGGGTCCCACGGAAAGAGCGACGCGGTGTGGC
>DASYRF010000074.1:0-50810 GCA_036004705.1 Myxococcota bacterium
CGTCGAGCAGCTCCATCACGAAGTAGGAGCGCCCGTCCGGCGTGGTGCCGAAGTCGGTCACGTCGATGATGTTCTCGTGGCGGATCTGGTTGACGGCGCGCCCCTCGTTGAAGAAGCGCTGCACCAGGTCCGAGCGGGTCGAGAGCTCCTCGTGCAGCAGCTTCAGCGCGACCGGCCGCCCCAGCAGGCTGTGCTCGGCCTTGTACACCTTGCCCATGCCGCCCACGCCGAGCAGCTCCTGGATGACGTAGGTGCCGAGCGTCGCGCCGGAGAGCTGCGACGGATCGTCCATGACGGCGGTGGCCGGGTCGGTGCGCGCGCCGTCGTTGTTGCAGAAGGCCTCGTCGCGCATGTACCGCGAGCCACACTTCGGACAGATGCGCATCCGGGGATGCCTCCGCTCGGCGCCGGTCGGGCTGCTCCGAGGCTCAAAGCGTACCGCCGGACGGTGGAGGGGTCAACGCGCGGGGCGCCGGGCGCCGCTTAGCAGAAGCCGCAATCGCCGCAGGTGAGGCAGTCTTCGCAGCCGTCGCACACCCCGTCGCACGGGCAGCCCATGCTGCAGGAGCACTGGCCGCACGAGGAGCAGGCGTCGCCGCAGCAGTCGCCGTAGCAGTTGCACACCGAGTCGCAGTAGCAGCCGCCGGGCGCGAGGCCGCCGCAGGCGCCCGCCGCGCCGCAGCCGCAGTCGGACGGGCAGCTCCCGGCGTTTTCGCCGCAATCGCAGTTGCCGTTGCCGCACACCGGCGGGCAGTCGGCGGCGCAGTTGCAGGCGTCCTCGGCGCCGGGTGTGCAGCAGCCGTCGCCGCAGGACACGCCGCAGTCGGTCGAGCAGTTGCAGTTGTTCTCGCCAGGCTGGCAGCCAAATTGCCCGCAGCAGGTCCCGCCGCAATCGCCCGGGCAGTTGCAGGAGTCCTCGCCGGGGCCGCACGACCCGTTGCCGCAGCAGGCGCCGCAATCGGCGGAACAGCTGGAGCAGTCCTCGCCGCCGGCGCATCCGCAAGTTCCACACACGTTGCAGTCGCCGGGACAGGAGCCGCACGTCTCACCGCAGTCGCAGGCGCCGTTCCCACACGACGACCCGCAGTCGGCCGGGCAGTTGCAGCTGTTCTCACCCAGCGTGGTCTGGCAGCCGCCCGTCCCGCAGCAGCTTCCGCAATCGGCGGGGCAGTTGGCGCAATTCTCCCCGAGCGTGGCCTGGCAACCGCCTGTTCCGCAGCAGCCGCCGCAGTCGGCTCCGCAGGTGGCGCAGTTCTCGCCGAAGTCACAGGCGCCGTCGCCGCAGCAGCTTCCGCAGTCGGCCGCGCAGTTGGAGCAGTTCTCGCCGGGGCCGCACGTACCGTTCGGACAGCACGACCCGCAGTCGGACGGGCAGGTCGAGCAGGTCTCGCCCGGGCCGCACGTGCCGTTTGGGCAGCACGAGCCGCAGTCGGACGGGCAGCTCCCGCAGGTCTCCCCGCCGGTACAGCCGCACGTGCCGCAAGTGTTGCAGTCGGCGGGGCACGTGGCGCACGTCTCGCTGAAGTCGCAGGCGCCGTTGCCGCAGCAGCTCCCGCAGTCGGCTGCGCAGCTGGAGCAGCTCTCGCCGGGTCCGCACACGCCGTTTCCGCAGCAAGCGCCGCAATCCACGGGGCAGATGCTGCAGCTCTCGGCCAGGTCGCACGTCCCGTTGGGACAGGTGGTCGGGCAGGCGCCGCAGTCGGCCGGGCAGGTCTGGCAGCTCTCGGTGCCGGCGCAGGCGCCGTTGCCGCAACACGGCCCGCAGTCGGCCGGGCAGCTGGAGCAGTCTTCGCCCTGCGTCGTGTCGCACGCGGAGTTGCCGCAGCACGTGCCGCAGTCGGCCGGGCAGGTGCCGCAATTCTCGGCGAAGTCGCAGGCGCCGTTGCCGCAACACGACCCGCAGTCGAGGCTGCAGCTCGCGCAGGTCTCGCCGATGGCCACCTCGCACGAAGCATTGCCGCAGCAGCTGCCGCAGTCGGCGGGGCAGGTGGCGCACGTCTCGCCCAGGCTCGGCTCGCACGTGGCGTTGCCGCAGCACGAGCCGCAGTCGAGCGCGCAGGTGCCGCAGCTTTCCCCCGGCGCGCACACCGAATCGCCGCACACCACGCAGACCCCGCAGTCGCCCGGGCAGTTCACGCAGTTCTCGCCCAGCGCCGGCTGGCACATGGCGTCGCCGCAACAGGAGCCGCAGTCGGTCACGCAGTTGCTGCACGACTCGCCCGCGCCGCACGTCCCGTCGCCGCAGCCCGTGCACGCACCGCCGCAGTCCGCGGCGCAGCTGGCGCACGTCTCGGGCTGGTCGGGGGCCGTGACGAGCGTGCTGCAGACGGAGTCGCCGCACACCACGCAGCCGGTGGTGCAGTCGGTCGGGCAGACGGCGCAGTCCTCGCCGGCGGCGCCGTCGCAGGTTCCGTCCCCGCAGCACGACCCACAGTCGGTGGCGCACGTCTCGCACGACTCACCGGTGCCGGTGCCGCAGAGCGCGGTGGCCTTGCAGGTGGCGTCGCCGCAGAAGCCGCACGAGCCGCAGTCGTTCACGCAGTTGCAGCAGGTCTCGCCGGCGGCGTCGTCGCAGATGCCGTCGCCGTTGCAGCCGAGCTTGGACCCGCCGTCGGACGTGGGGGCCGCGTCCGCACGCCGCCCTGCCTCGGGGACGTCGAAGCGGTCGATGCGGCTGCACCCCGGCGCCGCCGCGAGGACCGCCGCGGCGAGAAGCACCGCCGCGACCTTTCCGGCCGCCAGCAAGTGTCGTGGCATCGGTAGGCGGATTGTACCGCGCGGAGCAGAGCGCCCGCCAGGCCAGCGGGGCGTCGGCGGCGCGGCGGGAGCCGCGCGCGCAAGCCGGGCTACTTCTTCGTCACCTTGATGGCCTTCACCTGGTAGGCGTCGCAAGCGCCTTCCTTGGCCGTGGTGGTGAACTGGAGCTTCGTGCTGGCGCTGTCCGCCGTCACCTCCAGCGTCACCTTCGTCCAAGCCTTGTCGCTCTTGGTGGTCCACGCCTCGGCAGAGCCGGCCTTGACCTCGCACTCCTTCGCCATCTTCGACTCCATGAACTCCACGTCGTACTTCGCTCCGGACTCGGTCTTGAACTCGACGCCGCCCCCGTCCTTGGTGACCTTGATCACCTTGTCGCTCTTGAAGACGACCTTGCCGGCGGCGGGGGCAGCCGGCGCGGTCGCGGCCATCGCCGCCGCGCTCGCGGCGCTCAGACCCAGGACCAACAGCCCCGCGGACAGCCACTTGAACCCGAAGACTTGCATCGTTGCTTTCCTTTCGAAGGGATGGAAGGCCGGACCCGCCGCGAGCGAACCCTTCGCCGTGACGGACCCGGACACACGGACCGGACCGCTACCGCGGCCACTGAACACCGAGATCCCCCCGACTGTTCCCGGGCTGGAACGGGTCCAAAAACCCGCTGCGGACGGCGGTTTGCGGCCGGGACTAATCCACGAGATCGAGCTTGTCGCCCTTCGGGCCGCCCTTGCCGGCCTTGCCACCTTTGCCGGCCCGGGGCCGCGGCGCCTTGCCGGGCTTGAGCTTCACGGTGCTCTCGCCGCCGACGGCGGCCGGGAAGCGCACGCGCTCGGTCAGAAAGCCGTCCTTCACCAGGTCGAATTCCACGTCGCCGTCGACGCCCTCGGGTAACGATACCGAGCCGGGCGTCGCGCCGAGCCGTGTACCGTCCAATACACGAACGATGAGCGCCCCGTGCGGGAGCGTGTCGATGCGCGCCGTCACCGGGCCGTGCGGCGCGGCGGTGTCCGGCGCCGGCGTCGTGGATGCGGCACCAGTCTCTTCGGCGCGGGCGACCTTGCCGGCCGACTTGCGCACGCCATCGCCGGACGGGTCCTTGCCGCCGCCCCCGTCGCCGTTCAGCACCAGCGCACCGACGGCGACCCCGGCGACGACCACCGCGCCGGCCGCCACGGCGCCCCACCACGGCACCCGCCCGCGGCGCGCCAGCGGCGCCAACGTCGGCACCACCTCGGCGGCGGCCGACTGCATCGTCTGTTGAGACGGCGCGCGCATCGTGGCGAGGATGGCGGCTTCCTCGGACGACAGCGCCGCACGCAGCGCGTCCGTGGACTGGGGCGCCTCGCCCCTCTCCGCGCGCACGGCCGCTGCGGCCGCTTGCTCTTCGCTCGTCCCCGCCGCGCCGGCCGGCGTCGCCGCACTTCCCTCGGCCCGCGCCGCCGGGCCCGCGCGCAGGGTGGTGGGCGTCGCGCCGGCCGGGCGCGCGCCGGCTGCTTTGCGCCGCGTCATCTGCGGAAGCTCCTCGCCGGGCACGCCCGCCGCCAGCAGCGCCGCGCGCAGCGCCTCGCCCATCGCGCGCGCGCTGTCGAAGCGCGCCTTGGGGTCCTTGGCCAGGGCCTTGAGGATGACCGCCTCCACCGCCCCGGGCAGGTCCTTGCGCGCGCGGCGCGGCGTGGGCGGCTCCTCCATGATGTGCTTCACCAGCACTTCGGCGTAGGAGGGCGCCGAGAACGGCGGCTGCCCGCAGCACATCTCGTAGAGGATGACCCCGGTGGCGTAGACGTCGGTGCGCGCGTCGATGTCCCAACCGCGCGCTTGCTCCGGGGCCATGTACTGCGGCGTCCCCAGCACGCTGCCGGTGGTGGTGTTGGATCCGCTGCCGTCCGTGACCTTGGCGATGCCGAAGTCCAACACCGTGGGCTCGACCTGTCCGCGCCGCTGGGCGAGGAAGACGTTGTCCGGCTTCAGGTCGCGGTGCAGGATGCCCACCTCGTGCGCGGCCTGCAGTGCGTCCAGCACGGGCAGCAGCAGCGCGCCGATCTCGGCCAGCGGCAGCGGCCCGGCGTCGCGCAACCGCGCCGACAGGGCCTCGCCCTCCAGGAACTCCATGACGAGGTACGGCCGCCCGTCCGACAGGCAGGCAAGGTCCAGCACCTCGATGATGTTGCGGTGGCGGATGACGTTGACGGCGCGCGCCTCGGTGAAGAAGCGCTGCACGTAGCCCGCGTTCTGCACGGCCTCGGCGTTCAGCACCTTGACGGCGACGCGGCGGGCGATCTGCGGGTGCTCGGCCTCGTACACCTCGCCCATGCCGCCGCGGGCGATGGGGCGCGTGACGCGGTACGTGCCGACCGACTTGCCCAGCAAGCTGCGCGACTGCGCCTCGTCGCGCGTCCCGACGGTCGTCGCCTTGTCGAGCGGGCAGGCGAGCGTCCCCGCGGGGTACTCCGCCAAACAGAACGGGCAGTACCGCACGAGTCAAGGCTATCACGCCCCTCGCGACGGGGCTAAACCAGGAACTGCTTCGCCTCGATCTTCTGCGAGAGGTAGCGATCCGAGATGAAGCTGATGCCCTTGGCGGACAGGGCTTCCAGCTCCAGCTTCACGCCGGACTTCAGCAGGTGCTGGATCTCCTTCTGCCACTGTTTCTTTTCGAACCAGGGGTACTTCAGCATCTGCTCGGCGCGGCGCTTGTCCTGGTCGTTGAGCTTGATGGTCACGTTCGGCGGCAGTTCGAACTGCTCGCGATCGAACGACGACAACCCCAGAAAGCGCGCCTTGGGGATAGCCATGCGTACGCTCTCGTAGGCCAGGTTGATGGACCCCTGCTTCACCACCGAATAGATGTAGAGCCCCCAGGGGTCGTTGTCGACGACGACGTAGACGGGCAGCTCCAGCTCGTTGTGCAGCCGGTAGAGGAAGCGCCGCAGCCCGCGCGCCACCATCCCCCCGCCGTGCACCAGGATGCAGTGGTGCTTCAGCCAGAACTTGTCCTCGTTGAGGCGGCGCCAGACGGCATCCTTCTCAACGAGCAGAACGTACTTGGCCTTGTTGTTCTTGAACTGGATGACGTTGGGCTCGCAGATGGAGGGAACGCTCCAGCCGCCCGACCCCATGTGGCGCAGGTCGATCGTGTCGCCGCTGTCGACGACGGTGATGTCCCCCACCGCGGCGCCTTTGTTGGAGGCATGGAGGTTCAGCTCCTCGCGCAGCGAGTCGATCGTCACCTCGAGGTCCTCGATGATCGGGTCGGATTCGTCCTGCTCCTCGAAGGTGTTGGCGCGCGACGACCCCAGCGTGTGCTTCGTGATGTAGTAGAGGTCGCGGATGCTGGTGGTCTTGCCCGCCTCGAGCAGGTCCTTGCAGGCGCTGGCCACCAGGAAGGTCTGCATGAACTTGCGCGCCATGCCGACCTTGAACAGGAAGCGCTCCTGTTTGGCCGTTCCCAGCTCGATGATCTGCTTGCGCTCGTTGAAGTTCACGTTGCTGAGCGCGCGCAGCGGGATCTCGATGGACGGGTTCTTGCCGGCCCCCACCTCGCGCACCGTTTCGAGGCCCATGGCGCGGAGCTTCTGGATCGTCTTCTCCGCGCGTGCGTCCTGCTTCGCCATCAGTCCTCCTCGCCGTCGTCGCCTGCGCCGCCGCGGCCGGCCGTGTCGGCGGCGGCGACTGCGTCGTCGACGCCTTCGTCCTCGTCCTCGTCGAAGCCGGTGTGCTTCTTGGCTAGGTCGAGGAGCTGCTGCTTGAGCTTCTTCTTTTCCCGGCCCGTCAGGCTGTGCAGCGACTCCACCAGCTCCCCGCAATACAGCTCGAAGATGGAGCGGCGCTTCGCCTCGTGGCGGCGGTTCTCCAGGCTGCGCAGGTGCGTCGCCAGCCGCCGCCCGCACTCCGCCAGCGCCAGCTTCACCTCCTTGATGATCTGCGGATAGTGCGCGATCGCTTCCTTGCTCTCGGAGGTGAACGGCACCCACACGCTCGCCATGTGCACCATCAAGACCATCGGCCCGAGCGGCAGCGAGCCGCGCGGCTGCGTGAGGCCGTAGTTCTTCCACCGTGTCTCGGTGACGGCGCCGAAGATGGCGCAGGCCGACTGCTGGTAGAGCAGCGGCACGCGGTTGGCGAGGCGCAAGAGGCGGATGGGCTGATCGGCCGCGCCGCCGTCGTCGCCGCCGGCCGCCGCGCCGTCGTCGTCGTCCGCCGCCTCGCCGCCCTGGATCAGCTCGCCGCCGTAGGCGAGCCCCACCTCGATGACGAACGGGTTGCCCCGGTAAACCGCCGGCGGGCGCGTGCACGACACGACGAAGTCGGCCTTGATCTCCTTGGCCAGCCCGGCGTGCACGAGCGTCTCGCCGATCGGCACCACGCAGCTCGCCGGCGGAGCGAGGATCTTCACCGTGGGGATGGCGCGGTGCAGCTTCTCCACGTCGCCAGTGGACAGCCGCTGCGGCTTCTCGTGCGGGTCGAGCCCGGCCGCTTCGCAGATCTGCTGCGCCACGGCGAGGCTCACGCGCGAGAACTCCTCCTGCAGCGCCGACGACAGCCAGCGCGCCTTGGTCGACTTCAGCGTCTCGATGAGCGCGCCCAGCTCCACGCCGTGCGGGTGCGGCTTGATCTCCTTGGGCTCGGGCGGCAGCTCGCTGGAGGCGCGCTCGAACATCTGCTGCGGGCGGCCCTTGGGAGGCTGGTAGAAGACGCGCGCGTGCGGGTTGGCGATGGCCGTCTGCGACAAGTACTCGTCGAGCGAGCGCCGCCCCGTCTTGTAGGTGGCGGCGAGCTCGATCTCCACGCGCGTGCCGTGGTCGACGCCTTCCCACTCCACCTCGGTATCGACGATGACCTCGGCGCGGTTCTTCTTGGTGTCGATGATCAGCTCGAAGTGGTGCGCCGGCCGGCCCTTGCCGGTGCGCGACGTGATCACGACCGGCTTGCCGGTAGTCAACAGCCCGTACATGCCGGCGGCGGAGATGCCGATGCCTTGCTGGCCCCGCGACTGGCGCAGGCGGTGGAACTTCGAGCCGTAAAGCAGCTTGCCGAAGATGTTCGGCACCTGCTTGGCGACGATTCCCGGCCCGTTGTCCTGAACGGCCACGCGGAAGCGCTCCTGGTTGATCTCGGTGATCTCGACGAGCAGCTCGGGGAGGATTCCGGCCTCCTCGCAGGCGTCGAGCGAGTTGTCGACGGCTTCTTTGACGGTCGTGAGAAGCGCCTTGGCCGGGTTGTCGAACCCGAGAAGGTGGCGGTTCTTGGTGAAGAACTCGGCGACGGAGATCTCGCGCTGCTTGGTGGCGAGGGTCTCGGCGGTGGCGCGGCGGCGCGGGCCGGCGGCTTCGGGGAGGGCCATGGCGCCGGATGCGATCGCCTCGGCGGCGGCGGTGGTCCCGGCGGTGCTGCCCGCCGCGGCGACTTTGAGGGGCAGGGCGGGCGCGGGCTCCTTGTCGCCGGCGCCGGCAGGGCGCTTCACCAGCTTCAGCTTCGGCTTGCCCCTGGCCGGGGACTTCTTGTCGGCCGCGCGCGCGGCGCGCCCGAGCGGAAGCTCCGTCTGCGAGGCGGACTTCGACGCGCTCTTCTTCATCTTGCTCCTGGATGTCGATCGACGTCCCACGATCGGCGCCCAACCCTAGGGGCGGCGATCCGGACTGTCAAGAAGAAGCGCGTGTATCAGGAACCGCGTGCGCGGTCGGGGAGGCGCGCTACGCTGCGGCTCATGGACGCACGAGCGGTGATGGGCACGGCCTTTGGGCTGGCGGTGGCCGCGGCGGCGGCGGCGGTGGCGGTGACGCCGGTGGCGCAGGCGGGGGCACCGGCCGTGCGCGTGGCCTCGGGCGAGGCGGTCTGGCTCACGGTGGAGGGCGCGCCGCCGGGCACCTGTGGCGGGCGCCACGACGCGGTGCGTGCCGCGCCGGTCGCGGGCGACGAGATCGAGGTCGTCTACGAAGCGGCCCACGGCCCGTGCTCGGCGGGCGAGGTGCCCGGCGCGCCGGTCGCGCCCCTGCAGCTCCTCGTCGAAGGGCTGCGTGCCGGCGAGTACGCCCTGAAGGTGACGGGCGGCCTCGCGACGCGCTTCGAAGCGGTGCAGCCGATGCGGCTGATGGGACTGGGCCCGGGCGAGGGGGCGACGGCGGGCATCGTGGACCCGCGCGGCGATCCGGGCGCGTGCGTCGGATACTTGGCGCTGGCCGATCCGCCGGGCGCGCTGGCGCTGTTTCCGGCGCGGCGCGCCGACACGGGTGTTCGCTGCCTGCCCTCGGACGGGCACGGCGGCGCCGTCTTTCGCGCGGCGGGGAGCATCTCGCACGCGGGCATGACGCTCTGGCTCGCCGCGCCGCTCGGACCGGGAGCCACGAGCTACGGCGACGCCCACAAGATGGGCCCACCGACGCGGCTGACGGGCGCGCCGCTCGACGCGGAGGACGTGGGCGTTGCGCCGGCGTCGCCCGGCGCAGCGCCGGCGGCGGTCTCTACGGCGTCGTGGGCGGGGGCGAAACCCAGCGACCTGGGCGGCCTGCACGTCGCCGCCGCCGCGGAGCTGTGGGACAGCGGTACACCGAAGCTCTTCCGGCCCGGCGTCACCAGCGGCGCCGGCTTGGTCCGTCTGCACCTGGAGAACGCCAGCAGCGGGGCGGCGGTCGCCAAAGTCGTGCGCGTCACGGTGGTGGACGCCGCGGGATGGGCGCACAAGGCGCACACCACGCCCCATCACCCGCCCGCCGTCGCCCTGGCCCCGGGCGACGCCCTCGACCTGTCCTACGAATTGCGCAAGCTGCCGGCGATGCCGTCCGGCACGTCCTGGACCGTGCGCGTGGAGATCGTCGCGGGCGGCAAGCTGCACGTCCTCACGACCGCACCGGTCGTCGCTGGCGTGCGCGGGGCGCCGTACGCCTACTGAGCCGGCTTCCCGCCGCAGGCGCGTGCCGGCTCAGCCTACTCGGAGCTCGAAGCTCCTCGACGGCCTCCGAGGCACCGCGCATCGAACTCCCTCCTGCAGTTTCTTCACGTCCACTGCGTCGGGCGCGCCGAAGGCGTCGCCTCCGACCTAGGGAAAGACGCACGGCCTCTTCGCTGGCGGGCTCCAGGCGCCGGTGGTAGCGTCCGCGCCGCGATGGAGACTCTCCGCCACTTCTTCCAGCTCGTCCTCAGCAGCAACCTCAACGACCTCATCCGCTGGGGAGGCTACACGGCGCTGGCGGTGATCGTCTTCGCCGAGACCGGTCTGCTCGTCGGGTTCTTCCTGCCGGGCGACTCGCTGCTGGTCACGGCCGGAATTCTGGCGGGCGCCGGCGAGCTGAACCTGCTGTGGCTCAACTTGCTGCTGTGCGCGATGGCCATCGCCGGCGACGCCACGGGCTACTACATCGGGCTAAAGAGCGGGCCGCGCCTGTTCAAGCGCGACGACTCGCTGCTGTTCCGCAAGGCCCATCTGTTGCGCACGAAGGCCTTCTACGAGAAGCACGGCGGCAAGACCATCATCATCGCGCGCTTCATGCCGCTGGTGCGCACGTTCGCTCCGGTGGTGGCGGGGGTGGGGCAGATGCCCTACGCGCGCTTCGCCTCGTTCAACGTCGTGGGCGGCATCGGCTGGGTGGTGTCCATGACCTGCACCGGCTACTTCATCGTCAAGGCCATCCCCAACGCCGAGAAGTACATTCACTATATCGTTTTCGGCGTCATCTTCCTGTCGATCTTGCCGGGCATCATCGCGTACGCGCGCCAGCGCTTCGCGGCGAAGCCCTCCGAGCAGTAGACTCGGGGCATGCCGAACCTCGAGCTGGTCAAGAAGGAGAGCCTCTCGTCGTTCCGCCGCATCGCCATCGGCACCTGGCGCGACGCCTACGACCCCACGGTGTACGGCTCGCTCACGCTGCGGATGGACGAGGCGGTGCGTTACATCGACGAGTTCCGCAAGCGCACCGGCAAGCGAATCACCGTCACGCACCTGATGGCCAAGGCCACCGCGGCGGCGTTGGCGCGCATGCCGGACGCCAACGCCATCCTGCGCTTCAACCGCCCCTACTTGCGGCAGCGCATCGGTGTCTTCTTCCAGGTGGCGATGGAGGACGACGACACCAAGGAGATCGACCTCAGCGGCGCCACCATCATGGACACCGACAAGAAGTCGCTCGTCGAGATCATCGACGAGTTCCAGGCGCAGGTGGAAAAGGTCCGCTCCAAGAAGGACGAGGCCCTGGAGAAGACCCGCTCCACGTTCAAGTCCATCCCGTTCATGCTTCTGAACCTGGCGCTGCGGCTCATCTCCTTCTTCAGCTACACGCTGAACCTGGATCTACGGAAGCTCGGCATCCCCAAGGACCCGTTCGGGTCCGTCATGATCACGAACATCGGCTCGCTCGGGCTGGACGAAGCGTACGTGCCGCTCGTGCCCTATAGCCGCGTGCCGCTGCTCCTGGCCGTGGGAGCGGTGAAAGAGGCCGCGCTGGTGGAGAACGGCGCCGTGAAGGTCGGCAAGGTGATGCGCGTGCACGCCACCTTCGACCACCGTCTGCTCGACGGCACGCACGCGGCCATCATGTCCAAGGTGCTAACGGCCTGGATGGAGCACCCGTACGAGCACTTCGACGACCTGTCGGAGCTGAAGCCGGCCGCGGTGTCGGAGACGGCGGCCGCCTAGCGGCGCCGGCCGCGGCGCCGGCCGCCCCCGCGCTCGTAGTCGCGGCGACCGTGGTGCTCGGCGGCACGCGGGCGCTCGGCGGGCGGGCGTTCCCCGCCGCCGGCGCGGCGGAACGGGTGCTCCTCCACCACCGGGATGCGCATGCGGATCTCGCGCTCGATGTCGCGCAGGAAGGCGCGCTCCTCGCCGTCGCAGAACGAGAGCGCGGCGCCCGCGGCGCCGGCGCGGGCGGTGCGTCCGATGCGGTGGACGTAGCTCTCCGGCACGTTCGGCAAGTCGAAGTTCACGACGTGCGAGATGTCGTCGACGTCGAGGCCGCGCGCGGCAATGTCGGTCGCCACCAGCACCCGCGAGCCGCCTCGCTTGAACTCTCCCAGCGCCTTCTCGCGCGCGCCCTGCGACTTGTTTCCGTGGATGGCGCCGGCGGCGATGCCGACCCGGTCGAGCTTCCCGGCGACACGGTTCGCCCCGTGCTTGGTCCGCGTGAAGATCAGGGCGCGCGTGATGGCGGGGTCGCCGAGAAGCCACTCCAGCAGCGCCTGCTTGTCGGCACGGTCCACGAAGTAGACCCACTGCGAGACCGTCTCCACCGTCGTGGCGGGCGGCGCGACCGCCACGCGCGCCGGGTCGCGCAGGATGCGGTCGGCGAGCACCTGTGCCTCGGGCGGCATCGTCGCCGAGAAGAACAGCGACTGACGCTTCTGGGGCAGCGCGCCGATGATGCGCCGCACGTCGGGCAAGAACCCCATGTCCAGCATGCGGTCCGCCTCGTCGAGCACGAAGATCTCCAGATGCTGCAGATGCACCAGGCGCTGCGACATCAGATCGAGCAGGCGGCCGGGCGTGGCCACCAGCACGTCGACGCCGCGCCAGAGCGCGTCCTCCTGCGGCCGCTGCCCCACGCCGCCGAAGATGACGGTGTGACGGAAGGGCAGGTGCCGCCCGTAGGCGGCGAAGCTGTCGCCGATCTGCGTGGCCAGCTCGCGCGTCGGCGTGATGACGAGCACGCGCGTGGGCCGCCGCCCGGCCGGCTTCGCCCCCGCGGCGAGTCGCTGCAGGATGGGCAACGCGAACGCGGCGGTCTTGCCCGTGCCGGTCTGCGCCAGGCCCAGCAGGTCGCGCCCCGCCAGGACGTGGGGGATGGCCTGCTCCTGCACCGGCGTGGGCACGGTGTAGCCCTCCTCCGTGACGGCGCGGAGCAACGGCTCGATCAATGCGAGGTCGGCGAATGGCATTGGAAGCGGCGCACCCTAGCACACTGTGCCGCCATTTCGGGCCCGGCGGCGGTACCATCGGGGCGTGTACGCGCCGGGGGAAACCATCGTTCGCCGCTACGACGTCGTGGCGCGCATCGGCGCCGGCGGAATGGGGGTCGTTCTGCGCGCGCGCGACAGAGTGCGCGGCGGCGAGGAGGTGGCGCTCAAGCTGTTCAAGCGCGACGCCTACCCCGGCGAGGAGGGGCTGCTGCGCTTCCGCCAGGAGTTCCGCACGATGTCGCGCCTGCGACACCCGAACACCATCGCGGTGCGCGACTTCGGCGTCGACGAGAAGAACGACCCTTATTTCACGATGGAGCTGGTGGAGGGACTCGACCTCTCCGAGCTGAAGGGTCTGGCGCTGCCGCAGATCTATCGCACGCTGCTGGAGACGCTGTCCGCGCTGGCGTTCATCCACTCGCGTGGGTTCGTGCACCGCGACGTGAAGCCGCACAACGTCCGGCTCGTGGGCGCGCCGGCGGGCGCCAAGCAAGATGCGACGCTGCTCGGCGATCGCTTTCGCGTGAAGCTCATGGACTTCGGCCTCATCCAGCTTCCGGGCGCGGAGAGCCGGCGCCTGGTGGTGGGGACGCTGCCCTACCTGCCCCCCGAAGCGGCCACCGGGGCGTACCTCGACGGACGCGCCGACCTCTTCTCCGTGGGCGTGATGGCCTACGAGGTGCTCAGCGGGCGCCGGCCTTGGCGCGAGCTGACGCTGGAGGACCTGGTGGCGCGCCGCTTGCCGCCACCGCTGGAGCCGCTGCGCAAGCTGCGCCCGGAGGTGCCGCGTCCGCTCGAGGAGCTGGTGAACGAGATGCTCGCGTTCGATCCCGCCGATCGCCCGCCGGGTGCCGACGCGGTCATCGAGCGGCTCTCCGCCCTGGCGGGGCTGCGGCCGGAGCAGCCGGCGGCCGAGCGCCAGAGCTACCTGGTGTCGGCGCGCCTCGTAGGCCGGGAGCACGAGATGCGCCAGGTGCGGCGCGCGCTGGCCGCGGTGTGCGACGAAGGTGAGCGGGACGGCGGCGCGCTCTACGTGGCCGCGCCCGCCGGCGCCGGCAAGTCGCGCCTCTTGGAGGAGCTGTTCCTGGAGGCCAAGACCTCCGGCGCGCTGGTGTTCGAAGGGCGCTGCCGCGCGGAGGGCCGCCGGCCGTACGGCGTGCTGCGGGAAGCGCTTGCGGCGCTGCCGCGCGCCGCCGCCGGCCTCGCCCCCGAAGCCCTCTACGAGCACGCGCCGCAGGCGTGCAAGATCCTGCCCGAGCTGCTCAAGTACAAGGGGCCGGCGCCTCGCCACCCCGACCCGGCGCGCGAGCACGCGCGCGTCGCTGCCGCGGTCTCCGCGCTCCTCGTGCAGGTGTCGCTGCGCCAGCCGGTGGTGCTGGCCATCGACGACCTCCAAGACGCCGACGATGCCTCGGCCCGTGTCATCGCCTCCCTCGCCGAGGCGACCGAGGGAACGCGCATGCTCCTCGTTGCCGCTTACCGCAGCGACGAGATCCACCCTGACTCGTCCGCCCTGGCGCCGCTGGCGGCGGGGCAGGCCAAGCTGCTTTCGCTCCCCGGCTTCGACAAGGCCCGCCTCAGCGACTTCCTGCGGGCGCTCTTCGGCAAAGTGGAGCTGCCGCCGCGTTTCGTTGACCGCCTCCTCGAAGCCACCGGCGGGAACCCCTTTTTCGTCACCGAGGTGCTGCGCTTCTTGATCGACAGCGGCGCAGTGCGCATGCAGGCGGGGCACTGGTTTCTGCCGCAGGACGCCGCCGCCATCCGCTTGCCCGCCAGCCTGGCCGACGCGCTCCGCCAGCAAGTGCGCCGCCTGCAGGGGCCGGCGCGCGCCATCGCGGAAGCGCTGTCGGTGGTCGATCGCGAGCTCGCCCTGCATGCGGTGCGCGCGCTCGCGGGCGTGCTCGACGAGGACGTGCTTTTCGCCGCGCTCGACGAGCTGGAGCGACACCAGATCCTGTGGCGCACGGCGCGCGGCTACCGTTTCCAGCACGCGCCGGTGCGCGAGGCGCTCTATGCGGAGATGCCGGCAGAGCGGCGCGCGGAGTGCCACCGTGTGGCCGCCTCTCTCCTGCAGGCTGAAGCCGACGCCCGCGCGCTCGGCGGCACGGACTCCGCCGGCGCCACCGTGCTCGACGTCGCCGCGGAGCTGGGGCGACATTACGCGCGCGGCGGCGACCCGCGGCGCGGCGCCCCGCAGCTCCATGCCTCGGGCGAGGTGCTCTTCCAGGCGCATGCCTACCTCGACGCGGTGCAGCCGCTGCGGGAGGCGGACGAGGCTTATGCCGCGGCGGGGCTGGGTGACGGCGCGCCCGAGCGCGTGGCCGTTTGGGAGCGGCTGGGGCGCATCGGTCTGTACACCGACCAGGAGATGGGTGTGCGCTACCTGACGCGCGCGCGCGACCATTTCCGCGGGCGCGCCGGGCTGGGCAAGTTGGGCGCGCTGACGCGCATGCTCGGGCGCAAGGCGGGGCTGGCGGTGACGCTCGGCGGACGGCTCCTGGGCGCCAAGCTGCGCGGCGAGGGGCTGGGGAAGGACGGCCTGCGCGACGTGGTGGGCAAGCACTTCGTCACGAGCGGCCTGCTGGCCGCCTGCCAGGCGATGACCGGCGACCTCGAGGGCGCGCTGGCGGTGGCGGCGGAGCTGCGAAACATTGCCGTCGACGAGACGAAGGTGCCGTTCGCGGTGACGCAGGTGGCGCGTATGGTTCCGCTGGTCCACCAGGGGCGGTACGCGGAGATCGAGCGCGCCGTGGAGGGCGCGCTGCGCGTGCTCGACCTCGACCGCGAAACGCCGGTGGACCCGCACGACCGCGCCACGGCGATCTGCGCGCTGGACCTGCACATGGCCCTGCAGTACGCGCTGCGCTCGCGCCGCGAGTTCCTGGACTGGTACGAGCGCTATCGCCTGCACGCCGACGAGCACGAGATTCCGTTCCACCAGATGTACTGCCGGTTCACGCGCCTCGTGTGGCACGTGGGCCGCGGCGAGGACGGCGCGGCGCTGGCCGCCCGTGACGAGTTCCTCGGCCACTACCGCAAGCTCGGCCGCAGTCCGCACTCGGAGCTGCGGCTCGCCCACCAGACGGCGCTGTGCCACGTGGCGGCGGGACGCTGGGCGGAGGCAGGCGAGGTGGTGCGGCGGGTGCAGGAGACCGAGCCGCCATCGTTCTTCAGCGTGGGCTGGGGCGCGTACCTCGAGGGGGAGCTGGCGCGCGCGCGCGGGCGCGCGGCCGACGCGCAGGAGGCGTACCGCGACGCGCTGGCCTACGCGGATCGGGCCGAGGTGCGCTCGACGGCGATGCGCGTCCGTGCGCTGGTGGGGCTGGCGGACGCGCTGTGCGACGCACAGCCAGGGGCGCTGCGGCTGCGGCGCGCCGAGGGCGTGGCTCCCGGTGTGCTGCGCAGCGCGGCGGAAGCGGCGGAGGCGGCGCTGGCGCTGGCGAGCGCGGCCGAGACGCGCAACGAGCTCGATGCGTTGCGCGCGCGGCGCGCGCTGGGGCGGGCGCGGGCGGCCATGGGCGATCTGGCACAAGCGCGCGCGGCGCTGGAAGAGGCGCTGGGGGCGGCGCGAGCGCTCGGAAACCCCATCGAGCAGGCGCACGGGCAGGTGGCGCTGGCGGAGCTGGAGCGGCTGCGCGACGACAGCGCAGCGGTTCAGGCGTTGTTGCGCGCGGCCGCCGAAGCCTACCGTGCGCTGGGCAACGACCACCGCGCGCGTGACGCGGCGCGCGCGGCTGATACGACCGGGGAGGCGCGCGACGACACGTCGCCGCGCATCGTCCTGCCGCCGCCCGGCGCGCGCCCCGGCGGCGGGGACGGTCCAGACGACGGTGACGAGCAGGTGCCTACGTTCGTGCGCGTCGACACGGCCGCCGACTCCGTCGCCGAAGTGAACGCGGACGCCGCCGACGACGAAGAAGCGGACCCCGAGGTAGACGGCTAGCGGCGCGGCGAGCGGGGAGCTCGCGTCCCGGCGCGCGGGCCGTTCGCGTCCCGACGAGCGGGCCGCTAGAATGCGGCCATGCCGACATCGCGAAGAGGCCTTGCGGCGGTGACCCTCGTCTTTTCCCTGGCCGGATGCCGTTGCGGCAGCGCGGGCGTCGGCGAGCCGTGCCGCCTGAACGCGGACTGCGATCCGGGGCTGTACTGTGCGGCGGGGTCCCAGGTGTGCACGCCCCCGCCCGGCGCGAGCGACGGGGGCGGCGGGAGCACCGACGCGGCCGGGCCGGGCACGGATGCCGCGGGCGGCGGTACGGACGCCGCGGCGCCCGGCAGCGACGCGACGATGCAGGGCACGGACGCCAACGGCGGCGGCACCGACGCGGCGCCGCCGGGCACCGACGCGGCGATGGCGTTCTGCGGCGACGGCGCCTGCGATACCGGCGCCGGCGAGACTTGCTCGACCTGTCCCGGCGACTGCGGCGCCTGTCCGCCCACCTGCCCGAACGGCGCGTGCGACTCGGGCGAGACGTGCGCGACCTGCGCCGCCGACTGCGGCGCCTGCCCGCCCATGTGCCCGAACGGCGCCTGCGAGACGGGCGAGACGTGCGCGAGCTGCGCGGCGGATTGCGGCGCGTGTCCGCCGGTCTGCCCGAACGGCAGCTGCGAGGCGGGGGAGACGTGCACGAGCTGCGCGGGTGACTGTGGGGCGTGCCCACCCGCCTGTCCGAACGGCGTCTGTGAGGCCGGCGAGACGTGCAGCACCTGCGCGGCCGATTGCGGCACGTGCCCCTCGCCCTGCCCGCAGAACGAGGGCACGCTCGCCTGCGGCGCGACGGTCACGGGCAACAACGCCATGCTCGGCTCCACGGACCTCAACGACATGTACTCCTGCGCCGGCTGGATGAACACCGGCTCCGAGGTGGCCTACACCTTCGTCGCCGCCACGAGCGGCGACGTGACGTTCGACCTCACCGGCCTGACCGCGGACCTCGACCTCTTCGTGCTCAGCGGCGCGCCGGCCTGCGGCCCCACGAGCTGCGTCGCGGTCTCGGGCTCGGGCGGCTCCACGCCCGAGTCGGTCACCGTCGCCGTCACGGCCGGCGAGACCTACTACGTGCTCGCCGACGGCTACGGCGCGGCGACCACGAGCGACTTCATGCTGACCGCCACCTGCGCCTTCCCCGCCCCCACGGGAACGGGCACGTGCGCGGACCCGCTCGTCATCGCCGCGTCGACCGGCGGCTATCTCGTCGACGACCGCGACCTGTGCGGCCAAGTGAGCGACTCCACCGCGCCGTCCCTCTCCGATTGTACCGGCGCCGGCAACGGCCCCGACGTCGTGTACCGGCTCGACCTGGCGACGGGCGGCGACGTGTCGCTCGACCTCTGGGACAACACCGGGCTCGCCGCGATCGACGTGGTCCTGTACCTGCGCAGCAGCTGTGCGTCGTCCATGCCGGGCGATCAGCTCGCCTGCAGTGACGACATCACGTTGCAGCCGCGGCACGCGCACATCGACACCACGCTGGCGGCCGGCTCGTACTACGTCGTGGTCGACGAGAGCGACTATGTCGACGGTGTCGGGCAGACGTGGTCGTGCGGCGTGGTGGAGCTCACCGTCATCGTCAACTAGCAGCGCCGCGCGGGAGGAACCGATGCAGCTGGTGGAACGGCTTGGGGGACGAGCATGGGCCGCGGCGGCCGTGGCCGCGCTGGCCTTGGCCGGCGCGCGCTGCCGTTGCGCCGCGGGTGGCCTGGGGACGCCGTGCGGCACCAACGCCGACTGCAACCCGGGGCTGTACTGCGCGCCGCGCACGATGCAGTGCACCGCGACCCTGCCCGGAACGGACGGCGCGATCGGGCCGGGGACCGACGCCGCGCCCGGCACCGACGCGGCGGGCGGCGCGCTCGACTCCGGCGGCGGGGGGCCGGTGTGCGGCAACGGCGTCGTCGAGCCGGGCGAGCAGTGCGACCCGCCGGGCCCAGCTTGCACGGCGACTTGCCAGGTTAACGGCGACGCCTGTGCAGGGGGCGTGGGCGTGCTCACGTGCGGGTCGGCGGTGTCGGCCGACAACGGCATGGCGGGGTCGGCCTCGCTGAACGCGGACTATGGCGCGGCTTGCGCCGCCGACGGTGTGTACAGCGAGACGGGGCCGGAGGTCGCGTACACGTTCGTCACGCCCGTCGACCAGCGCGTGACGTTCGACTTGGTGCCGCTGGGCGCGGACCTCGACCTCGCCGTCTTGAGCGGCGCGCCGGCGTGCGACCCGTCGACGTGCTTCGCGGCGATGGGGACGAGCGGCCCCGAGCAGGTGACCATCGACGCCGTGGCCGGCGTGCCCTACTACGTGGTGGTGGACGGCTTCATGGGGCAGGCGGGCGCGTTCGACCTGACGGTGAGCTGTGCGCCGCCGTTGACCGGCAGCGGCACGTGCGCGGACCCCTATGTCGTGGCGGCGCCGGGCCCGACCGCCACGTCGTTCGACGTGAGCACTTGCGGCGCCGGAGACGACCTCGACGCGCCGCCGGTGGGCGACTGCGATCCTGGGGCCAACGGTGCCGACCTGGTCTACCGGATCGATCTCGGCACGGCGTCGACCGTAACGCTGGATCTGCAGGACGTGGATCCGGGGGCGTCGGTCGATACGGTCGTCTACGTGCGTGCCGACTGCGGCGCGTCGACCGGCATGCAGTTCTGCAGCGACGACTTCGGCTCGCTCGGTCATTCCCACCTGGACCTCTTCCTGGCGGCCGGGACCTGGTACGTCATCGTCGACAGCTACGACTACACGAGCGGCAACGGCACCGCGTTCGGGTGCGGCGACGTGCACCTGGCAGTGACGGTCGGGAGCTGACGCGTCGCTATTGCAGCTTGCGGCCGCGGCGGTCGACGCCGTGGCGGTGCATCATCTCGTAGAGCGTCTTGCGGGCGACGTCGGCGCGGCGTGCCGCCATGGAGACGTTGCCGCCGGAGGTCTGCAGCAGCGCCATCAGCCAGCGCGGCTCGAACCAGCGCTGGAGGCGGTCGCGCAAGTCGGCGAGCGGGACGTCGGGGTCGATGACCTCTCCCGGGAAGGCGCCGCTCAGGGGCGCGGCGGCCGCAGGCGGCCGCGCTGGGCGGGGGGCCGCGCGGCCGCTGGTCGGCGGCGCGCCGGCGGCAGGGGTGGGGGCGGCGGCCGGACCGGCGAGCGGCGTCGCCACGCGGGTGCGCACCAGCGCCTCCAGGTCCACGCCGGTGTTGGCCACGTACAGCCACCGCAGCACCACGTTGCGCAGCTCGCGCACGTTGCCGGGCCACTCGTGGGCCTCCATCAGGCGCACCAGCGCCGCCGGCAGCAGCTCGCCGCGCCAGCTCGGCTCTTCGGCGAGGAGGTGGCGCACGAGCAGCGGGATGTCGCCGTGCCGCTCGCGCAGCGCCGGCAGCCCGATCTCCGCCACCGCCAGGCGGTGGAAGAGGTCGGCGCGGAAGCGCCCTGCCGCGACCTCGGCGGTGAGGTCGCGGTGCGTGGCGGCCACGATGCGGACGTCGATGCGCCGCCAGTCCGCCTCGCCCACGCGGCGCAGCTCGTGGCGGTCGAGCAGGCGCAGCAGCTTCGGTTGCAGCTCGAGCGGCAGCTCGCCGATCTCGTCGAGGAACAGCGTGCCACCGTGGGCGGCGCAGGCGACGCCGTCGCGCGCGCGCTCGGCGCCCGTGAACGCGCCCCGCGCCACGCCGAAGAGCTCGCTTTCCACGAGCTGCGGGCTGACGGCGGCGCAGTCGAAGACGACGAACGGGCCGGCCGCCCTGGCGGAGTGCGTGTGAAGCGCGCGTGCCGCCAGCTCCTTGCCGGTGCCGCTCTCGCCGCGCAGCAGCACGGTGAGCTCGTGGCGGGCCGCGCGGCGCAGCTTGTCGAACACCGCGCGCATCGCCACCGAGGCGCCTACCAGCTCGCCGAAGCGGTCCTCGCGGGCGAAGTCCAACACCACGACGGGCGCACGCCGCGTTGCCGGGCCGGGCGCCGCTGCCGGCCGGCGCCCGGCCGCGGGCGGCGGGCCGACTCGTACTTCTCCGCTGTCGCTGGTGGCGAACACGTTCATCCGATGGCGGCCGCGCGCCTGTCCGCGCGCGCCGGCGCGCTGGGGTCAAGCAACCCCCGCGCCATGGGGGCGCGTCCCGTGGCGCGCGAAAAACAGCCGTGATTTCATGACGGGCCGCCTCGGGACCGTCCTATCCGCGCGACACTGTCCGCGGGCGCTGTCACGGCCACGTAACAACGCGGCCGGGGACCGGCTCAGTCGCACGCCATGATGTCTGGGCCGCCGTACTCGCCGCAGGTCATGCCGTAGTCGCCGCAGTCGACGGTGTAGACGGTGCTGTCGTAGCAGTAGGAGAGGATGGTGCCGTCACAGGTGCCGCCCCAGGTCAGGCCGCCGCAAGGATCGGCGGCCGTGCCGCCGCCGCTGCCGCTGCCGGTGCCGGTGGCCGTGCTGCCGCCGCCGGCGCACCCCTCGCCGCACACGTCGCAGGCGTTGCTGCAGCAGTCGCCGTAGTTCTTGCACGCGGCGTCGCACCAGCAGCCGGCCGCGGCCTGGCCGCCGCACACGCCGGCGGTGCACAGCGACGTGGTCGTCACAGCGCCGCTGCCGGAGCCACTGCCGGAGCCGCTGGTGCCGCCGCCGCTCGTGCCGCCGCTAGCGGTGCCGCTGCCCATGATGGCGGCAACTTGCGCGTCCAGCCACGTCTGGTGCGCGTCGACGCGCGTGTCGGTGCCGTTCACCGCACAGTTCGCGTCGCCGTGCGACGTCACGCCCACCACGCGCTCGACGCCGGCGCCGTCGGTCACGAACGCCGGCCCGCCTGAGTCGCCATAGCATGTGTTATGCACTGAGTCCGCGTAATCGAACTGGTAGGTGCCGCGCCAGTCGATCTGCATCACCACGGCCCGCTTCGTGCCGCTGGAGCCCGTCTCGGTCTGGCCGTAGCCGATGAAGAGCGCGCTCGTGCCGGCGGCCACGTTTGCGGCGGCGCGGTTGATCTCCGCCGGCGCCTCCGGCGCGTCGTACTGCAGCTCCGCCAGGGCGATGTCGTAGTCGAAGTTCCCGCCGCCCCATTGCGACGGGACGCGCCAGCCGACCACGGCGATCTCCGCGTACGGCGTCCACGAGCTCGTGCCGAAGCGGAAGACCGTGCCGGAGCCGGACATCACGCAGTGGGCTGCGGTGAGCACGACGCGCGGCGCGATCAGCGTGCCGGTACAGAAGAACGAGCTGCCGGCGTACGCCAGCGCGCCGACCGCGGGGTGGCCGCTATGGACCGTCCCCCCGATGATGGTGTCGCGCGTCGCCGGCGGCGGCTCCTCTACCACGTCGGCGCAGCCGGCCGTCTGACCCACGCAGGCGCCGAGCCCGGCGAAGGCGAGCGCGGCGCGAACAGAGCAGGGTCGAAGCGAACAAGAACGGACCATCGGCACCTCCGGCGCGTGCACTGAGCACAGCGCGTGCCGCGGCCGCGCCGCGCGCAAGTGCGCGCCGCGCCTCGCCGCCGTCCCGTCCTGGCTGTTACCTGCGAGTCGCAATCGACGCGCGCGCATGCCGCTTGGGCTGACGGGCGCGCGTAACAGGCCGCGACGTGCTTACGGGCACCAGGTCGAGTAGTCGGAGCAGCAGTCGCCGTACATCGAGCAGAGCGTGTCGCAGTAGCAGGTCCCGTCGCTGCCGATGCCGCCGCACAGCCCCGCACAGCTTCCTGTCGAGCAGACCCCGCAATCGATCGCGCAGCTCACGCAGTCCTCCGCGCCGCTACAACTTCCGTTGCCGCAGGGACCGCTGCAGCCGCCGCAGTCGCTCGCGCACGTGGTGCAGGTCTCGCCGGCGCTGCCGTCGCAGAACGCGTCGCCGCAAATGCTGGGCGGGCAAATGCCGCAGTCGGCCGCACAGCTCGTGCACGTCTCCCCGAAGAAGCTGTCACAGAAGCCGTCGCCGCACACGGCCGTGCAGGGGCCGCAGTCGAACGGACAGGTCGTGCAGTCTTCGAAGCTCGCGGTGTCGCAGAAGCCATCCCCGCACAGCCCGCCGCACGGCCCGCAGTCGCCGGGGCAGGTCGAGCAGGTTTCACCGCCGCTGCAGGCGCCGTCGCCGCAAATGGCCGTGCCGCAGCAATCGCCCGGGCAAGACGCGCAATTCTCGCCCACCTCGCATACGCCGTTGCCGCAGCCTGCCGTGCAGGTGCCGCAGTCGGTCGGGCACGTCGTGCACGTTTCCATCGGGTCGCACTGGCCGTCGTTGCAGACATTCGCGCACGTGCCGCAGTCGGCGGGGCAGCCGGCGCAGTCCTCACCCGCTGCCGAGGCGCAGACCCCGTCGCCGCAGGGGTCGCACGCGCCGCAATCCGCCGGACAATTGGAGCAGCTCTCCAGCGCGGCGGCGTCGCACGTGCCGTCGCCGCACTCGCCCGGCGGGCACGCCGAGCCGCAGTCGATCGAGCAATTCGTGCAATTCTCGGTCGGCTCGCAGATCTGGTTGCCGCACACGACGGGGCACGCCCCGCAGTCCTGCACGCAGCTGAAGCAGTTCTCGTCGGAGTCGCAGGTGGCGTCGCCGCAGCGCCCCATGGGCGGTGGTGCGCTCACCGGCGCGCACGAGTCCACCGCCAACGTCATTCCGAGCAGGACGAGCCACGGCCAAGCCCGCCCGCGCCGCGTATCAGCCCACGCCATCGATGGGCATAGTGTAGGCGGCGGACGCGCCGCGATCAAATCACCGGGCGCATTCCAGCGCCTCGGGGGCCACCGGCTCGGGGGCGCCGCCGGCGGCGGCGGGCGGAGGGTCCCCGGCCGCGGTCGGGGCGCTGGCGCGTCCCGAACCGAGCGCCAGAACGGCGAGCGTCACGCAGGCGACCAGCAGGACAGCCGCGCCGCAGGCAAGCCCGAGCGCGAGCCGCTCCCGGCGCCCGGCCCTCGATCCAGACGCCCGTCTCGACGACGGCACGCCCACGGGGCTGGGCGCGGGCGCGGGCGAGGGCGTCGCGGGCGAGGGCGGCGCCCCGTACGAGACCACGGGGCTGGCCGCCGGCGCAGGCGTGGGACCCGGGTGCGCGCGCGCCAGGCGCGCGAACGCCGCGCGCGGCGCCGGTGAGGGGACGGGCAGCGGCGGCGGCGGTGCCGGCGACCACTCCGGCACCGCGCCCACACCGGTCCACTCGTCGTCGAGCGGAATCGTTCGGTCGTCGCAATCGGCCGCCACGGCTTCGAGGACCTCGACGACCTCGGCGAAGCTCGACGGCCTGCCGTCGCGCGGCTTGCACAGGCAGCGCGCCACCAGGTCCTGCAGCCCGGCCGGAAAGGCGATGCCCGGCGCGCGCAGGGGCGGGGCCGTGGCGGTGAGGTGGTCGCGCATGCATTCCTCCGGCGTGCCGCCGAAGGGCAGGTTGCCGGTGAGCATGCGGTAGAGCAGCACGCCGAACGTGTAGACGTCGGTGCGGTGGTCCACGCGCTGCCCGAGGATCTGCTCGGGCGACATGTAGTAGGGCGTGCCCAGGCGTGCCCCGGTGGCGGTGACCGGCGCCGCGGCGTCGGGGCCGTCGGGGACCAGCAGCTTGGCGATGCCGAAGTCGAGCAGCTTCACGAAGTCGCGCTCTGCCCCGACCCGCACGAGCATCACGTTGCTGGGCTTCAGGTCGCGATGAACGACGCTGGCCTCGTGGGCGGCCGCCAGGCCCAGCGCGATCTGCCGGGCGATGTTCACGGCGCGCCCGGCGCGCAGGCGTCCCTCAGCGCCGAGCAGCTGCCCCAGGCTGTGTCCGTCCAGCAGCTCCATCACGTAGTAGGGCGTGCCGTCTTCGCAATGGCCGTAGTCCGAGACGTGCACGACGTTCTCGTGGCGCACGCGGTTCACGGCGCGCGCCTCCTGGAAGAAGCGCGCGAGCACGTCGGCATTGCCGGCGAAGCAAGGCAGCATCACTTTGACCGCCGCGAGGCTCACGATGACCGTGTGCTCGGCGCGATAGACGACGCCCATGCCGCCTTCGCCGATGCGCGCGAGCAGGCGGTACGGGCCGAGCACTCGCCCCACCAGCGCATCCGGAGTGCGCGCCGGTTGTCCCACGCCGCGCAGGTCCACGCCGTCGCGCGGACAGAAGCGCGTGTCCCAGGGCAGCTCGCTGCGGCACACCGGGCAGACGACGGACATCTCCATCGACGAAGCTTCGCCCGCGCCGGTCGCCGCGTACGGAGAAAGCGGTCGCTGCACCACGCGCAGCGGCGGTGGCTGCCCGAGACCGACCGACGGGCGCGGCGCCCCGCCGAGCTGCACGATCACGCCGGTGGGATAGCCGTCCTCGTCGACGACGACGGCGCGATCAATGCCGCTCTCCCGAAGCAGGTTCGTGACGCCGTCGAGGCGGTCGCCCGTGCGAACGCACAGGGGGGCGGGGGCGGCGCGCGTGGCGCCGTCGGCCGGCGACGCCGGCGTGGGATGCGGCGAAACCACCTGCGCTGCACCCGCGGCGGTGTCGCCGCGCCAGTACCGCCGTCTTCTCCCGCCGCGAGCCAAGTTCCCCTCCTGCGGTAACCTGTTTGTCTCCGGCGCGACGACGCTTGGGCGCGATTCGAGACAAGTCCCCCTCGCGCCCGGTGCCGCCGTTCCGGTTCCAGAGCGCCTAAGAGCAAGTCTCGTACCAGCGACCGAAAATCGGGATCTTGAGGACGAGGGGAGCCGCGCCGGGCTTTCCGCGTGTGATGGTCTCGTCACACACCCTCGCCCGCGTGTGTACGCGCAACGGTCGGTTTGGCAGTGCTTCAACCGCACCCCAAACCTGGCGTTGCGGATCAAAGCTCAAATAAGTACGGCCGGGCCCTTGGCGCGCGTTACCCGACGGCCACACGGAGGACCGCTTGGTTTGGGGGATATCACGTGTCGCTTCGGCGGCACGTGCGTTGCACATTTGCCTTTCGAACGTTCCAACGGTGCTGCGCCGCGTCGAAGTCGCGCGTGCAGGAAAGGGCGGGTCGGGCAATGAGCTTATGTCCGGTTTGCGAGGAGGCGATCGTCGCTGGCGCCCCGCGGTGCGGGGCGTGCGGCGCGGACCTCGCAGGCCCCGACCCCTTCGTGGGCGCGACGATCGACGGCAAGTTCCGTCTGCTGCGCTGCGTGGGCGAGGGCGGGATCGGACGCGTCTACGAGGCGCAGCAGCTCGCTCTGCGCAAGCGCGTGGCCTTCAAGCTGCTGCACCGTCACTTCGTGCGCGATGGCGACGTGCGGCAGCGCTTCCGCCACGAGGCGCACGCCGCCAGCCGCCTCACCCACCCCAACAGCGTCACCACGCTCGATTGCGGCGTGACCCCTGGCGGCGTGCCCTTCATCGTCAGCGATCTCGTCGAGGGGCGCAGCTTGCGCACATTGCTCGCGCAGCAGGGGCGTCTCGCGGCGTCGCGCGCGCGGGAGATCACGGTTCAGGTGTGCGATTTCCTCGAGGCGATGCACGACGCCAACATGATTCACCGCGACATCAAGCCGGACAACATCTGCCTAGTGCCGCTGAAGGGGGGCGGCGAGCAGGTGAAGGTGCTCGACTTCGGGCTGGCGAAGATCCTGGACCCGCTGAGGCGCGACCGGCAGCCGCACACCCGCGGTGGCACGTTGGCCGGGACCCCTGCCTACATGGCGCCGGAGCAGGTGCAGGGGCGCGCGATGGACGCACGTACTGATCTGTACGCCCTCGCCGTCGTTCTCTACGAGATGCTGACGGGTCGCGGGCCGTTCGACGCGAGCTCGCCGCTCGAGTCGGCGGCGCTTCATCTCACGACGCGCCCGCCGCCGCCCGCGGCGCGCTGGCCCGAGCTGGGCCTGCCGAACGCCATCGACGCGGTGCTGATGCGCGCCTTGGAAGTGGAGCCCGAGCGCCGCTACGGAAGCGCCGCCGAGCTGCGCGCCGCCGTGGCCCGCGCACTCTCCGGCCGCGACCGGCCGGGCGCCGCCTCGAACAGGCGGCGCATCCCGACCGCCGAGCTTCGCGCGGCGCCGGACGGGCGCAGCAACGTCACGCCCGCGGGCTCCGGGCCGGTGATGGCCTGGGGGCCGGCCACGCCCGTACCGTCCCGCCTGATCGTGCCGCAGCCGCGCCGCTGGACGCTCGTGCTCGTGGCCGGCGTCATCGTCGCGGGCGGGCTGGCGCTCGGGCTGCCGTTCTTGTCGCGCTCGCCCGCGCCGGACGCGTCGCGCCGCCCTGTCGACTTCGCCCCCGCGGACGCGGCCGGAACCGGCGCCGCGCGTCCGGCGGGGGCGCCGGGCGAGGCGCTCGTTGCGCCCGGGGGCGCGCCGATGGCGTCGGCCCGGCCGACTTCCGCGCCGGCGCCGGCCTCGTGGGCGGCCGCGCTGTCCGCCGAGTCGGCCGCCGCGCTGGCGCGCGCCGCGCGCGGGGAGCCGCCGAAGAACGCGGCCGCAGCCGCGGCCGCCCTGGAGCCCCGCGCCGAGCGCGTCGTTGCGGCCGACGGGGACACGTGCACGGTGCCGGAGTCGTCCACCGGGCTGCCCAACACCCGAGCCCTGTACGAGCACGCCAACCACCTATACGCGAGGGGATTGCTGCACGAAGCGCTCGGCATCTACCTGGACGTCATCCGCTTCGACGCCGGCAACGCCGACGCGTACAAGAAGGCCGGTTACGTCTGCCGGGAGCTGGGCCGGAACGACGAGGCCAAGCGTTACCTCGGGGCCTATCTACGCCTTGCCCCCGCCGCGCTCGACGCCGCCGCCGTGCGCACGCTGGCCGACTCGCTGTAGCGGCGGGCCGTCGCCGTTCGGCTCACGGAACGCACTGGTTCATCATGCACGTCTCGCCCGGCATGCAGTCGCCGTCGCCGAGGCACTCGATGCCGGCCTGGCAGACCATCGAGATGCAGAGCTGGCTCATGGGGCAGTCGGCGTTGACCATGCACGGCGGGCCGCCGGGCTGGCAGAAGCCGAGGTTGCACACCTCGCCGAACGAGCAATCGACGTCGAGCTGGCACTCGGGCGGCGGCAGGTAGTAGCAGAAGCCGTTGTAGCAGACCTGGTTGGTCGGGCAGTCCGGGTCCACCATGCAGCCGTCGGGGTTCTCGCAGACGAAGTTGATGCACTGCATGCCGTCGGGGCAGTCGGTGTCGGCGGAGCAGAGGAAGTCGGGTACGCAGCGCTCGACGATGCAGGCCCAGTTGTAGTCGCAGTCGGCGTCGGTCAGGCACATCGTCGGCTGGCAGTAGTAGCCTTCGCAGCGCTCGCCGGTGTCGCAGTCGGTGTCGAGCGTGCACTGCGGCGACGGCCAGCAGATCTGGCCGATGCACTCGGTGCCGTCCGGGCAGGGCGCGGTGCCTTCCGCGCAGGCCACGAACACGGTGCAGGAATGTCCGAGGCAGTAGAACCCTGGCGGGCACTCGGCGGCGCTGTCGCAGGCTTGGTCGGGGATGCAGTAGCCGGTGTAGATGTCGCACACCTCGGGGGTGGGGCACTGGTCGTCGTCGGTGCAGGGAGCGCCGGCGACGCAGGTCATCGTCCCCGGGTCGCAGGCCAGGCCGGGCCCGCAGTCGGGATCGCCGGAGCACATGCCGCCCGTCTGGCAGAAGGGATAGTTGCACACGTCGCCCGGAGCACAGTCCGCGTCGGTGGTGCACTCGCCCGTGAAGAAGCAGGTGCCGCCGAAGCAGGAGAACGCCAGCCCGCAGTCCGCGTCCGTGAGGCATTCGGGCACGTACACGCACGTGCCCATCTCGCAGACGTGGTCGATGGAGCAGTCGCTGTCGGTGAGGCAGCTCCCCGGCAGGCAGGCGTTCGAGACGCAGTCTTCGCCCGCGTCGCAGTCCGCGTCGGTGAGGCACTCGCCGACAAAGACGCACTGGTCGGCGATGCATTGGTAGCTCGGCGGGAAGCAGGTGCCGCCCGGCCCCCAGCACCCCGAGTCACAGAAGCCGAAGTTGCAGAAGCCGCCGGGGCAGTCGGCGTCGGTCATGCATTCCGGCGGCGGAAGCGGCACGCAGGCGCCGTTCACGCAGTACTCGCCGTCCGTGCAGTCGGTGTCGGTCATGCAGCCGCCCGGGATCGTGCACACGTTGTTCACGCACTCGAACGGTGCCCAGGCGGGGCAGTCGGCGTCGGTGCCGCACAGAAGGCCGGGCCAGCAGGTGGTGGCGACGCACTGCTGGCCGACGGGGCAATCGGCGTCGGTGGAGCAGACGAACGGTTCGCAGTCGCCGAAATCGCAGCGTTCGTCCATGGCGCAGTCGCTGTCGAAGATGCAATCCGGCGTGGGCGTGCAGAAGAAGCCGTTGCAGAACAGCCCCGGCGGGCAATCGCCGGTGTCGGTGCAGGAGAAGAACGCGGTGCACTGGTCGCCCAGGCAGAACTGGCCGGGCGGGCAGTCGAGGTCCGACGAGCACGTCGTGTCGGGGATGCACACGCGCGTGAAGGCGTCGCATACCTCGCCGGCAGGGCAACCGGAGACGGCGCAGTCGGCCGGCAGGCAGAAGCCGGCGTCGCAGGCGAACCCGGCTGGACAGTCGGCGTCGGAGAAGCAGTCGCCGACGAAGACGCACAGGCCGCCGGCGCACACGGAGGCGGCGTCGCAGTCGGCGTCGGTGGTGCATTCGCCGCTGAAGACGCAAGTGCTGTCCATGCACACGAAGCCGGCGGGGCAGGGCGGGGCGCCGGCGCCGCACTCCGCCAGCGCCACGCAGGTGGCGTCCACGCACACCGCGCCGGGCGGGCAGTCGGAGTCGCTGATGCACTCGCCGGTGAAGATGCAGGACCCGCCCAGGCAGGAGAAGCCGGCGCTGCAGTCGGCGTCGGTCATGCAGGCGCCGGCGAAGACGCACATGCCGTCGAGGCACTGGTAGCCGGCGCCGCAGTCGTCCGTCGTGACGCACGCGCCGATCGGCGCGCACGTGCCGTTCTCGCAGCGCGAGCCGGGCTCGCAATCCTGGTTCGTCGTGCAGGACGTGTCGGCGGCGCACGTCCCGTCGGGCTGACAGTCCTCGCCGGGCGGGCAGGGCACGCCGTTGAGGCAGCTGCCGGCGTCGGGGACGCAGGCGTCGTCCACGCAGACGAATCCGGGGAGGCACAGCGTCCCGCCGCACGGCATCGCGTCGGGCGAGAGCGCCGTGTCGGAGTAGCGGCACCCCGCCGCCCCCAGCCAAGGCACGGCGGCGGCGACCACGACGGCGGCGAGCACGACCGCTGAGGACCGCGGGACGAAGTGCATCAAATCCTCCACTTGAGCCGTGGGCGCCCACCTTCAAGCACGGGCCGTGCCGCTTGGACCCGCTACCGCTCCGTCCCGTCAAGTACCCCCACATGGTGCCGCGCCGCGGCCTCGCTGTACAATGGCGGCTCATGGAAACGCGCGAAAAGCCGAGGGTGCGCCGGGCGCTGGCCGCCGACGCGCCCGCCCTGGTCGATCTCGTGATGACGCTCGCCGCCGAGCGCGGAGAAGGGGACGAGGGCCCGGCCGAGGCCCCGCCCGACCGGAAGGTCCTGCGCCGGGCGGTGGCGCAATTCGTCGAGTCCGGCGCCAGCGGCGTGGACGCCGAGCGGTTCGCGCTGGTGGCGCTGGCGGCGGACGGCGCCCCTGCCGGCGTCGTGTCGGTGCAGCGGCTGCGCAGCGGGCTGCAAGACCGGCCCTATTTCTTCGTGGACGACCTTGTCGTGGCCGCGGCCCAGCGGCGGCGCGGCGTGGCGAGCGCGCTCCTGGCGGCGGTGGAGGCGGAGGCGCGCGCCGCCGGATGCGATCGCATCGAGTTGAACGTACGCGCAGTGAACGGGCCGGCGCTCACCGTCATCGCGCGCGCCGGCTACCGCAAGGCGGCCGACGTGCACCTGACGCGCATGCTCGACCCCGGCGCGGACCCCACCCGAGGAGGCTGAAAATGGCGGCGAGCGTGGAAGGCGACGAGCTGTTCGTGCCGGCCGGGGCCAAGAGCCTGGCGGAGGTGATCGTAGTGGAGAAGGTGGGCGAGGGCGGCGAGACGTGCCACGTGCGCGCGCTGGTGGGCGCGGACGGCAAGGTCGTCGTGGAGCCGGTGGGCACGAATTGTCCCGACGGCTGGCATGGCACGCTCGCCACCGACCCCGACCCGGTGCAGGGAAAGGAGGGGCTCACCTACAGCTGCCGCTGCAAGCCCTGAGTCGGCGGCGGGCGCAGCGACTCACGCAGCAGGATCAGCTCGCGGCTGAACGGCTTGCCGAATTTCTCGTCCTCGGCGCGGCGGCGCCCGATGGACTCGGCGATGCGCTGCGCCGACTCCTGCGTCAGTCCGGTGCGCACGCTGTAGCGGTAGTCGTCGCTGAGATCGTGGTCCGGGTCGGGCTGCAACGACGTGATGCCGTACTTGTCCGGGTCGAGCTGTGCGGGCGCGCCGCGCAGCAGCGCGAACGACCCGTTGCTGAACGTGCCGATCCACGGCTTGTTGCGGAAGATGAAGTCGGCGGTGTCCTTGGCTTCCTGCAGGGTCTCGGTGGGAAAGCCCGTGAAGAACATGGTCACCGTGAAGATGCCGTTCTGGGTGCAGGCGCGCAGCGCCCGCTCCATGGTCCCGACCTTCACGTTCTTGTCCATGAAGTCCTGCACGCGCTGGTTGGCGGACTCGAGCCCGAAGATGAGCATGCGGCAGCCGCCGGCATACAGATGCCGGCAGAAGCCGTCGGTGAGGGGCTGCTCGAAGCGCATGTCGCCGAACCAGTGCAGCGGGCCGCCGTCGCGCGCGCACATGTAGTCGGCGATGACCTTCAGCTGTGCGGGCGGGACGGCCTCGTCGACGAAGTAGAAGTGGCGTGCGCCGTAGCGGCGCGCGAGCGTCTCGATGTCCTCGTCGAGCTGCTGCGGCGGGCGGACGCGGTAGCGCCAGCCGTAGCTGTGGTGGTGCGTGCAGAAGGCGCACTTCTTCCAGTAGCAGCCGCGCACGGAGAGGAGCGGGAAGATGGTGTGGCCGAGCAGGTAGCCGTCGCCGGCGGCGGGGTCGACCGGAAAGCCGTCGAACACCGGCGGCGGCAGCGACGGGACCTGCTCGTACATCATCTCGTTCACGCGCAGCGTCGCGCCGTCGCGCCACAGGAGGTTGGGGACCGCGGCCAGGTCGGCGGCGCCGTGCCCGGCAGCGGAGCCGGCGGCGCGCGCATCGAGCGCGTCGCACAGGCGCTCCAGCGGCGTTTCCCCCTCGTAGACGATAGCGTGGTCGAACTCCTCGAAGAGGAAGTTCTTCGCGAGCAGCGGCGTGTGGAACTTCGACACCACGTTGCCGCCGGCGACGGTGACGACGTGGGGCGCCAGCTCCTTAATGACGCGCGCCAGGGTCAGCGCGCCGATCATCTGCTCCTCGAAGGCGATGCCGATGCCCACGACGTCGTACCCGCCGCGCAGCATCTCGGGCACGAGCTCCTCGCGGAAGAGGCGCAGCCAGGGGTTCTCGGCTTCGTCGCGCACGGCGCGCTGCAGGTCGGCGACGTGGTTGGGCGCGTAGCGCATCGACAGGTCGTATGACAGCTTCGTCGGGTGGAACGGCGCCGAGGCCAGGGCCAGCGCGCGGTCGAGCAGGCCGAAGGCGCCGGTCATCGCGTCGTCGTCGAGCAGGCGGGCGTCGTCGCGCATGTCGCGCAGAGCCGCGGGCAGGCGCGTGATCGTGTCGGGCCCGAGCTCGAGCGCGGCGCGCACGTCGTCCGGTGCGTCGCGCCCGCCCGGCCCGAAGCGGCGCTCGACCGCGGCCATCGCCTCGCGCAGGCCCCGCTCGGAGATGAGGCGCCGGTTGGCGCGCACGTTCAGGTCCACCTGGTCGCAGGGCTTGCCGTGCCCGCGCAGATACGCGGTCAGCGACGGCAACGCCAGATACGGCATGTAAAGAGCGATCTGCGGCGGGTGGACGAGGAGGAGCTTGGGCATGCGGTCCCCGAGGGGAGCCCGAGGCTACTCCGCCGGGGGACGCGGCGCCAGCCCCGGCCCGCCGGCCAGCAGGCGCTTGCGCCGCCAGACGGCCCAGGCGAACAGCGCGAGGAGCCCCAGGCCAGGCAGCGCGATCGTGACGGCGCCGGGGCGAACGCCGGCGCCGATGACGTCGTGCAGGACGGTCGTCAAGAGCAGCACGATGGGGAAGATGCCGAGCGCGGTGCCGGCGAGGTAGTCGCGCCAGCGCACGCGTGTGAAGCCCAGGCCCATGTTGAGGTACGGCGCCAGCCAGAAGAGCAAGCGCAGGAACGCGACGGTGTGGACGCCGCGCGCGGCGAGCTGGGCGTCGAGGCGCGCCAGCCACGGCGGGACGCGGTCCAGGCCGCGGCCGAAGAGGCGGCCCACGCCGAAGCCGGCCAGCGACGAGGCGAGCCCGCCGCCGAAGGCGAGCGCGAAGGCGAGCGCCTTCCCGTACAGCGCCGCGGCGAGGCCGATGAAGAGGAACGCCGGCAGGTAGAGGAGCTCACCGACGACGAAGACGGCGACGTAGACCGCGTAGCCGAGCGGCCCGAGCGCGGCCACGGTGGCGCGCAGGCGGTCGAGTGTGAGGGCGGCCAGCAGGCCGGCGCGGGCGGCGACCAGCCAGAAAACGGCGAGGGCCAGCGCGAGCGCGCCGGCGCGGAGCAGAAGCGCGCGGTTCTGCGCGAGCAGCGCGCGCACGCCGCGCCGCGGCGCGGGCGAGGGGGCGGGGCCGGGCACCGCGGCGGCCGCAGCGGGGTGGGGCGCGGGGCCACGCTCGCCTGGAGGCGGCGCGGCAGAAGGGGGCGCGGACGTCACGCGTCGTCGCGGCAGGGCGGCTGAACGGCGCGCGCGGTCACGGGCAGGTGGCGCCGCAGAAGCCGCATTCCATCACGCAAGTCGCGTCCCAGTCTCCCGTGCAGCAGAACGGGTCGAACGCGCACACGCACATCTCGCAGGAGCAGCCGCTGCAGCCCGGGGTCGGGTGGGCCGTGCAGCCGAGGTTGCACATGCCGCAGTCGAGGGCGCAGCTCGTGCACGTCTCGCCAGCGCCCCCGTCGCAGTTGAAGTCGCCGCAGGAGGCGGGACACGCGCCGCAATCGCCGGGGCAGTCGAGGCACGACTCGGTGGCCTGGCAGGTCAGGTCGCCGCAGAAGCCGCCGCATGGCCCGCAGTCGGCCGGGCAGGAGGTGCATGTCTCGAAGATGGAGCAGCTGCCGTTGCCGCAGGTGGGCGGGCAGAAGCCGCAGTCGAACGGGCAGGTGTCGCAGTTCTCGCCGGCGAACGCCGAGCAGCTGCCGTCCCCGCACGAGGCGCAGAAGCCGCAGTCGTTCGGGCACGACGAGCAGGTCTCGCCGGACGAGCAGAAGAAGTCTCCGCACACCGGCGGGCAAGCCCCGCAGTCGGCCTGGCAGCTGAAGCAGCTCTCGGTGGCGTCGCAAACCGAGTTGCCGCAGAAGGGCGGGCAGACGCCGCAGTCTGCCGGGCAGTTCGTGCAGAACTCCGTGAACGAGTCGCAGATCGAATCGCCGCAGGTCGGAGCGCAGGGGCCGCAATCCGCCGTGCAAGTGACGCACGTCTCGGCGCCGGAGCAGAACGAATCGCCGCAGGTTGCGGGGCAGCTGCCGCAGTCGTTGGGGCAGGAGAAGCACGACTCGGTTGGGCCGCAGACGTTGTCGAAGCAGACGTCGCCGCACGTGCCGCAGTCCGCCGGGCAGCTCGTGCAGTCTTCGAAGAACGGCGAGCAGGTCCCGTCGCCGCAGATGGGGAAACAGAACCCGCAGTCGAAGGGGCAGCTCGTGCAGGTCTCGCCCGGGTCGCAGACGCCGTTGAAGCAGGTCGGGCACAGGCCGCAATCGGAGATGCAAGTGCCGCACGCTTCGGGCGGGTTGCAGAAGCCGTCGCCGCAAGACACCGGGCACGTGCCGCAATCGGCGGGACAGGAGTTGCAGTCCTCGGTGGGTCCGCAAGCTCCGTTGGGGCACACGTCAGCGCACGGACCGCAGTCGGCGGTGCACGTCGTGCAGGTCTCACCGAGGCCGCAGACGCCGTCGGGGCAGGTGCCCGGGCAGGTGCCGCAATCAGCCGGACAGTTCGTGCAGTTCTCGCCCGCGCCGCACACGCCGTTGGGGCAGGAGCCGGGGCAGATGCCGCAGTCCGCGGGGCACGTCGTGCAGTTCTCTCCGCCGCCGCACACGCCGTTCGGGCATGTGGCGGGGCACTGCCCGCAGACCGAGCAGGCGTTGCTGCAGCAGTCGCCGGCGCCCACGCACGCGGGGTCGCACCAGCAGCCGCCGCCGAATCCACCGCACTCGCAGGGCGAGCACGAGGTCGGATCGTTCGGGCAATCGGTCGCGCACGTGCAGGGGTTCTCCACGCCGGTGCACATGCCGTCGCCGCAGATCGACGGGCAGGAGCCACAGTCGGTCGGGCACAGCGTGCAGTTCTCGCCCAGTCCGCACGTGCCGTCGCCGCACACCGGCGGGCAGAAGCCGCAGTCGGCGGGACAGTTCGTGCAGGTCTCGCCCGGCGGCACGCACATGGAGTCGCCGCAGCCGGGGCAAAGGCCGCAGTCGATCACGCACGTAGAGCAAGACTCGGTCGCCTGGCAGGTGCCGTCGCCGCACAGCGGCGGGCAGGGCCCGCAGTCGGCGGCGCAGTTGGTGCAGGTCTCGCCGCCGGCGGCATTGCACGTACCGTTGCCGCAGCAGGGGCCGCAGTCGGCGGCGCAGTTCGAGCACGTCTCCAGCGGGCCGCACAGCCCGTCGCCGCAGGTAGGCGGACAGGGGCCGCAATCGAAGAAGCACGTGGAGCACGTTTCCCCTGCGTCGCACACGCCGTTGCCACAGGTGGGCGGGCAGGGCCCGCAGTCGGCCACGCAGGTCGTGCACGTCTCGCCGATGGCGGCACTGCACATGCCGTCGCCGCAGGTGGGCGGGCAGGGCCCGCAGTCGATCGCGCAATTCATGCAGGTCTCGCCGGCGCCGCACGTGCCGTTGCCGCAGGCAGGCGGGCACATCCCGCAGTCGACGGGGCAGTTCGTGCAGGTCTCGCCCACGCCGCACACGCCGTTGCCGCAGGCGGGCGGGCACGGCCCGCAGTCGAGCGCGCAGTTCGTGCACGTCTCGCCCGCGCCGCACATCCCGTCGCCGCAAGTCGGTCCGGCGCAGGCGCACGTCCCCACGCACGAGCAGGAGCTGGGCTGGCCGCAGTCCACGCCGCACAGCTTCTGCGCCTCGCACTGGCAGAGGGAGTCCCAGCCGCCGGTGCAGCAGAACGAGTCGCACGCGCAGACGGTGGCGGCGCAGGGGCTGCAGCCCGCCGTCAGCGGGCCGCCGGCGACGCAGACGTCGTGCGCGCACGTGCACGGCCCGCAGTCGGCCGGACAGGTCGTGCAGGTCTCGGCGCCGTTGCAGCCTCCGTCGCCGCACACGGGCGGGCACGGCCCGCAGTCCACCGCGCAGCTCGTGCAGGTCTCGGCGCCGTTGCAGCTCCCGTCGCCGCAGACGGGCGGGCACGGCCCGCAGTCGCTCGGGCAGTTCATGCACGTCTCGCCGAGGAAGGGGTTGCAGGTTCCGTTGCCGCACGCCGGCGGGCAGCCGGGGCCGCAGTCGACGGCGCAGTTGCCGCAGTCTTCGCCCATGTCGCAGATGCCGTTGCCGCACATCGGCGGGCAGGGCCCGCAATCCATGGGGCAGTTGAAACAGGTCTCGCCCAGGAACGGGTTGCACATGCCGTTCGGGCACGACGGCGGGCACGGGCCGCAGTCGACCGGGCAGCTGAGGCAATCCTCGCCGGGCGAGCACGTGAAGTCGCCGCAGCTCGGGCCGCCCGACATGAACCAGGTCAGCGTGTACGGGCCGTTGGAGCCAGCCCAGCCGCCGACGTAGACGAAGTAGACCGTCCCGGAGGTGACGGCGAACGTGATGGTGGTTTGCGTGCCGCAGGAGTCGTCCTCGCAGGCGAGCTGCGGACCGCCGCAGGTGCCGATGCCGGCCGAGAGCACCGTGTCGAAGGAGGCGCCGCCGCAGGTGGTGAACGTCACTGTGCCCGACGTCGGCGCGGTCCACTGGTAGATGCGCTCGGGGACCGGCCCGCCGCCGATGTCACAGCCGGGCCCGGTGGGCTGCCCCACCGTGGTGGACGAATGCGCTCCGCTGGCGCCGCTGATGAAGATGATGCCCGTGCAGCCGGGGCAGGCGCCGCAGTCCGGCGGGCAGCTCGTGCAGTTCTCTCCGGCGCCGGCGTTGCAGAACATGTCGCCGCAGCCGGGGCAGAAGCCACAGTCCGGTGGGCAGCTGGTGCAGGTCTCCCCGCTGAGGGCATTGCAGAAGCCGTCGCCGCAGCCGGGGCAGGCGCCGCAGTCGGTCGAACAGTTGGTGCAGGTCTCACCCGTGAACGCATCGCAGAAGCCGTCGCCGCAGGCCATGCAAGCGCCGCAATCGACCAGGCAGTTGAAGCAGCTCTCGCCGGAGAAGCTGTCGCAGAAGCCGTCGCCGCAGGCGGGGCAGAAGCCGCAGTCGGGCGTGCAGGTCGAGCAGCTCTCGCCGGAGAAGCCGTCGCAGAAGCCGTCGCCGCACGACGGGCAGAAGCCGCAGTCGGTGAAGCAGTTGAAGCAGCTCTCGCCGGCGAACGTGTCGCAGAAGCCGTCGCCGCACGCCATGCAGGAGCCGCAGTCGGGCACGCAGTTCGCGCAGGTTTCGCCGGAGAAGCCGTCGCAGAAGCCGTCACCGCACGACGGGCAGAAGCCGCAGTCGGCGATGCAGTTGGTGCAGCTTTCGCCGCCGAAGCCGTCGCAGAAGCCGTCCCCGCAAGCCGGACAGAAGCCGCAGTCGACCGTGCAGTTCGTGCAGCTCTCGCCGACGAACGCGTCGCAGAACCCGTCGCCGCAGCTGCACACGCAGTCGGCCGGGCAGGTCATGCAGTTCTCGCCGGAGAACACGTCGCACAGGCCGTCCCCGCACAGGCCCCCCTCGACGGTGCACGCCGCGGAGCAGCCGTCGCCGGAGACGGTGTTGCCGTCGTCGCACTCTTCGCCCGGGTCGACGGTGCCGTTGCCGCACATCGGCCCGCCGCCGCAGCCGCCGCACACGTTGGCGCACTCGTCCACGCAAATGCCGTCCCACGCGGTGTCGCAGCAGTAGGTGTCGAACCCGCACACGCACATCTCGCAGGCGCAGCCGTTGCAGCCGGGCGTGGTCGTGGGCACGCAGCCGTCGCAACAGTCCTGCGGGCAAGTGGCGCAGTTCTCGCCGGCGGCGGCGTTGCAGACGCCGTTGCCGCACCCAGGGCAGGTGCCGCAGTCCACCGGGCAGCTGGTGCAGGTCTCCCCGAGCGCCGGCTGGCAGATCCCGTTTCCGCACACGACCTCGACCCTGCAGGTAGGCGAGCAGCCGTCGCCCGGGAGCAGGTTGCCGTCGTCGCACTCCTCGCCGACCTCGACCACGCCGTTGCCACACGTGACCGGGCAAGCGCCGCAGTCCTCCGGGCAGGAGGCGCAGTCCTCGTCCGAGCTGCACGTACCGTCGGGGCAGCGCGGCGTGCAGGGCCCGCAGTCCACCGGGCAGTTCACGCAGTTCTCCATCGGCACGTCGCACTCGGTGTCGCCGCACTCGGGCGGGCAGGGGCCGCAGTCCGCAGGGCAGGCGCCGCACGTCTCGCCCAGGCCGCAACTTCCGTCGCCGCAGCACTCCACGCAGTCGCCCGGGCACGTCTCGCAGGTTTCGCCCTCGTTACAGACGAAGTCGCCGCACCCCCAGCAGAAGCCGGCGTCGTCGCACATGCAGTCGAGCACGCCGACGGCGCACTGGCTGCCGACGGAGGTGCGACCGCAGCCGCCGACGGTGAACGCGGCGCTCGCCACGAGCAACAGCGCGGCGGCGAAGGCAGGGCAGAACGTCGAGGGAACAGCGGTGTAGCGACGACGGCTGTCCATGATGCCTCCGGGCGGCCCCGTTGGGGGCCCGCCACGCGCGCGGCGCGGTACTCCGATTTCGGATTGCATCATTCCGCGCGCTCCGAGTCAAAACCTCGGTGATCGGGGCTGCAAAGGTGACCCCAGGTGCACGATCGAGGAGGATTTCCCCACGCGCGCCGCCGGCGGCGGGGCTGCTCTGGCGTGGAGTCTCCGGACGATTCAGGCACTTGCTCCTCCCGAGGCGATTACCACAACCAGAGCACGCTGCAGGCCCTGGGCCAGATTTCGGGTTTTCGGGTAGTGACGTGTGCGCAGTCTTGTATTAGTGTCCGCGCCGCTCGGAACTCATCGAACGAGGCGCGCATGAAGCCGCCTCCAGAAGGAGCAGAGGAAATGAAGACCGTTCTTGCTACCGTGGCCGGCATCGCCGGCCTGATCGCGCTGTTGTCCTTCGGCTTCGCGGCGGACAAGCCCGCCGACAAGCCAGCCTCCGCCGGCGCCAAGCCGTCGTCGGCCGCACCGACCCCGGCGCCTGCCGCCGCGGCCGGAATGCCGGCGATGGCCGGCGAGCCCGTCGCCCCGCCCAAGCCCGGCGCCGAGCACGACGTCCTGAAGTGGTTCGTCGGGACATGGAAGTGCACGGGCAAGATGGAAGCCTCGCCCATGGGTCCGGCCCACGCGGTCGAGGGCACCATGACCACGAAGGCGACCTGGGGCGGCCTGTACTACGAGGGCAACTGGGCGGAGAAGAAGACGAAGGAGAACCCGTTCCCGATGAAGGGCCGCTCGACGTCCGGCTACGACCTGATGGGAAAGGTGTACACCATGACGTGGATCTCCAGCTTCGGTGAGCAGATGCTCGCGATGTCGAAGGGCTGGGAAGGCGACAAGTGGTCGTGGACGGCCGAGGGCGCCATGGGCCCGGGCTCCAAGTGGACGGAGACGGACACCAAGGTCAGCGACAAGGAGTTCACGCTGAGCTTCGACATGACGATGGGCGGGAAGACCACGCCCGCCGGCTCGATGACCTGCAAGAAGTAACGCTTTGTGTTCAGGGCGGCGGGGGCGCCGCGGTTCCGCGCGCCTCCGTCCCCGTTCTCGTTCCCGAAGCCCCTGCTGTTCCCGTCCTCGTCGTCGTCCCCGGCCCCACGGTTGCTGCCGTTCCTGTTCCCGTTCGCGTTCCAGCGGCGGTTCCCGTTGCGGCGCCCGTTCCCGCCCCCGTGGGGGCTCCCGCGGATGTTCCCGTCCCTGGCGCGCCGCTCGCCGCAGTGGCCGGCGCCGCCGCCGTTGCGGGCTTCGTCTCGTCGTCCTCGTCGAGGTCCAGCGTCAGCCGCTTGGTCAGGTCCTTGAGGCCGCTTGCCGCGGCGGTCCCTCCGCCGGCGCCGGCACCCGCGGTGGCGGCCGGTCCACTGCCGGCCGGGCCGCCCCCCGCCGGGCCGCCTGAGCCTGGGACTCCACCCTCGGGCGCGGCGGTGGGACGCGTCCACGGGAACGGCTCGTACATGGCGCGCCCGTGGCTGGCGTTCAGCAGCGCCTTGGAGATGGTTGGCACGTACATGATGACGAGCAGCGCCGCGCAGGTGATGGCGAGGGTCGGCAGGACCGCGCGCGTGACCTGGCCGAAGGGCTTCTTGAAGACGGCGGCGGCGACGAAGAGGTTCGTCGCCACTGGCGGGGCCAGGTAGCCGATTTCCATGTTGACGACGAACACGATGCCGAAATGGATGGGGTCGATGCCGTACATCTCGTGCGCGATGGGGGCGAGGATGGGGGCGAAGATGAGCGTCGCAGAGATGCTGTCCATGAGCGCGCCGAGCACGATGAGCACGACGTTCACCAGCAGCAGGAATCCGGCAGGGCCGAGGTTCCACCCGGCGATGAGCCCCGAGATCTTCTCCTGGATGTCGATGAGCGCGAGGAAGTCGTTCAGCCCGAAGGCGAGCACGATGATGAGGATGAGCGTCCCCATGAGGCCGGCGCTGTCGCCCAGGACGTCCAGGAGCTTGCGCAGCGTCAGCTCGCGGTAGATGAACATCGTGACGAACAGGCTGTAGACGAGCGCCACCGCGCCGGCTTGCGAGGGCGTGTACCAGCCGCCGCGGATTCCGAGCAGCACGATGAGCGGCAAGGCCAGCGCCCAGACGGCGTCCTTGAGCTTCGCGCTCAGCGTGACGCGGCTGAAGCGCGGGCGCGCGCCCGGGATGCGGCGCCCGACGTAGACGCTGTAGATCGCCAGCAGCAGCGCCACGAAGATCGCCGGCAGCCAGCCGGCGAGGAAGAGGTCCGATGGGTCCACCGCGTCGGCGCCGCTGAGGCTGATGGCGTAGATGAGCATGGCGATCGACGGCGGCAGCAGGCAGCCCAACGAACCGGCGGTGGTGACCAGCCCCAGCGAGAAATTCTCCGGGTAGCCGCTCGCCACCATGGGCGGGAACATCATGGTGCCCACGGCGATGAGCGTGACGGGCGACGACCCGCTGATCGAGGCAAAGAACATGCAAGCGAGCACCGAAGCGATGGCGAGCCCACCGGGGAGATGCCCGACCAGCGCGCGCGCCACGTCGACGAGGCGGCGGGCGATGCCACCGGCCGTCATGACCGCGCCGGCGGCGAGGAAGAGCGGGATGGCGAGGAACTCCTGCTTGGTGGCCAGGTTCTCCATGTGTTGGATGAGCACGACCTGGTCGCCGAAGTGCTCGAGGCCGGCGAACCCGTAGAAGCAGGTCGCGGTGGCGACGCCGACGATGACGAAGAGGGGCGCGCCCAGCAGGATGAGCAGCGCCAGCGCCGTGAGGAGGATGGCGATCACCGCGCCGCGCCTCCCGCGTGCGCGTCCGGGCCCGCGCCGCTGCCGCTGGCCGCGTCGGCCGGCGTGTCGGCGGCGGGCAGGACGCCCGCGCCGGGAAGCTCGCCCTCGCCCGGCGTGTCGCGCCCGCGCGCTGCGTCGACGGACTGGCGCGCGAAGCGGACGGCCATAGTGAAGAACGTCAGCGGCAGCACGATGAAGACGGCCCACTTCGGCCATTCGACCGAGGGAATGAGGTCGGCGCGGTCGGACGTCGTCCAGGTGCGGTAGTGGTCGAGCGCCGAGAGCCACGCCAGCACCATCAGGAACGTGCAGAACGCGGCCGTGACGAAACGGGCGGCGGCCTTCACGTAAGGCTTGACGGCCTCGGGCCAGATCTTCTCGCCCATCTCCAGCGCGAGGTGCGACTTGCGGTAGGTCGCCATCGACGCGCCCAGGAAGCCGACCCAGAGCATGGCGCACAGGGCGAAGTACGGCGCCCACACCAGCCCGGAGGGCAGTACCAACAGGAAGCCCTGCACGAGGCCGGCGCCGAGCGCCGTCAGGAGCGCGGCGCGGAAGGCAGCCGTGCGCCAGGAGGGCGGCGACCGGCCGGGGTCGGGGCGGCGCGTGCGCAGGGCTCCATAGATGAGGCCGAACGTGGCGAGCAAGATGAAGACCGGGGCCACACGCGTCTGGAGCGTCTCGGCGGAGACGCCCGTCCCGCCCAGCAGCCGATACAGGAAGTAGCCGACGCGTCCGTCAGGACGGGAGAAGACGCGATGGAGGACGTCGACGAAGACGACGAGCCCCATGACGAGGAACAGCAGCGAAGCGACGGCGCGCTCCAGCCGATAGAGGCGCTCGTCGAGGCGGGCGAGGCGCGTTGGCGGCGGCGTGGGCGGCGGCGGCGTGGCGGGCGGCGCGGCGGGCGCGGGCGTCGCGGTCACGCCGCGACCTTATCACTTCGGGGCGGTCTTGAGCGACTTCAGCACGTCGTCGAGCAGCGCCGAGGCGACCTTACCGTGCGTCTTGCGGAACTCGTCGTAGACGACCCTGGACGCGGTGACGAACGGCACTCGCTCCGCGGGCGTGAGCGTGTAGACCTCCACGCCGTCGTCGCGCAGGATCTTGAGCAAGTCGGGGAAGATCTTGCGAACGCCCTTGCGGCCCTTGCTCTGGATGGCGCGCCCTTCGTCGATGAGCAGCTTCTGCAGCTCGGGCGGGAGCTTCTCGAAGAACTCCTTGTTGAAGGCGATCGCGGCTGGCTGGTAGATGTGCCCGGTCACGGTGAAGTACTTGATGGACTTGTGCCACGAGGCGGCGATTGTGTAGAGCGCCGACTGGTCGAAGCCGTCGACGCTTCCGGTGGCCAGCGCCGTGGGGACCTCGGTCGTGGGGATCGGCACGGGCGAGGCGCCGAAGGCGCGGTACATCGCCATGTGCACCGGGCTCTCCTGCGAGCGCATCTTCTTGCCCTTCAGGTCGGCGGGCGACTTCACGAACTTGTCCTTCGTGCCGAAGTGGCGGAAGCCGTTTTCGCTCCAGAAGCCCAGCACGAGCCCGCGCTCCTTGAAGAGCGGGTCGAGCTTGGCCGTGAGCACGCCGTCGATGACGTAGTCGGCCTGCTCGCCCGTCTCGAAGAGGAAGGGGAGCTCGACCACGTTGAGCTCGGGGACGAGCGAGGCGAGCGCGCCGGTGGAGGCGCCGACAGCCTCGACGGTGCCGCGCTTGCACTTGAGGACGGTCTCGTTCTCGTCGCCGAGCGCGCCGCCCAGCTTCAGCTTGACCGCCACGCGGCCGGCCGACTTGGTCTCTACCTCCGTCTTGTATTTCTCCAACAGCGCGGACCACGGCGAGTCGGCGGGCGCGACGGTGGCGAGCTTGATGATGAACTCGGGCGCCGGCGCGGCCGCGAGGGCCGCGTGCGCCAGCGCCAGCGCAGCGGCAAGCGCAAGCGCGGCGGTGAGGGTGGCGAGGCGGGCTCGGCGGCTCATGGTGACTCCTTGGGCGGGCGGGACGCTACTCGCCGGCGCGTGTGGGGTCAACTGTCCAGGGTTGGACGGCGGGCGGGGGCCGCCGCTTCAAGCGGCGGCGGTCTCTTCCTCGGACGCGCGCGCTGCCCGCCGTCCGTCAGCGCTCCGGCGGCAGGCGGCCCAGGAACTCCAGCACCGCCGCGTTGAACGCGTCGGGGACCTCCAGCGCAGTCAGGTGGCCCGCGCGTGGCAGCGCCACGACCGTTGCGCCCGGCACCGCCGCCCCCATGGCGCGGGCGACCTCCACGCCGGTGATGCCGTCCTCCTCGCCGGCGAGGAACAGCGCCGGAATCTTCTGCGCGCGCAGCACGCCGAGCGTCGCCGTGTGGTCGGCGCGCCCCGCCATGCCCAGCAGCGCGCCCACCAGGCCTGCGTCGGGCGTGGTGGCCACGATGCGCTGTACCGCGGCCACCACCGCGGGGCGGTCGGCCAGCGTGGTCGCGCCGAGCAGCTTCGCCAGCAGCCCGGCCAGGTACTCCTCGCGCCCGGCGCGCCCGCTCTGCACCTGCGCCACGGCGCGGTGGCGTCCGTCGCGCCCGGCCGGCGTGTCGGGGTCGGCGCGCGTGTCGCAGAAGAGCGCCGCCCGCACCACGTCGGAGGCCTGGCGCAGCACTTCGAAGAGGACGTAACCGCCCATCGACAGTCCGCCCAGCACGGCGCGGGCGATCTCCAGCTGGTCCAGGACGGCCACCACGTCCTCGGCCAGCGCCGCCATCCCGTAGGGCCCCGGCGGAGCTTCGCTCAGCCCGAAGCCGCGGAAGTCGAGCGTGACGGTGCGCCAGCCCGCGCCGGCCAGCGCCGGCACCGTGAGCGCCCACATCTGCTTGGACAGTGGGAACGCGTGAAGGAGCACCACGGCCGGCCCGTCCGGGGGCCCCGTGATTTCCACCGACAAATACACGCCGCGGACGTGCACGCGCGGAGTCTAACGCGGAACGTGTGCGCTCACAGCCGCATGAGCGCCGCGCCCCAGTGGAAGCCCGCGCCCAGCGAAACGAAACCCACCAGCGAGCCGTCCTTGACCAGCCCCTTCTTGCGCACTTCGTGCAGGCAGATGGGGATCGTCGCCGCTGTGGTGTTCCCGTACTCCTGAATGTTGTTGTAGACCTTCTCGTTGGGCAGCTTCAGCTGCGCCTGCACCATCTCGTTGATGCGCAGGTTGGCCTGATGGGCCAGCAGCATGTCGATGTCGTCGACCTTCACGCCGACCTTGTCGCACACTTCGCGCACCGCCTCCGGCATCTTCGTCGCCGCCATCTTGAACACGGCCCGGCCGTCCATCTCCGGGACGATCTGGCCGCTGGTCTGGTGCTCGGCGTGGAAATAGGGGCGATACTTCATGCCGCCCGAGTTCACGAACAGTGACGTCGTGTACTTGCCTTCGACGTGCGTCACCGAGCCCAGCAGCCCCCGCTGCGGGTCCGTGCCCTTTTGCAACACCAGCGCCCCGGCGCCGTCGCCGAACAGCACCGCGCGATCGCGGAACTTCGTGTTCCACTCGTACTCCTCGCGCGTCGGCACGTTCTCGTTCTTGCCCATCACGTAGTCCCAGCACTTCCAGGGCATGAACCCGCTGTGGATTTCGGCGCCCACGAAGAGCAGGGTTTTCACCTCGGGGAGCGTGTTGAGAAGGGCGTCGGAGACCTGCAACCCGTACACGAACCCCGAGCACTGTTGGCGGATGTCGAGGGCCGGCACGTTGCGGATGCCGAGCTTCGTCTGCAACAGGCCGCCCGACCCAGGGAAGTAGTAGTCGGGCGTCATGGTGGCGAACACGATGTAGTCCACGTCGCCGGGCGTCATGCCGGCGTCGTCCAGGGCGCGCCTGGCGGCCTCGACGGCGAGGTCGCTCGTCGCCACGCCCTCCTCCACGTAGTAGCGGGTGCGGATGCCGCTGCGCGATTCGATCCACTCGTTGGACGTGTCCATGATCTTCGCGAGGCGGTCGTTGTGCACCTTGCAGGGGGGCACGTACATCCCCGTCCCCTTCACGATGGTGCCGGGCATGGTCTTTCTCCTGGGAGCTCTACGGTGCGCGGCTCCCGATCCATCTACCTACGTAATCCGGGCTGGCCCGCGATGTCAGGGGGGCGAGGGCGGATGGCTGACGGCCGTGTACAGGCCAGTCTCCGCGGGGCGATGGGCGCGCGCGCCGCGCCTTCGCGGGCCGGGGGCCAGCCGGCTTTTTGGCGAGGTGGGGGCTGCCGGGTATGCTCGGGTCGTGGCGCGCAGCCTGCTCGAGCGAACGATGGAAGCGCTGTTCGGCGACGCGCGCCCGCGCGAGGACATGGAGGAGGGCGACGCGCTGCGGCCGGGCGAGTCGGCGTTGCGTGCCGTGGTTTCGCGCGCGGACGAGCGCGCCGCGCTGGCGGCGGCGGCGCTGCTGCTGAGCAAGGTGTCGGAGAAGGGCGGCACGCGGGTCGACGCCGACGCGCTCGGGCGTGCGACGGAGCGGCTGCTCGCGCAATTCACCGAGATGGAGCAGGCGCGCATCAAGCGCGAGGTGGCGCGCACGTTGCTGTGGCTGTGGGAGGCGATGGGGAGCGACGAGACCACGGCGAGCGGCGCGCGCGCCGCGGGGGACGAGGCCGGGGCCGAGGAGGCGGACGACGAGGACGAGCAGACGCTGCTCATCCCGGATCGGATCTATCCGGTGGGCGACAAGCTCGATCTGCTGCGCGCCGCCATCGCCGAAAGCCGCGACGCCGAGATCGACTACTTCACGTTCTATCGGGGGAAGCTGGCGTGGCGGCGCATCAGCCCGCTGGAGATGGAGGGGGACGACTACGTGCTCGCGTACTGCCATTGGCGGCAGGAGCGGCGGCGCTTCCGTGTCAGCCGCATCCGCGCGCTGCGCGTGATCGACCGCCTGGTGCCAGCGGGCGCGCCGGTGGCGCCGCGGCCGATTGACGAGCCCGGCGACGCGGGCCCGGGCGGTGGCGAGGACGTCAGCTGAACGCGGGTCGCTCGCGGCCGAGCAGGCGGTCGGCGCCGAGGTCGCCGATGCGCGGGACGACGAGGCCGGCGCCGGCGCGCGTCAGGTGCTCGGGCGGGTACGTGTGGGCGACGCCGACGACGCGCAGTCCGGCGGAGCGCGCGGCGGAGACGCCGTCGGGCGTGTCCTCGACGGCGACGACCAGGCCGGGCGGCGCGCCCAGCTTGCGGGCGGCGTAGAGGTAGCCGGCCGGATCGGGCTTGCCGCGCGGCGTGTCGTCGGCGGCGACGACGATCTCGAACGCGCCGCTCATCCCGGCGGCGGCCAGCAGGCGGTCGATCTCCTCGCGCCACGATCCCGAGCACACCGCCAGCGGCACGGCGCGCGCCGCGAGGCCGGCGACGAGCGCGACGACCCCGGGGAACGGGCGCGCCTCGGGCAGCAGCGCGTCGAAACGGCGCGACTTCTCCGCCATGAGGCGCTCGATCTCCTCGGGGCTCGGGTCGACGCCGTTGCGGCGGTCGCGCAGGAACGTGCGCGCGAGGTCGCGGTCGTCGAAGCCGGCGTAGCGATCGAGGTACTCGGAGCGGTCGAGCGTGTAGCCCCAGCCCGAGGCGGCGGCCTGCATCGCCACCAGGTGCAGCGACTCGGTGTCGAAGAGCACGCCGTCGAAATCGAACACGACGGCGCGCGCCGGCGGCAGCGCGCGCGGCGCAGGCGTCACGGTGCGCGCCCGCGCCGCGGGACGCTTGGCGGCGGCACGGGTGCCAGCGGCGGCGGCGGGGCGGCGCGCGCCGTGCGGCGGGCGCGCGGCGCTCTTGGGCGGCTTCGACCCCTTCCTCTTGGGCGCTTGACTCATGGCTCCAGCACCACCGTGAAAGTGCCGCCCAGTTCGCGGCGCATCGATGCGGCCGGCAAGCTTGCCGCAGAGGCGGGGGCGGACGCAAACCGCGCGGCGTCGAGCGCGGCGGGGGTGACGAACGGCCCGCCCGGCAGCTCGTAGCGGAGCACGTCGATCGCATCCCAGAGGTCGCCGAACGGGACGCCGCGCGCAGCCGTGGCGCGCAGCGCGGCGTGCGCCTTCGCCGCGGCAGGGAGGAGCTTGAGGCCCGCGCCGTAGAGCGCGAGCAGGTCGGGCGTCCCGCCGCGGTGGGCGACGGCCGCCTTCTTGGCGCCCGGCACGCCGCGCGGCAAAAGCAGCGTGCGCTTTGCCTCGACGCGCAGCTCCAGCAGCGGACCCTTGGGGACCGGCGCGCTCGGGAGCGCAAACGGCACCGGTACCTCGGTGGCGCTTCCCTCGGCGCGCGCGGCGAGAACGTGAAAGGCACCCGCCCCGGCGGCGGAGGCGGCGGCCACCAGCGCGGCGACGCGGTCCACCGGTGCGGCGGCATCGGCGACGAGGGTGACTGCGCGCGCGCCCTTCCCGCCGAGCGGATCGGCGGGCATTCCGGCGCCGAGCGCGCCCCCGTAGCCGCGCTTCTCCCAGGCGGCGAGCCGCTCCTCGAAGGCGGCAGCGAGCACGGGCAGCGCGACTTCGTCGCCCGGCCACGGCGCCTTGTCGGGCCCGAGGTCAACGACCGGCGCGCCCTTCTCGTCGATCGAGAACACCGGCTTCGAAGCGAGGCGCACGAGCGAGCCGATGATCGACACCGTCACGCGGCTCTCGTCGGTCCACAGGCCATAAGCGGTGCGCGCGATCATCGGCAGCGCCGGCCGCGCGCCCGGGAAGTCGAAGGTCGTCGGCACGAACGAAGCCGTCAGCGCGAGCTCGGGCCGGCGCGCGGCGACCGGCGCGAGGGCGTCGCGCGCGAAAGGCACGAGCGGTCCCTTCGCCGCCTGGAAGCGCGCCAGCAGCGCGGCCCGCGCCTTCAGCGCCACCCAGAGCGTGACGCTCTCCGCCGTGGCGTACGTGCGGCGTTCGGGCGGCCAGCCGAGGCGAACGGCGCAATCGTCGATCCCTTCGCCCGGGGCGCAGAGAAGGGTCGTGCGTACGAGAGCGTCGCGGTCCGCTGCCGTCGAGTCGATGAGCAGCGGGAAGGCATCCGGCGCCGCCGTCGCGCAGCCGCGGGCGACGACCCACGGCGCCAGGCCCGAAGGTACGCGGGTCGCCGCGCGCAGCGACTCCTCGCAGTCCATCAGAGCCCAGAGCATGGCGGCCGGCTCGCCTCGCGATACGAGCGGGGCGAGGACCCCCGCGTAGTCCACCGTGAGGTCGTGCCGCAGCCATGCGGCGATCAAGCCGCCGAGCCCAGTATCGAAGCCATGGATGCCGGCCTTCGTCGCGAGCAACAGGAGGCGATCGAGATAGGTGCGCGGGAGCGGAAACGGGCTCGCGCCCGGCCCAAGGTCAACGCCGAGGTCGCGCTCCACCAGCAACAGCAAAGGCACGTCGCCCGCAAACGCGGCGTAGGCGGTCCAGTCGACGTACGTACGCGCCAGCAATGCATAGGCGGCCCCGTCCCCCTTCTTGGCCAGCCCCAGGAGGATCTCGATGCCGTCGCGCGAGCTGCCGCCCGGGTCGTACGGGACCAGCAGCGCCTTCGCCCGTTCGAGCAGGTCTACCGGCGCCGCGGCGGCGCCCGCCGGTGCGGCGCTCGTGGGCGGCGCCGTCGCCGTTGCGGCGCCGCCCCGCGGGCATCCTTGCAGGGCGAGGAGGACAACGAGCGCGAAGGCGCGGCGCCTCATCCGCGCGAAAGTAGCACGTGCCGACGATGGTTCGGGGCTGGTGTAGCAATGCCGGTCCCGAAACTTCGGCTGCGGGGCGCGGGTCGGAGCCCCGGCTGAGCGAAAGCCGGCTTTGCCAGCCTGAGCGGACGAACGTTTCGGGACCGGTCAATCGAAGACCTGGGCGTGGAGGATGACGTCCCGGCGCGCGCGGATGGCGGCCACCGTCTCGGCGCGCGGCGCCGTCTCCAGGCCGATGCGCGCCACGGCCGTGCCGGGCGCCGCCCCCTCGAAGAGCGTGTTCTCCATCTCTTGCACGTTCAGGCCCGCCTCGCGCAGCACGCCCAGCACCTCTGCCAGCACGCCTACGCGGTCCAGGTGGCGCACCACCAGCGTCACCGCCGCGCGCGAACGCTTGCGCAGGTTCACCACGCCGCCGCCCGGGACTTCGCCCGTGGCGGCGAAGGCGCGCACCAGCCGCACGGCCTCGGCGGCGATGGCGTCCTGCGCCTGCTCGGTCGACGCGCCGATGTGGTGCGTCACGTACACGCCCTCCGCCGCCGCGAGCGGCGACGCCAGCTCCGCGCGCGCCGCGGCCGGCTCGCCGCGCACCACGTCCGTCCCGTAACGCAGCCGTCCGGCGCGCGCGGCCGCCAGCACCGCCTCCTCGTCCACCAGCTCCGCCCGCGCCGTGTTCACCAGCAGCGCACCCGGCTTCAGCAGCCCGAGCCGCCGCGCGTCGAGCAGCCCCTTGGTGTCACCGCTGGCCGGCAGGTGCAGCGTCACCGCGTCGCACTGCGGCAGCAGCGCGTCGAGCTCCTCCGCCCGCGCCACGCCCGCCGCCGCCGCCGCACCCTCGTCCAGCGAGCGCGACCACACCGACACGCGCATCCCGAACCCTTGCGCGCGCGCCGCCACGGCGCGCCCGATCGCCCCGAACCCCAGCACCCCGAGCCGCCGCCCGTGAAGCCCCTGTGCCGCGGAGAACGTCTTCTTGTCCCAGCGCCCCGTGCGCGCCGCCGCCACGTTGTCGGGGATGCGGCGGTCGAGCGCCACCAGCAGCCCCATGGCCAGCTCCGCCACCGCCAGGGCGTTCTTGCCCGGACAGTTCGCCACCAGGATCCCGCGCGCGCTCGCTGCCGCGACGTCGATCGTGTTCACGCCCGCGCCCGCCCGCACGATCAGCGCCAGCGCCTCGGCGCGCGCGATCATCGCGGCCGTGACCTCGGTGCTGCGCACGACCAGCACCTCGACCGGCGGTGCCGGCGCCGCTGCGGCCAGCGCCTCTCCCAGCGCCTCCGCCTTGAGCTCAGGCCGGTAGTCCACGACCAGATCGCGGCCCTCGCTGCGCAGCTCCGCCAGCCGGCCCTCGGGCAGAGCGTCCGCGACGAGCACCCGCATCACCACCGCCCGCCGGGCTACTTGGCCTTGGTGGTGGTGGACGTCCCCGGGCTCGCGCCGCCCTTCTTCAACTCGGTCAGCACCAGCTTCGCCACGGCCTTCAGCGTCTCGAACACGCCCACGCCGATCGTGGCGATGGCCTCGTAATCGGGCACGCTGGTCGTATTGATGAGCTTGCGCAGCTCGTCCACGGGCGAGATGTTCCGCAGGTCACGCTTGTTGTACTGGACGATGTAAGGGATGCGGTCGAGGTTGTAACCCTGCTCGGCAAGGTTGACGCGCAGGTTGTCCACCGACTCGAGGTTCGCCTCCATGCGGCTCACCTGCGAGTCGGCCACGAAGCACACCCCGTCGACGCCCTTGAGGATCAGCTTGCGGCTCGCGTCGTAGAACACCTGTCCGGGCACCGTGTACAGGTGGAAACGCGTGCGAAACCCGCGGATCTCGCCGAGCGACAGCGGCAGGAAGTCGAAGAACAGCGTGCGCTCGGTCTCGGTGGCGAGCGAGATCATCTTCCCGCGCGCCTCGGGGTTCGTCTTGCCGTAGATGTACTGCAAGTTGGTCGTCTTCCCGCAGAGACCGGGGCCGTAGTAGAC
>DASYRF010000075.1:0-10697 GCA_036004705.1 Myxococcota bacterium
TGCGCGACAAGTCCTTTCTGAAGATGACCGACGAGGACTGGCAGAAGGTGCTGTCGGTGCACCTCTACGGCAGCATGTACGTGACGCGCGCCGCCTGGCCGCTGCTGAAAGAGGCCAACTACGGGCGCGTGGTGTTCACCACCAGCGCCGCGGGGCTGTACGGCAACTTCGGGCAGACGAACTACAGCGCGGCAAAGCTGGGCATCGTGGGCCTCGCGCGCACGCTGGCGCACGAGGGCATGAAGAACAACATCAAGTGCAACGTCATCGCGCCGGTGGCCGGCTCGCGCATGACCGAGTCCATCATGCCGCCCGAGCTCGTAGCGAAGCTGAAGCCCGAGTACGTCTCGCCGCTGGTCGGCTGGCTCTGCAGCGAGGCGTGCGAGGAGAGCGGCCAGATCTACGCGGTCGGCGGCGGCTACGCCTCGCGCGTCGCGATCGTCGAGGCGAAGGGCACGGTCTTCGACGTTGCGGGCGGCCTGACGCCTGAGATGATCGTGGAGCGCTGGGGTCAGATCAACGACCTGACCGGCGCGACCCCGCCGGCCAACGCCATGGAAGCCGCGGCGCGCGTGATGCAGGCCGCCGGTTGATGCGCGCGAGCGCGCGCAGCGCGCGAGGCGCCGCCGACACCGCGTGGGGGCCCCCACGGGCGCAGGCGAATACGCTAGACTGAGGCGTCTATTCCAAGGAGGCTTCGAATGGGTTCCGCCCAGCGGCTCCGCGCCCTCGTCTGCGCCGTCGCGCTGCTTGCCGCTTGCGGAGGGAACAACCGGAGGCGCGACTCCGGGGCGGACGCCGGCGGGGGCGATGCCGCGGCTACCGACGCAACGGCCAGCGACGCCGCCGCCACCGACGCAACGGCCAGCGACGCCGCCGCCACCGACGCGGGCGCCACTGATGCGGCGCGCACCGACTCGGGCGGAACGCCCAGCGCCTGCGGCGACGGCGAATGCAATCCACTCCTCGGCGACGATTGCCTGCGCTGCCCCATCGACTGCACGTGCGGAAGCTGCGGCGACGGCCTTTGCGATCCCGCCGCCGGCGAGACCTGCGCCAGCTGCCAGGTGGACTGTGGGCCGTGCACCGTGTGCGGAGACGGCATCTGCGGCCCGGGCACCGCGGAGAACTGCTCCATCTGCGCGGCGGATTGCGGGCCTTGCACCGGCTGCGGCGACGGCGTCTGCGACGCAGCGAGCGAGGACTGCAGCTCTTGCCCGGCGGACTGCGCCGCCTGCCCGACCTGCCCGGACGGCATGTGCGACCCGGCCACCGAGTCCTGCGCGAGCTGCCCCTTCGACTGCGGGGCCTGCGCCAGCTGCGGCGACGGCACGTGCGACATCCCGGGCGGCGAGAGCTGCTCCAGCTGCATGGCCGACTGCGGCGCCTGCGGCGGCTGCGGCGACGGCGTCTGCAACCCGTCCACCGAGGACTGCACGACTTGCCCGACCGACTGCCTCGTCTGCTCCAGCTGCGGCGACGGCACATGCGACGCGACCATCGGCGAGAATTGCCTGAACTGCCTGGCCGACTGCGGCGTGTGCGGCACCTGCGGCGACGGCCTCTGCAACCCGCTCGCCTTCGAGGATTGCCTGCTCTGCCCGCAGGACTGTGTCACCAACTGCGAGAACTGCCCGAGCTTCACCTGCGACGTCGCCGCCGGCGAGAGCTGCTTGAACTGCCTCATCGACTGCGGCGTCTGCGGCGGCTGCGGCGACGGCCTCTGCAACCCGTTCGCCACGCCCGCCGAGAACTGCGCGAGCTGCCCGGCCGACTGCATTACTTGTAGCGGCTGCGGTGACGGCACCTGCGATCCGGCCGGCTCGGAGAACTGCATCAGCTGTCCGACCGACTGCGGCGCCTGCGGCGGCTGCGGGGACGGCTTGTGCGCGCCGCTCGGCGGCGAGGACTGCACGAGCTGCCCGGCCGACTGCATCAGTGGCTGCGCCGGCTGCGGCGACGGAGTCTGCGACTCGGGCGCCGGCGGCGAGAACTGCCTGAACTGCGGCGCCGATTGCGGCATGTGCGGAACGTGCGGCGACGGCTTCTGCAACCCGCTCGGCGGCGAGGACTGTACCGCCTGCCCACTCGACTGCACCGCCGGCTGCGCCGCCTGCGGGGACGGCACCTGCGACGTGGCCGGGGCCGAGAACTGCATCAACTGCGGCGCGGACTGTGGCACTTGCGGCGGCTGCGGCGACGGCCTCTGCGGCTTCTTCGAGGACTGCACCGTCTGCCCCGGCGACTGCGGCTGCACCTCGGTGTGCGGCGACGCCGTGTGCGACATCGCCGCCGGCGAAAACTGCATCAACTGCAACCCCGACTGCGGCATGTGCGGCGGCTGCGGCGACGGCCTGTGCGGCTTCTTCGAGAACTGCATGGTGTGCCCCCTCGACTGCCCGATGTGCGGCGGGGGCTGACGCACCCGTCTATCGCAAGTCCCAAGGACGTCGTTCGCTTGGGCTGGCAAAGCGAACCTTCGGTTGGCCTGGGCTCTGCCTCGCGCCCGCACCCGCGGGCTTGGGACCGGTTCTATTGCGCCTGGAGAACGAGGCGCACGGTGCCGCAAGCGAAGATGCCGCCGAACGCGTCGGTGTAGTTGGACGAATCGGCGACGAGGTAGTAGGTGCCGGCCGCGAGCATGGTGTCGACGTGCGCGTGGCGGACCGTCCCGTTGACGTCGTCGTTGCAGGCCAGCTGCGCGCCGCCCGCCGTGGACGCACAGACCGAGCGGAGATAGAGCACCGCGTCGACGGCGGCGACGGCGTCGAAGTCGTTCAGGTCGAGCGAGAGGGCGGCGTCGAACCCGAGGTCGAGCTGGTAGACGACGTCCTCGCCGATGCCGGCGCCCGCGCAGTCGGCCAGTGCCGGCGCCGACGAGTCGTCGCCCGCGCCACACAGGTCCACGAAGTAGCTCGCCGCGCCCGGCCCGGCGAGATCGACGAGGTACGGTGAGGCGCACGTCCCCGCGCCGGTGGGCGCGGGCGCCTGACACGCCGCCGCCAGGGTGAAGTCGCTGGTGGCGCCGGCGTAGCCCTCCACGACGAGATAGTAGGAAACGCCGGCGACGGCGTTGAGGGTGACCAGCTCGTCGGCAGTTCCAGCGCGATCGGAGACGGCGACGCACGTGGCCGCATCGCAGGCGGGCGCGCCGCTCAGCACCATGAGATCGAGGTCCGCGGCGAGCCCCGAGAGCATGAACGTCACCGACGTGTCGACCGGCGACAGGAACGCATACGCCACCTCTGGTCCGCTCTCGGTGTAGCCGATGCACGCGTAGGCGACGTCCACGTCGGTCGAGCCCACCATTCCGTTGTTGCCGGAGACGACGCCGCCGCAGACCAAGCCGCCGATCCCCTGCGCACAGTCGGCAGCGCTCACCTGGCAGCCCGCGTCGCACGCGCCGCCGGGCGGGTCGCATTGCTCGATCATCGCCGGCCCCGCGGTATCCACGTTGCCGTCACCGCACGCGTTCGCCGTGCAGTCCGGCAAGCAGTCGGCCGAGAGCGCGTTGGCGGCCCCGTCGTCGCACCCTTCACCCGACTCCAGCACGCCGTTGCCGCATACCGGGCAGGCCCCGCAGTCCATCGGACAGGCCGCGCACGTCTCGGCGCCGTCGCACGCTCCGTTCGGGCACGAGGGCGGGCAGGCACCGCAGTCGGCGTTGCAGCTCATGCACGACTCGCCCGGCTCGCAGGCGCCGTTGGGGCACACGGGGGCGCACGCTCCGCAGTCCGCGGCACAGGTGGCGCAGCTCTCGGTCGGGTCGCACGCGCCGTCGGGGCACGTGGGCGCGCACGCCCCGCAGTCGGCCGGGCAGCTGGTGCATGTCTCCGGGAGCTCGCAGGAGGTGTCGCCGCAGCTGGTCATGCACAGGCCGCAATCCTGCGGGCAGGTCAGGCACGTCTCCGCGGCGTCGCACGAGCCGTCGCCACACGCCGCCCCACCGTCGGTGCCGGCGGTGGCGTCGCGGCTCGGCGCCGTGGCGGTGCAGACGAGATCGCCCGGCGCGCAGAAGAGCCCGGGGTCGCAGTCGCTGTTGATGCGGCAGCGGTCGCCGGCGCCGCCGCCGTGCGTACATCCGATTGCCAGCCAGGCGAGCAGTAGCCCGCCGCCCCAACGCGTCGCCATGGACATGCCGCGCATTCTAACCTCAACCCGCGACGGACACCCGCCTCACGCCGCGCGCGCGCAGCAACGCTTCCAGGCGGGCGCGCTGGTCGCCCTGCAGCAGCAACGTCTCGCCGTGCACGGTGCCGCCGCAGCCCAGCGCGCGCTTGAGATCCGCGAGCCAGAGCTGCAGCGCGCTCGCGTCCAGGCCGAGCTGCTCCACGACCGTGACTTCCTTTCCGGCGCGCCCCTTTCGCTCCATGCGCACGACGGCGCGAGCGGGCCCGGGCTCCGACGGCACGGCGGGCGCCGCGGGCGCCGGCGCCGGCTCAGACGACGAGAGTCTTTCTCCAAGGCCGGAGGCGACGCCGTCGGCGTGCCTCGACTCGGACAGGGCACGCCCTGCGGTGGGCCTCGCCGCCGGCAGCACCGCGCGAAGGCTCTCCAGCGCGGCGAACGGATTGGCGGGACGGTCGTTGCGCGCCATGCCCCCAGCGTCACCTCGCGCCGGCGGCGGGTCAAGCGCGACGCCGCGTCCGGCACGGTGGCGACGCGCCGCGCGCCGCGTTATGTAGGGCCCATGGCATACGATGCAGGTGAGCCGGACCTCGCGCGTATCCTGATGGAGTCGCCGACGGTGGCGGTGCTGGGCGCCCACGTCGACGAGGGGCGGGCGGGCTTCTACGTCCCGGCCTACCTGCACGGCGCGGGCTACCGCGTACTGCCCGTCAATCCCCGTTTCGTCGGGGAAGTCCTGTGGGCCGTGGCGGTGAGCGCCCGACTTGCCGATCTCCGCGAGGCGATCGACCTCGTCGACGTGTTTCGCCGAGCCGACGCCATCGACGCGCACGTCCCGGAGATCCTGGCGATGGACCCGCGCCCGCGGGTCGTGTGGTTCCAGTCCGGCATACGCAACGATGGCGCCGCCGCCGCCCTGCGCGCCGCCGGTCTCGAAGTCGTGCAGGACCACTGCACGCTGGCCGAGCACCGGCGCCTGGGTCTGGGCGCCCCGCGCCGCCGCCCGCCGCCCGCCGCCTAGAAGTCGTAGAGCGCGTGCAGCGAGAGGAATAGGTCGCAGTCGTAGGCGGTGCCCGCATAGTAGAACTGCGCGCGCGTCTCCCACGAGGCGTCCAGCGCCTCGGGCGCGGTGCCGCTCCAGGAGACGGCGCCCTCCACCAGCGTGTAGGTCTCGCCGATGCGCTCGCCCGTCGCCTGGTTCCATACGTCGCCCACGCCGCCGACGAGAAACGTGCCGTCCGCGTCGATGCCGCCCTCGAGCGGGTCGCCGGCAACCAGCGTGAAGGCGCCGTTCACCTGCACCGCCGCCAGAAACGCGCCCTCCTCCACGCCGCCTCCGCACACCAATTCCGGGTCGCCGCTGCGGCAGGCGCAGCCGTCGCGCGACGCGGCGACGACGACGTAAGTGCCGCTGTAGCCGGTGCCACTCGCGCCGCCGGGCGGCAGGTCCTTCACGTCGTCGCGCTCGAGCGGCGCGCCGCCCGACGGGCTCCAGGGCGCCGAGCCCTGATAGGTGCGCGGGCCGCACCCCGCCGCCGCGACGGCCGCCGCCGCCACCAAGATCCCGACCAGCTCTACCGCCGCCAGACCGACCGATCCCGCTCTCACATCGTTGCGCTCGTGCATGGCCTCCGCCTCCTGTTGCCGCCGCGGAGGAGCAGGAAACATGCCGGCTGCCAGTCCCAACATTGGGACTGCGCGGGCGTGGAAACGCGCGGTTCGGCCGCACCGAGTCCCACGTCCGGGACGGCCGCGGTCGAGGTGGAGCCTTGCGTCCCCGCCTGCCGGAGCCTGCCGACCCCACCGGCCGTGCGCGGCGGGTCGCCGCCGCTTCGGGTACCTCTTGCGTTCGGCCCCGAGGGGATGGCATGAGAGGCGCTCCATGAGCGCACCAACGAGCACGGCAGCGGCCCCGGTCACGGGCCCGCCGCCCGAAGCGACCCCGCCGGAGGCACGGAAGAAGCAACCAATCGGCCTCTTCCTCTTGTTCGGGACCGAGATGTGGGAGCGGTTCTCCTACTACGGGATGCGCGCCATCCTCGTGCTCTACCTCATCGACACCAAGATGGGCGGCGCCGGCTGGCCGAAGACCTACGCTAGCCGCCTCTACGGCTGGTACACGGGTCTCGTCTACCTCACCCCGCTCGCCGGCGGCTACCTCGCCGACAAATTCATCGGCACGCACCGCTCCCTGATCATCGGCGGGCTCATCATCGCTTGCGGCCACTTCTCGCTGGCGATGCACTCGATGCCCACGTTCTACGCCGGGCTCGTGCTCATCATCCTCGGCACCGGTTTCTTCAAGCCCAACGTATCGACCATGGTGGGGCAGCTCTACACCCAGGGCGACCCGCGGCGTGACGCCGGCTTCACCATCTTCTACATGGGCATCAACCTGGGCGCTTTCCTGGGGACCTTCATCTGCGGCTACCTCGGCGAGAGCCCACAGTGGGGCTGGCACTACGGCTTCGGCGCCGCCGGCGTGGGGATGGTCTGCGGGCTCGCCATGTACGTACTGGGCAAGCGCAAGTACCTCGGCGCGATCGGCGAGGTGCCCATGGCCCGCGCCGGGGGCGCCGCCGCCGCCGCGAACGCCGCGCCCCTCACGCGCGAAGAGCGCGATCGCGTCGCCGCCATCTTCATCACCGCCTTCTTCGTCATCTTCTTCTGGCTGGCGTTCGAGCAGGCCGGCTCGTCTATGAACATCTTCGCCGCCGAGCGCACGGCGCGCACGTTCTTCGGCTACACCATCCCCGCCTCCTGGTTCCAGAACATCAACCCGCTGGCGATCCTGGTCTTCGGGCCCGCGTTCGCCACCATGTGGGTGCGCCTGGGCGCGCGCGGCAAAGAGCCGAGCACGCCCGTCAAGATGGCGACCGGCCTGTTGCTGCTGGGCGGCGGCTTCGTGTTCATGGTCATCGGCGGGCGAATCAGCGACGGCGGGAAGCTCGCCGGCCCGATCTGGCTGTCGCTGGCGTACCTGTTCCACACGTGGGGCGAGCTTTGCCTGTCGCCGGTGGGGCTGTCGCTCGTCACCAAGCTCGCGCCCGTGAAGTTCGCGTCGCTGCTGATGGGCACCTGGTTCCTGGCGAACTTCTGCGCGAACCTGGCCGGCGGCTACGTGGCGGCGCTCGTGGAGAAGGTCGAGCGCGGCGAGGTGTTCCGCCTTCTCGGCGGCGAGGCCGACTTCTTTCTGATGTTCGTCGTTTCGTCCGTGCTGGCCGCGACGGTCCTGCTGCTGTTGACCCCGCAGCTCAAGAAGTTGATGCACGGGCGCGGCTGAGTCGAGGCAGCCGGTCGCCTCCGACCAGGGAAGGTTCACATCGTCGGAGCCGAGGCACGCCGACAGGGCGTCGCCGCGACGCAGGGATGCGTCAATTCCCGTGAGGAACGCCCAGCCGTCCGCCGCTCAGTGGATCGTTCGGAAGGCCTCTTCGGCGGCGACCACCGTCTGGTCGACGTCGTCGTCGCTGTGCGCGAGGGACAGGAACGCCGCCTCCAGCTGCGAAGGCGGCAGGTAGACGCCGCGCTCCAGCATCGCCTGGAAGAACCGCCCGAAGCGCGCCGTGTCGGCGGTGCGGGCCTCGGCGAACGTTCGCAACGGCCGTCCCGCGTCGCTCACGAAGAAGACCGTGAACATGGACCCGACGCGCTGCACCGTCACCGGCACGCCGGCGCGCCCCGCCGCCGCGCGCAGCCCCGCCTCGAGCCGGGCCCCCAGCGCCTCCAGGCGCTCGAACGTCCCCGGCTCGCCGAGCAGCTCCAGCGTCGCCAGCCCGGCGCGCATCGCCATCGGGTTTCCCGACAGCGTACCCGCCTGGTAGACCGCCCCCACCGGCGACACCAGCTCCATCAGGTCGCGCCGCCCGCCGTACGCCCCCACCGGCAGCCCCCCGCCGATGACCTTTCCCAGGCACGTCAGATCCGGCGTCACCCCGTAGCGCTCCTGCGCGCCGCCCATCGCCAGCCGGAACCCCGTCATCACTTCGTCCATGATGAACAGCGCGCCCGCCTTGCGCGTCACGTCGCGGCACGCTTCCAGGTAACCCGGCAGCGGCGGCACACACCCCATGTTGCCGCACACCGGCTCCAGGATGAGCGCCGCCATGCGCGCGCCTTGCTCGCCGGCAAAGGCGTCCTCCATCGCCGCCACGTCGTTGAACGGCACCGTGACGGTGTGCTTGGCGAAGTCCGCGGGCACGCCCGCCGAATCCGGCTGGCCGAACGTGGCGGCGCCGCTGCCCGCGCGCACCAGCAGATGATCGGCGTGCCCGTGGTAGCAGCCCTCCGCCTTCACCAGCCCGTCGCGCCCAGTCGCGCCGCGTGCCACGCGGATGGCGCTCATGGTCGCCTCGGTGCCGCTCGACACGAAGCGCATCATCTCCACGGACGGAAAGGCCGCGCGTACCCGCCGCGCCAGCTGCACCTCCAGCTCGGTGGGGGCGCCGTAGCTTGTGCCGCGCCCCGCCTGATCGCGCAGCGCCGCCACCACTTTGGGGTGGCAGTGCCCGACGATCATGGGCCCCCACGAGCCGACGTAGTCCAGAAACGGCCGCCCGTCGGCGCCATAGAGACGCGCCCCCTCGGCACGCGCCACGAACACCGGCTGCCCGCCCACGGCGCGGAACGCGCGCACCGGGCTGTTGACGCCGCCGGGGAACAGGTCGCACGCCTCCTCGAACAGCCGCTGCGAGCGCTCGTCGCTCATCAATTCCCGTCGCCGTCGCCATGGCCGCCGCCGCCGCCGCCGCCGCCGCCGCCGCCGCTCGTGTCCCCGCCGTCACCCGTGTCGCCGTGGTCGCCCGTGTCGCCAAGGTCGCCCGTGTCGCCGATCTCGCCGCCTTCACCCTCGTCGTCCGGCTCCCCGAGCGGCTCGGCGCGCGGGTCGGTGTCGGGGTCGTCCGCATCGGCCGCCGCCGCCGCCGCCACCTCGCTCGGGTCGGCCGTCTCCACCGCGTCGACCGCGCTCTCGGCGCCCACCTCGCGCTCGGCGACTTTGGCGAACGCGACGACCTTCTCCTCGGAGTCCATCGACACCAGCCGGACGCCCTGCGTGTTGCGCCCCACGACCGAGATGCTCCGCGCGCGCAGCCGCACCATCTTCCCCTGCGAGGTGACCAGCACCACGTGGTCCTCCTCGTCCACCACCAACAGACCGATCACCTTGCCGTTACGCGCCGTCGTCTTGATGGTGATGAGCCCCAGCCCGCCGCGGTTCTTGGTGGGGTAGCTCGGCAGCGGCGTGCGCTTGCCATAGCCGTTCTCGCACACCGTCAGCACGAAGGTCCCGCCCGAGGCCGGCGTCATCGCGACCACGTGGTCGGCTTCGCGCAGCGAGATGCCGCGTACGCCGCGCGCCGTGCGCCCCATCGGCCGCACGCGCTCGTCGTTGAAGCGGATGCACTGGCCCTCGGCCGTGCCGATGAGCACGTCGTCCTTGCCGCTCGTCAGGCGCGCGGCGATGAGCTCGTCTCCGTCGTCGATGGTGATGGCGCGGATCCCCGTCTGCCGGATGTTGGCGAACTGCTCCAGCGCCGTCTTCTTCACCAGCCCGCCGCGCGTCACCATCATCAAGAAGCCGCCGCGGTCGAAGCGCGCCACGGCGATGAACGCCGCCACGCCTTCACCCTGCTCCAGCGGCACCAGGTTGACGATCGGCCGCCCGCGCGCAGCGCGCGTCCCCAGCGGCAGCTCGTAGACCTTCTTGCGGAAGATGCGCCCGCGGTCCGTCAGGATGAGCAGCACGGCGTGGGTCGACGCCACGAACATGTCGACCACCACGTCCTCGTCCTTCGTGGCCAGCCCGGTGACGCCCTTGCCGCCGCGTCCCTGCGCGCGGTACTTCGCCACCGGCGTGCGCTTCACGTAGCCCGCCTGCGTGACCGTCACCGCCATGTCCTCCTCGGCGATCAGGTCCTCGTGGTCGAGCTGCTCGGTGGCCTCGACGATCTCGGTCTTGCGCGGATCGCCGTACTCGGCCTGCAGCGCTTTCAGCTCGTCGGCGATGACGCCCATCAGCAGCATGTCGTCGGCGAGGATGGCGTTCAGCCGCTCCATCGTCATGTACAGCTCGCGCAGCTCGTCGACGATCTTGCCCCGCTCCAGGCCCGTCAGGCGGGCGAGGCGCATGTCGAGGATGGCGTTGGCCTGCTTTTCACTGAGGCCGAAATGCGTCATCAACCCTTCGCGCGCCGCGGGCGTGTCGGGGCTGGCGCGGATGAGCGCGACCACTTCGTCGATGTGATCGAGCGCGATCTTCAGCCCTTCGAGGATGTGCGTGCGCGCCTCGGCCTGGCGCAGCTCGAACGCCGTTCGCCGCGTGACCACCTCGCGACGATGCTCGAGGAACAGCACGAGGACCTCGCGCAGCGTCAGCGTGCGCGGGCGCCCGCCGACGATGGCGACCGTGTTGATGCCGAAGTTCTGCTGCAGGGCGGTGTGCTGGAAGAGGTTGTTGAGCACGACCTGCGGCACGGCGTCCCGCTTCAGCATCACGACGGCGCGAATACCGTCGCGGTCCGACTCGTCGCGGATGTCCGAGATGCCCTCGATCTTCTTGTCGCGCACCA
>DASYRF010000076.1:0-3453 GCA_036004705.1 Myxococcota bacterium
CCTGCCCGCGCGCTCGCCCGTCCGCCCGTCCGCCCGTCCGCCCGCCGACCGCGCGCACGTGCTACCGCGGCGCCGTGCGGCAATCAAGCGAAGAGCCGGGAGGTCGGTCCGTGCAGGCCGTGCTCCGCGAACGCGCCCTCGAAGTGCGGCCGCACGCGCACCTCCGTCGGCACCGGGCGCGACGGCGGCGGACGCCGCCGGCCGCCTTGACGGCGCGCGGCCCCGGCTGAAAGATGCCGGCGTGGCTGGACCGGGCGACGCGGCGCGCTGCATCGCGGTGATCGGGGCGGCGCGGGCCGACGCGGCGTTGTCGCGCGCCGCGGGCGAGGTGGGAGCGGCCATCGCGCGCGCCGGGTGGTCGCTCGTCTGCGGCGGGCTGGGGGGCGTGATGGACGCCGCGTGCCAGGGCTTCCGGGAGGCACGAGACCGCGGCGACGCGCCCGCGGGCGGGCGCACCATCGGCCTGCTCCCCGGCGCCGACCGCGCCGCCGCCGGCCCCGCCATGGACCTGGTGTTCCCGACCGGCATGGGCTACGCGCGCAACGTCCTGGTCGTGCTGGCCGGCGAGGCGGTCGTGGCGGTCGGAGGCGGCAGCGGCACGCTCTCCGAGGTGTGCCACGCCTGGCAGCACGGGCGTCCGGTGTGCCTGCTCGGCGGGACGGGCGGGCTCGCCGACGAGCTGGGCCTGGCGGGGCGGCGGCTCGACTGGCGGCACGAGCGCCCCATCCACCGCGCCGACGACGCCGCCGCCGCTGTCGCCTGGTGCATCGCCGCCGCCGACGAGGTGCGCCGTGGCGCCACCGGCTGAGACGGACGCGACCGCGGCCGCGCGGCCGGCCGACGCGGACCCGGCCGCCGTGGCGCGCGCGGTCGAGGCGTTCCTCGCCGGACTCGATCCCGGTGCGCGGGTGCTCGTCGCCGCGAGCGGCGGCCCCGACTCCACGGCGCTGCTCCACGCGGCGGCAGCGGCGGCGCCGGGTTGCGGCGCGGTCATCGTGGCCGCGCACGTCGACCACGGGCTGCGCCCCGAGGCGGCCGGCGAGGCGGCGCACGTGCGCGCCCTGGCGGCGGACGCAGGGGTCGTCGAGTTCCACGCGCTGCGCGGCGACGCGCGCGCCGAGGCGCGACGCGTGCGCTCCAGCTGCCAGGACGGCGCCCGCGTACTGCGTTATCGATTGCTAGCCGTACTCGCCACCGAGGCACACTGCGGCGCCGTCGCCACCGCCCACACGGCGGACGACCAGGCCGAAACGCTGCTGCTTCGCCTGCTGCGCGGGGCCGGGCTGGCCGGCCTCGCCGGCATCCTGCCCGAGCGCGCCCTCGCGCCGGGCGTGCGGCTCGTCCGCCCGCTGCTCGACGTCACGCGCGCCGAGGTACAGGCCTACGTCCGCGACCGCGGGCTGGCCGCGCGCACGCTCGCCGACCCCTCCAACCGCGACCCGCGCTACGCCCGCACCCGCGTGCGCGCCGCGCTGCTGCCCCTGCTGGTACGCGAGAATCCGGGCGCCGTACGCCAGCTCGCCGCGCTGGCCGCCGACGCGCGCGCCGCCGCCGCGCTACTGGACGCCCAGGCGAGCACGCGCCTCGCCGCCGCGGCGGCGGGGCAGGGCGGGGCCGCGGGCGCCTTCGCGGTCGCCGCCGTGGCCGCCGCCGACGAAGCGCTCCGCCCCTTCGTCCTGCGTGCCGCCTTGCGGGCGGCGGGCGGCGAGGCGCGCCGCCTGGAGCGCGTGCACGTCGCCGCCGCACTGCGCCTGTGTGCCACGACGCACGGCACGGCGGAGGTCGCCTGGCCAGGCGGCTTCGTCCTGCGCCGCACCTACGACCGCCTGGAAGTGTTGCCGCCGGCTTCGCGGCGCCCTGCGCTCGATCCGCACGGCGAGGACCTCGCCGCCGCGTCCACGCCCGCCGCCCCGCTCGCGCCGGCGCCCGTCGCGATGCACGCCCCCGGCCGCGCCGAGCTACCGTGGGCCGACGCCGCCCACCGCTTCGTGCGCGTCGAGCCGTGCGAGCCCGCCGCGGCGGCCCTGCGCGCGCGCTTTCCGCTGGTGCTGCGCCCGCGCCGTCGCGGCGACCGCATCTGCCTCGCGGGCCGCAGCGGCACGCGCCGGCTGCAGGACCTGTTCGTCGACGCCCGCATCCCGCGCGCCGATCGCGCGCGCCTGCCGCTGGTGTGCGCCGGCCCGGACGGCGCGGAGGTGCTGTTCATCCCCGGTTTCGGCGCCGCCGTCGCGGCCGATCCCGGCGCCGCGGCACACGAGGGCGCGCCCGCGCTGCGGGTGGAGTTTTCCCCAGAGTAATCCCCATTTTCGCCCGCGCACGCCTTGAGCACCCCAGGGGCGTGTGTTACGTTTTGGCCAAGGCTCACACCCGCGTTCGGGGCCCGAGAAGGACACGTCACCAACGTGAAGCAATCCTACAAGACCGCCCTCATCTGGTTGCTCCTCATCGGCGCCTTCGTCGTGTTCTGGTACATGGTCAACGCGCCGCGCGTCGACTCCGAGGAGATCCCGTTCGACCGCTTCCTGGCCGAGGTGGACGCCCACAACATCAAGGAAGTCCACATCAAGGGGACGGAGTACGAAGGCATCTTCAAGTCGACGGGCCGGCGCTTCAAGGCCGTCGGCGTCAAGCTCGACTACGATCTGGCCAAGACGCTGACGAAGAACGACGTCGTCATCCACCCCGAGAAGGACGACGGGAACTCGCTCGTGCTGACCGTGCTGATCAACGGCCTGCCGATGCTGTTCCTCCTCGTCATCTTCTTCGTGCTGATGCGCCAGCTTCAAACGGGCGGCGGCAAGGCGATGAGCTTCGGCAAATCCAAGGCCAAGCTCCTCAGCGACCACCATCGCAAGGTCACGTTCAACGACGTCGCCGGCATCGACGAGGCCAAGGAAGAGCTCGAGGAGATCATCGCGTTCCTCAAGGACCCGAAGAAGTTCACGCGTCTCGGCGGCCGCATCCCCAAGGGCGTTCTCATGATGGGCCCGCCCGGCACCGGCAAGACGCTGCTGGCGCGGGCCATCGCCGGCGAGGCGGGCGTGCCGTTCTTCTCCATCTCCGGCTCGGACTTCGTGGAGATGTTCGTGGGCGTCGGCGCCAGCCGCGTGCGCGACCTGTTCCAGACCGCGAAGAAGCAGGCGCCTGCGATCATCTTCGTCGACGAGATCGACTCGATCGGTCGTAAGCGCGGCGCCGGGCTCGGCGGCGGTCACGACGAGCGGGAGCAGACGCTCAACCAGATGCTGTCTGAGATGGACGGCTTCGAGACCGCCGAGGGCATCGTGATCCTCGCCGCCACCAACCGCCCTGACATCCTCGACCCGGCGCTGCTGCGCCCGGGCCGCTTCGACCGCCAGGTGTTCGTGGCGCCGCCGGACGTAGCCGGCCGCGAGAAGATCCTCGAGGTCCACACGCGCAACAAGCCGGTCGGCGACGTCGATCTCGGCATGG
>DASYRF010000077.1:0-6788 GCA_036004705.1 Myxococcota bacterium
CCTTGCAGCCCGGCGGCACGCGCAGCCTGAAGCGGTCCACGACGTACTCACCGCGTTGCCAGCGATTCGTCGGGTGGCGGCCTTCGGCGGGATCGTGATCGACCGTGGCGCGGCACGCGGGGGTGGGCCCGACCAGGCTCACGCGCACCTTCCACGCCGCGGAGATGGGTCGCACCGGCGCGAAATACAGCGCCGCCGACGACGGCGCCCCGCCCGCGCGCACGCCGGGTGCATCCACGCCCAGCACGCGCACGTACGGGTTCACGAGCGTGTCGGTCGGCAGCGCCGGCTTCGGCGGCGCCAGCGTCACGTAGCCCGCGGGGCCGAGCGCGCGCGCCCACTCGCCGTCGGCCACGCGCCCCGACAGCAGCCGCGCCAGCTCGTCCTCCAGCGCGCGATCGCCGCCGTCGAGGTCGTTGCGCTCGCGCGGGTCAGCGACGAGGTCGTAGAGCTCGCTCCCGCCGCTGGCGAGGTCGCGCACCAGCTTGTGCGGCCAGCGCACCAACGCGCGCAGATCATAGTCCGTACGCGGATCGGGCAGCGCCTCGATGTAGGCGATCGTGTCGGCACCGCCCGCCACCACGGGCGGCGCGGCCGACCCCAGCGCGACGCGCCCGGCAAGCGACCGGCCGTCGGCGTCGGCGGGCGGCGGGACGCCGGCCAGCGCACAGATGGTGGGCGCGACGTCGACCCCTTCGGCCACCATCATTTCGTGCGCGAAGGGCGGAATGCCCGGGCCGGCGAAGACGAGCGGCACGCGCACCACCTCGTCGTACAGGTTGGAGCCGTGGCCCCACTTGCCGTGGTCGCCGAGCGCCTGGCCGTGATCCGCGGTGAAGACCACGAGCGTCTCGCGGTCGAGCCCGGCGGCACGCAGGAACGCCAGCAGCCGCCCGATCTCGTCGTCGTCGTAGCGGATCGACTCGTCGTACAGCGCCACCTTGTCACGGCCGTAGCGCGAGTCCGAGAAGCGGATGTGCGGATCGTAATAGTGCGCCCAGACGAACCAGCGCGGCGCGCCGCCGGGGCCCGGTGCGGCGGCGGCCGGGGTGGACGCCGGCCCGGTCACAGGCGTGGGCGCGGGCGCGGGCGCCGGCGCGACGCCGAGCTCCGACGCGCCCAGCGAGCGCAGGAAGGCGATGACGCCGTCGGTGATGTGCTTGCCCGACGGGCGCGACTCGTCGCGGAGGTAATACGGCGCCAGCTCGGCGGCGCTACTCAGCTTCATGCCCTGGTAGAGCCCGCGCGGCTCCAGGAAGTACTTCTGCAGGGCGAACCCGGCGGTGCGGAATCCGGCGTGCGCGAACACCTCAGCCAGCGTCTCGTTGGAGTCGGCAAGGTCCTCCCAGTCGTGCCCCGCTTTGCCCCAGGCGATGCTGGACGGGTAGCGCCCCGTCAGGAGCGCCGGCACCGAGCGCACGGTGCGCGGCGACGAGCAGAACGCCCGGGGGAACACCGCCCCGGACGCCGCTAGCGCGTCGAGCGCCGGCGAAGTGTCGCGATCGTAGCCGAGGAAGTGCAGATGGTCCGCGCGCAGCGTGTCCACCGTGATGAAGAGCACGTTGCGCACCGGGCGGAAGCCGGCCGGAAGCGGGACGGTGGGGGGCGGCGGCTCCGCGCTGCGCGCACCGAGCACGAAGTCGCCACCGGAGCAGTCCTCATCGACGCCGTTGCCGGGCAAGTCGCGCGCCCCCGGATGAATGAAACCGTCGAACGGCGCGCAGTCGCCGCCGCCGAAGAGCGACGAGTAGCCGTCGCGGTCGAAGTCGGTCAGCGCGCGCAGCGCCGCGGCCACGCGCGCCGTCAGCGCCGCGCGCGACAACGCGGTGCGCCCGCCCGCCGAGGCGCGCAGCGTCACGCCGGCCACGAGAAGCGCGGCGACCGGCAGTGCCGCGAGCGCCGCGGTGCGCACGCGTCCGGCGGTGCGAGCGAAGCGCCCCCAGGCCCAGCCGCGCCGCGCGACCGCCATGGCGCGCAGCGCCGCGGCCGCCGCCAGCAGCACGCCGCCGTAGATCGGCGCGCGCAGCTCCACGTCGGCCAGCTGGTGCGCCGAGCGCCAGGCGACGAACGCAGCGGCGCCGGCCGCCCCCGCCGCGACCAGCGCCTGCGCCGCGCGGGTGCGGCGCGCCACGACGCCCGCGAACGGAACGCGGGACCACAGCCGGCAGAGCGCGCCGACCGCCGCGTGCCACGCCGGCGCCATCACCAGCAGCCCCAGCATCAGGACCAGCGCCAGCCCCGCCAGGAGCACGTTGGCCAGGTCGCGCGCCGCGAACGTCTCAGTGGCACGCGCCAGCCCGTAGAGCCCGCCGAACGCCGCCGCCGCCAGCGTCACGCCGCCGTAGAGGCGACGCGGGCCTTCCGTGGGGTCCGGCGACGCGGCGCCCGAGCGGACGGCGGCGCCGTCCGCAGCCGCGTGCGGTCCCGCCGAAGCGTCGGAGGGCCCGACCGCGGGCAGACCCGCGAGGCTGCGTCCCAGCGCGCGCAGCGGCGTGGCGAAGCGCCCGCCCGCACCAAGCGCGCCGGCGAGACCCAGCGCGAGGCCGACGGCCAGGCCGAGCAGCGTGCCGAGTGCCACGAGCGCGACCAGCGCGCCCACGACGCCACCGGCCGAGCCCGGACCGCGCCCTCGCACCACGAGCTCCAGCGCCTCGGCAGCGCCCACGAGCGCCCCCGCCGCGGCTCCGGCCCACAAGGATGCGCGCACGGCGCGAATGAAGCCCCGACGTTCGGGCGGAAGTCAATCCCGGGCAGCGGCCCGGGCGAGCGGCCCGAGCGGGCCGGCTGGGACTCCAGGAAGGACGAACGGTGCTAGAGCGCCGTCGCCGGGTCGACCCACGTCGTATCGAGCGGCGTCAACACGCACTCACCCGTCCCGGCGTCGCAGTAGGACGTCTGGTTGAAGCATGGGTCGACGAAGCAGGCGACCTCGTGCCCCGCAGGGCAGTTCGGAGCGCTCTCCGCGGTCGTCGCCGCCTCGCAGGTGCAGCCGTCGCAGTAGCTGGACAGCGTCGTGCAGTCGGCATCGCTGGCACACACATGCGGGTTTCCATGGTCGGGCACGCAGCGGCACAGCGCCTCGCTCCAGCTGTAGCCCTCGATGCAGAGCGCGCGGACGTCACACGTGTGGCCGCGCTCGGGGGCCTCGCAGTAGAGGTCGATGCAGAAGCCGCCGGGCTCGGTGCAGATACCGCAGCTGTCGTTGCAGCAGACGTCGCCGTTCGTGCAGGCCGTCGGACCACACGGCGTATGGCCGGGGGGGCACTGCAGGATACACGGCGCGAGCGAGCAGACGTGGTTCGGCTGGCAAGGCGGGCAGTCCCACCGGCAGCCGCCGCGCGCCGCAGCCTCGCTCAGCGCCGGATCGTCGATGACCTCGGCGCAACCACCCAGAACTCCCAGAGAAAGCAACCCAACCACCACCAACCAACGAGCATTCATTGCAACGGACCCCTTTTTTGTTTTTACGTTCAGTTCGGCGCCGCATGTAGTCGAATGTGGGGTCAGTGTCAACCGCAAACCCACATGTCGCTGTTTGGCCGCGTTCTACGCCGGCGTCCGACGGCACCTTCCCCGGCAAATGGTGGGCGAGCCCGCTCACGCGGCGCTCCGTGCTTTCCCGCTGACAGACGGGATGGCGCGCGCCCACGCGCTGTCGCGAGCGGAAGCGGATGCAGAGAAGGGAAAGCGGACGCTAGAAAGCGTCGGCGGGCTCGGCCGGCGCCGCGGCGGCGTAACGGGGCGGATGCAGAAGAAGGGAAAAGCGGACGCTAGAAAGCCGATCCCAAGACTCCGGCTGCGGGGCGCCGGGCGGAGCTCAGGCTGAGCGAAGGCTGGCTTTGCCAGCCCGAGCGGACGAACGCCTTGGGACCGGCGCTAGTTGAACGGTACGGTGCCGGCAGAGTAGGCCGTGGTGCTGGTGGCCGGCGACACGGTACCTGACGTCGTGGGCGTCCCCGTTCTCACGTTGAGGCGGATGCGCCCGGCCCCGCCGCCGCCTCCTCCGCCGCGCCAGTTGCCACCCCCCAGGCCGCCGTTGATCGTGACTCCCGCACCCCCCGCGCCACCCGCGCCCCCGAGCGCCTCAGGGGGGCCGCCCTCGCCGGCGTCGTCGGGGGTGCCGCCACCCGACAGGGCGCTCGACAGCGCGCCGTTCGTGCCCACCTGCAACAGCGAGCAGTTGCAACCGAGCTTCTTGTCGCCGGCGCCGCCGCCGCCGCCGTTGGTCGCGATGATCCCGCTGATGGTGACGAGGTTGGCCTCGAGCAGAAGCGCGCCGCCGCTGCCGCCCCCTCCCGCCGCGTCGCCGCAGATCCCCTGGTCGCCGCCCGAGCCGCCGGCGTTGATTCCGCCGCCGACCGCCACGGTGATGTTGCCGTTCGAGCAGATCTCCAGCCCGCCGCCGCCCGGCCCGCCGCGCCCACCCGGCGGGAAGAAGGGACAGAAGCCCTGCTCGCCCGAGCCGGCCCCGCCTCCCGAACCGCTGCGTAGCGGCACCAGCGTGCTGAACCCGTAGCCGCCGCCCGCCGCGCCTCCTGGCGTGTCGGGGTTCGGGGGCGTGAACGGCCCGCCGGTGCCGCCACTGCCGCCGAAGCCGCCGCCGCCCGCCCCCGGCTCCTCGCAGTTCTCCGTGCACGTCGCCGTACAGCCCGCGCTGGCGGAGATGGGCCCGCAGAAGCCGCCGCCGCCGCCGGTGTTGCCACCCGTGGACGGGAACGTCGGGCAGCCGCTCGCGCCGCTCGCGGGCGTGCCGCCCGTCCCGCCGCCCGCGCCGACCTCGATGACCGTGTCGCACGGCAGCGCCGGGTTGGGGATCGTCAGCTTGCTGCCGACGTCGATCGTTCCGTTGACCGCCACGTTCCCCGCCGACAGCAGGATCATCATGTTCGGGCCGAGCCCGCGCAACGTGACGCCTGCCGCCACGGTGATGGACGTGGCCGCCCAGATGCCTTGCATCTGCACGGTGCCCATCTCGGTGGTGAAGTACACGCCCGTCATCGGGTCGACCCCGGCGCCTGCCGGCCGGATGACGGTGTTCGTCGTCACGTCGCGAATCTCGCCGGTGCCCGTGTCGAAGCGGTAGATCGTACCCGAGCCCGTGAGGTTGATGGCGCCGGTGCCGAACAGCACCATGTCGCGCGTGGAGATGTTGTCGCACGCGACGTAGTTGCAGCGGTCCGGCGTGGCGGCGGCGTTGCAGCCGTACGAGCAGGTTGTCGTCGACGACACCATGCCGCTCGCGTCGCAGTGATCGAGGTTGCCCAACACGTTGCAGACGTCGGTGTTGGGCGTGCACGTGTTGCACAACCCCGTGCCGGAGTTGCAGCCGAGCGCGCAACTCGTCGGCACCGCGAAGCCGTCCGCACCGCACGTGTTGCTGGTGGCGGCGTCCGAACAGAAGTTGGTGCCGGGCGAGCAGACGTTGCAGTGGTCGGCGCCGATGGTGTTGCAGCCGAGCGAGCAAGGCATCGACGTGCCGATCGTTCCGTCGGGGTTGCACGTCACGAGGCTTCCGCCCTGGCACTCGACGGTGCTCGGGTTGCAGGCGTTGCATTGATCGAGCGTTTCGCTGCAGCCGTACGTGCACGAGCGGGTCGGGCCGCCGCACGCGCCCGTCGTGCAGGTGTCGGGTGTCGTGCAGAAGAGGCTGTCATTGCAGGCGGTGCCGTTGGCGACGAAGCCGTCGGCCGGGCACGCCGCGGCGCCGCCGGTGCAGTTCTCCGCCACGTCGCACATGCCCGAGGCGGCGCGGCACACGGTGGAGCTGGGAACGAAGAGGTCCGTCGGGCAAGGAGCGGTCGAGCCGGTGCAGTTCTCCGCCAGGTCGCATATGCCCGCCGAGGCGCGGCACACGGTGGACGACGGCTGGAAGAGGTTCGCCGGGCAGGTGGCGCTGCCGCCGGTGCAGTTCTCCGCCACGTCGCACGTGCCCGCCGCGCCGCGGCACACCGTGGAGGACGGCGCCAGCACGTCCGCGGGGCAGCCCGGGCCGGTGCCGGTGCAGTTCTCGGCGATGTCGCACGTGCCGGCAGCGCCACGGCAGATGGTCGCCGACGACAGGAACGCGTCGCTCGGGCAAGCGGCGCTGCCGCCGGTGCACGTCTCGGCCACGTCGCAGGGGCCGGCCACGCCGCGGCACGACGCCCCCGACGGCAGGAACGTGTCGCCCGGGCAGGCCGCGCCCGAGCCCGTGCAGTTCTCCACCACGTCGCACGCGCCGGCCGAGCCGCGGCAGACCGTCGCCGCCGAGGCAAACCCGTCCGCCGGACAGGCCGCCGCGGAGCCGGTGCAGCTCTCGGCCACGTCGCAGGTCCCGGCGGAGGCGCGGCAGGTGAGCGACGGCGGCTGGAAGACGTCGGCCGGGCAAAGGGCGCTGGACCCGGTGCAGTTCTCCGCCACGTCACAGGCGCCAGCGGCCGTGCGGCACACGGTCGCCGCCGAGAAGAGCGCGTCGGACGGGCAGGCCGGCCCGGCGCCGGTGCAGTTCTCCGCCGCGTCGCACGCGCCCGCCGAGGTGCGGCAGATCACCGACGACGCGGCGAACCCGTCGGCCGGGCAGGTCGCGCTGCCGCCGGTGCAGTTCTCAGCGACGTCGCAGGCCCCGGCTGAGGTACGGCAGGTCACCGACGACGCGGCGAACCCGTCGGCCGGGCACGCGCCGCTGCTGCCCGTGCAGCTCTCCGCCACGTCGCACGACCCCGCCGAGGTGCGGCAACTCGTTCCGGCCGTGACAAACCCGTCCGCGGGACAAGTCGCTGCGCCGCCCGTGCAGTTCTCGGCGACGTCGC
>DASYRF010000078.1:0-1943 GCA_036004705.1 Myxococcota bacterium
GGCGATCTTCAGGCGGAACCGGCTGGACAGCTTGTCGAGAATCGCCTGGTCGCTCGTGACCTTCTCGGCGACGAGCATCTCCCACAGCGTCCGCCCGGGCTCCGCCTTGCCCCGTAGCGCGGTCAGCAGCTCCGGGGTGAGGAGGCCCTCGAGCGATTGGGCCAGCCACTCGTCGGGAAACGCAGTCACCGGCATGCAGTAGTCTCGAAACGTAGCGACTCTACGCCTAGGCGCCTAGGCGCCTAGGCGTCTAGGCGTCTAGGCGTCCAGGCGTCTAGGCGCCTAGGCGTTCACAGGATATCCCAAAAATCGCGCGTCACGTCAAAGGCGACGCGACCGCTGCGGCTCTGCACGCCGTAGCCCGCCTCCAGCCGGAAGACGCCGAGCCATTCGACGCCGAGCCCCAGGGTGACCCGGGGGCCGGGCGTGGCGCGCCACGGGAGGCCCGGGACCGGACGCGCGGTCCACCCGGCCGCGGCGTACGGGGCGAGCGTGATCGTGCCCGGTGTCCGCGCGTAGGGGCCGGCGGCCATGCGCACGAACGGCACGGGCGCGCGCCACTCGACGTGCAGCAGCGCGTAGCGCGCGCCGCCCCACTGCCGGAACGCCTCGCCCAGGAGCGTGCCGTGCCCGCCGAGCGCGAACGCGCGGTGCGGCGGCAGGGCCGCACCCGCGGCGCCGCCCGCGGCGCGCGCGAGCAGGCGCGTGCCCCCGTCCCCGAGAGGCACGAGCAGATGGGCCGTGCCCGCGACGCGCAGATACTCCGCGCCGCCCGCGCGCCGGCCGGCCTCCACCGTCACCTCGGCGGCGAGGTCGCGGCGCACCGCGAACCCCTCGCTCCGGCGGCGCAGCGAGAGCGAGACCAGCGCGTAGTCGCCTGCCCGCACGGCGGGATTCGGCCGGAACGTCCCCGTGGCCGGCGCGGCGCGTACCGCGAGGGCGGTGACGCGCTCGCTCGCCACCGCGACCCGCCACTCGGAGCGCGCGCCGAGGCCGCGGCGCACCGCCGCGCGCCCACCGGCGGCGAAGTAGTAGTCCCCGTAGTCGTCGCCGAATTCCTGCGACGCGATCGAATTGAGGAGCGGCGCGATGACGCGCGCGTCTCCGATGTCGCGCACCTGCCGGTAGGCCGCCAGCTCGAGTCCATCGGCGGAGGTGATGCTCACCAGACCCTTGAGGCGCCGGTCGGCGACGCCGTAGCTGCCGAGGGCGCGCGCTTCGAAGCCGTCGCCCGGGACGCGCCACACGACGCCGGCGCCGGCCGCCAGCCCCTCGACGCGATTCGCGCGCAGCAGGTCGCTCACGCCCCGCGCGCCGAGCCGCTGCGCCTTGAGACCCGACAGCGCCCGCCGGCCCACGATCCTCCCGACCTCCGCCCGCACGGCCTCGAGGTCGTTCTGCCGCACCGGCTCGGCGATGTCCTGGATGGCCGCGGCCAGCGGCGTGGTCCAGGGGAACGAATCGCGTTGCGCCTTCGGCACCACGACGATCTCCTCGCCCGCGAACCAGCGGTCGGTCAGACCGACATTCAGCGCGTAGCCGTCGATCTCCCACCGGCCGCGGATGATTCCGCGCATCGGTACGTCGAGCCAGGTGACGCGCCGGCGGATCTCGATCTCCTGCCGGTAGGGCAGCCAGAAGCGTCCCTCCCACAGGGCGTTGTCGAGCACGATGCTGACGTCCTCGAGCGAGGCGTCGAGGTAGGCGTGCGGCGTGAAGTTGAAGGTGAGCCGCACGAGGTCGGCGGTCTCGGCGTCCACATACAGCGTGCCGACGAGCCGCGCCTGGCTGAAGTCTTTCGGCCGCACGCGCAGGGCCACGACCCGCACCGCCCGCTGGGGCAGGTCCAGCGCCACGGTGTCGCCCAGCGCGAAGTCGTACAGCTCGGCGCCCCCGGGGGCCAGCGGGTGCGGGACGTCGCGCACCTCATCGCCTTCGCCCAG
>DASYRF010000079.1:0-10826 GCA_036004705.1 Myxococcota bacterium
CAGATCATGCGCGGAGCCAGATCATGCGCGGAGCCAGATCATGCGCGGAGCCAGATCATGCGCGGAGCCAGATCATGATTGACCGTTGGCCGCGCGTGGCGGAGCGCGAGCTGTTGCGCACGCGGATCTTCACGGTACGCGCCGAGACGCGCCACGGGCCGGACGGCGCGGCGCACGAGTTCTACGTGATGGACTCGCCGGACTGGGTGAACGTCATCCCACTCACCGCTGCGGGCGAGGTCGTGCTGGTGCGCCAGCCGCGCTTCGGGATCGGGCGGGCGACGCTGGAGGTGCCGGGCGGCATGGTCGACCCCGGCGACGCGGACCCGGCCGCGGCGGCCGCCCGTGAGCTGCTCGAGGAGACGGGGTACGCCGCCGAGCGCGTCGAGGCGCTCGGCCTGGTCCACCCCAACCCGGCCATCCAGAACAACGTCACGTGGAGCTTCGTGGCGCGCGGCTGCCGGCCGGTCGCCGCGCCGCGGCCCGACGGCGCCGAGGACATCGAGGTGCTCCGGCGCCTGCTCGCCGACGTGCCCGCGCTCATCGCTGCGGGCGAGATCACCCACGCGCTGGTCGTCTGCGGCTTCTATCATCTCTTCGCGCACGACGGCTGGCCGCGCTGAGGCCCAGTCTGCGCGCCGAACGAGGTCTCGGCCGCGACGTGCCGGCTCGGCGGCGACACGGGCCCCGACTTGCTCGACCCGGCGTGGACGAGCGACGTGCCGTTCTGAGCGCGCCTCAGCGTCCGCGCCGTGCTCTTGCCCCTCAGCGTGGGCGCGCGCGGCGGTCGGCGAAGGCGAGGAGCGCGGCGAGGGCGGCGCCGACGAAGAGGACCAGCGCGGCGCGTGCGCCGGAACGCCCGGCGCCCAGCAGCGTGGCGACCCCGGCGCTGGCCAGCACGAAGGCGGCGGCGCTGCCGAGCGGGCGGAGGTGACGGCGCGCCCAGGCGCCCGAGGCGCTCGTCGCAACGGCGTCTCGCTCCCACGCCGCGGTCATGGCGGCGGACGGCGCGCTGCGGGCCAGCGCGCGCAGCGCCTCCAGGGTGACGCGCTCGCCCGACGCCAGGCGCCCCTCGAGCGCCTCCAGCAGCGCCAGCGCCAGCCGCGCCTGCAGCCAGGCGTCCACTGGGCTGCGCCCCGAGGCCGTCCGCACGGCGACCACGCGCTCGGCCTCGTCGGCGCACAGCTCCACGTCGACGGCGCGCGCCGTCCCCGTGCCGGTGCCGCGGAACGACAGCGCGGCGCGCGCGCCCCCTGCGTCGTCGCGCACCAGACCGAGCGCCTTGGCCACGGCCGCCACGCGCGCTTCCTCGGGCCGCTCGGGAACGACGATCAGATACGAGACGCTCACTCGCGCGGCGCCTTGCCCGGCACGCCGCCGTCGCCGGCGGCTGCGGCGCGGACGCGGTCCGCGAGCTGCGTCAGACGCCCCGCGAGCGCGCGCGCCCGTACGTGGTCCTCCAGCTTGCCGCAGACGCCCAGCAGGATCGCCAGCAGCGCGCCCAGCGCCGGGTCGTGCGGCTCGACGTATCGCTCGGCGATGGCGAGCGCGCGCTCCAGGGCGGTGCGCGCGGCGCCGAGGTCGCGGTCTTGCAACGCGCGGCTGGCGAAGACGACCAGCGCCTCGAACAGCACGGGGTGCGCGGGGCCGAACTCGCGCTCCCAGGCGGCGAAGCGCGCGCGCGCCGCGGCGACGTCGTCGTCGCTCGCCCCGATCAGCGACGACCCGCGCATCACCGTGCGCAGCCGCGACAACAGGAGGCGCTGGTACAGCGCCGCCGCCTCGGCCGCGCGTCCGTCGGCCTCGTAGAGCCGCGCGAGCCGCACGCACAGGTCCGCCAGCAGCGCGTCGTCCGCTTCGCCGGCGGCGGGGCGCTCCGCCAGCAGCGCCTCGAACGCGGCCGTCGCGTCGGACCGCCGGCCTTGCGCTTCGTGTGCCTGCGCCAGCAGATGCAGCAGCCCGTCGCGGTGCTGGCGCCCGAGGCGGCCCGGAACGGGCGGCTCGTCCAGCCCGCCGCGGCACAGCCGCTCCGTCTCGGCGTGGTCGCCGCGCGCCTGCGCCGCGAGCGCCGCCAGCAGCGTGGCGCCGGGCTGCTCGGGCCGCCGGTCGCTCACGGGCGGCGCCGGAGGCGGCTCAGGACGCGGTGGAAGCGGCGGCTCCAGCGGAGGCTACCGCTCGGGCTCGGGCTCGGGCGCAGGTCGTCCACGTGCTCGCCTTTGGCCACTTGTAGCGCGCGGGGCGCGCACTTCAAAGCGGCGGCGGCGCCGCCGCCGGGGCCGCCGCGTGCGGCGCGTCGTACTTGCCGTTGCCGTCGACGTCGATGAACACGGGATTCGTCATGGCAAACGGCAGCACCTCGAAGGGGCGCCCTTCCTCGCCGAACGACTTCGGCGTAGGGCCGTCGGCGCGCCCGCCGACGACCGGCGCGAGCGGCTTGTCGCCGTCCACGCGCACGACCACGAACGAGTCGCGCTTCACCTTGACGTCGAATCCGTCGAGCAGCCGCACCACCGCGGTCGACGGCTTCAGCGTCCAGCGCTTCGCTTCCTTGCCGCCGACGTAGACGCGCACGAGCCCCACCGACACCCAGGGGGCGGCGTCGACCTCTACCGAGAGTCGCGCCTTGCCGCCCGCCGCGAAGACGACGTCTCCGATGCCGCCGGTCGCCGGGGGCGCGCCTGCCGCGGCGACCACGCCCACCCCGCCGGCGCCGACCGCGGTCACCCGAACGAAGGGCGCTGTCGTGAAGAACGAGTGGCGCGCTTTGACCGCCGCCGCCACGGCCGCCGGCAGCACCGCCGCCGGGCGGTCGTCGGCCAGCGCCACGTAGTTCCGCGGGTAGCCGCCCAGATTGTACGAGAGGTGATGCGTGTCGGAGTTGCCGGTCGCCGCTGCGAGGTGTCCGTGCTCGATGAGAGCGAACCAGTCGGCGATGACGCGGTCCACGCTCTTGCGCTCGGCGTCCTGGTAGCCGTTCAGCACCTCGACGGCGTCGAAGTCCCAGCTGAAACCGGCGCGCCCCGCGCGGTCGGCGGCCGCGTCGAAGTCCGCCCAGTCGAAATAGCCGATGCGTCCCTTCGGCACCGTCAGGCGCGGGTGGTGCACGTCGATGAGCGCCGCGGGCGCGGCGGAGCGTACCTCGCCCAGGATGGCGGCCGCGGTGCGTCCCTTCACCGCCACCGCGCCGTTGCCGGGCATGTCGGTGTCGAGCGGCAGCGGGAATGCGCCGAAGTGGCCCCATTTCTTGGTCGTGATCTCGTCGCCACTGGCGGCGGCGATGACGTCGCGCACGCCCAGCTCGGCGATGAGCGGGGCGTAGTCGGTCACGACGTTGTGGTCCGTGGAGACGATCAGATCGACGCCGTCGGCGACGAACTCGTGGATGCGGTCGGCCATCGGCACGAGCGAATCGAACGACGCCGAGGCGTGCACGTGGAAGTCGGCCGACAGCCACCCCGCCGTGTCGATCACGTGGTGCAGCCCCGCCGCCAGGCTGGTCTCGGCGGCGGTGATCTTCACGCCGCGCGCGATCCACACGTCCCACTCCGGGCCGCGGCTGACCCAGACGTCGTAGGTGCCGAACGGAACGTGCACGGCGCCGTCGCCTGCCAGCGAGAACACCCGGTCGCCGGCGGCGATGGCGGGCCCTTCGGCGCGGCCGATGTCCGGGCGCCCCATGCGCAGCGGCGGCGTGCCGGGCGCGGGCACGAGCGTGAGCTTGCAGGGGATGGGCGTGCCGGTGTCCGCGTCGCGGACGGAATAGCGCAACAGGCCCTCGGGCGGCGTCGGCGGCGCCGGCGCGGGCGACGCGGCGGGGGCGGGAGCCGGCGCGGGCGCGGAAGCGGCGGCGCGCAGCAGCGCCGTCGCCACCGCCAGCCCCGCGGTCAGGCCGAGCGGGAGGAGCGCGTCGCGTCGTCGTGGCGACATCGTCGTCGGCGGCGCAGGAGCCAGGCGCCTCCTCCCAGCAGCAATAGGGCGGGTCCCAGCGCGCCCGTCGGGCCGGCGGCGCCGCCGCGCCGCTCGCCCCCCACGCGGCACGAGCAGCAGCCCTTGCTCCCGTCGGCGGGCTCGCCGTTCACGCCCGCGTCGCTGCCCGGGGGCACGCCCGGCGTGAGCCGGTTCTCGTAGTTCCCCGAGTTCCAGCGGTCGTGGTGGAAGCTCTCCCATTCCAGGGCGCCCGCCACCGAGCCGCCGGTGTGCCAGGCGAACAGGTAGCCGTCGCGCGTCACCGAGACGACCTCGCGCGTGCCGTCGCCGTCGAGGTCGCCCACCGTCGGGCTCGCGGCGATCCAGCCGTTCGTGAACTTCGGCCAGCCGGGGGGCTCGTCGCCGTTGACGTCGATGGCGTGCAAGATGTAGCTGCCCGTGCCGTTGATGACCTCGGGCAGGCCGTCGCCGTTCAGGTCGGCCACCGCCGGGCTCATGAAGAACTGGAAGTCCTCCATCAGGCGCGGCCACGCGGGGAAGTACGGCACCTCCAGCACGCCGCCCATCGACACGCCCGCCGACAGGTCCCATGCCGACAGCTGGTGGTCGTAGCTGATGCGCACGCCGCCCGAAGCGAACGACAGCGCGAAGTTGAAGCCGGCGGCGCCGGCGATGAGGTCCACGCGCCCGTCCTGGTCGAAGTCGGCGAACGTCGGGTGGTTGATGAGGCCGAGCGACGGGCGGTCCACCGACGAGGAGAACGCGCCGAAATCGAAGTTCTCGGTGCGCATGAGCTTGAGGCCGATGGCGCCCGAGGGGCGTGCCGACTGGTCGGCCAGATAGATGTCCGGCGAGGTGGCGGTCGTGTGCACCGCGATCTCCAGCACGCCGTCGCCGTCGACGTCGGCGAGCGCCGGCGCCTGCGGCACGCCGCGCCCGACGAGCGGGAGCACGTTCACCGACCCGCCGACGAGCGGGATCGGCCAGCCTGGCAAGAACGGCCCGCCAGGATGGTCGTTGCCGTCGCCGTGAACGGCGTAGACGCGCCCCGACGTGTCGCCAGAGTAGGACTCGTTGGAGCCGAGCACGATATCGGCGATCGCGTCGCCGTCGAGGTCGCCGATCGCCGGCGTGGAGACGATCTGCGTCTGCTCGGTGTTGGCGCCCTGGGCGGTGTCGCTGAGAAGCACGGGAAAGCCGGAGTCGAGCGACCCGTCGTAGTGCCAGACGTAGACGTGCGAGTCGAACGCCGGCACGACCAGCTCCAGCGTGCCGTCGCCGTCGAGATCGCCCAGCGCGGGCGAGCCGATGCCCATGTCCTTGTGGATGAGCGCGTTGGGCGTGTCCGGCCCGGCCAGCGCCGGGTCGCTCTGCACGGGGAAGCCGGGGAGGACGTTGCCGGCGGCGTCGAACGCGTAGACGTAGCCGCGGTGGGCGGCCACGACGATCTCCAGCGACCCGTCGGCGGAGCCGTCGATGTTGCCGACGGCCATCGTCGCGTTGATGGACGTGGAGATGTCCGGCGAGATGAAGCCGTCGACCGCGTCGTAGGCGGCGGCGAGGACGTGGCTGCCGCTGCGGCCGGGGTCGAGCGATTCGAGAACGTCGAGCGCGACGGGGAAGCCGGCTACGTCGGCCAGCGCGCCGGCAGCGGCGTCGTAATGGAAGGCGTGCACGTCGCCGTCGGCGTCGGCCAGCAGGATCTCGTCTCCCGGCTGGCCGTCGAAGTCCAGCACCTTGGGGGACGATTCGCCCGACGGGCCCAGGTAGAGCGGGAAGCCGGCGACGAGGTCGCTGTCGCTGTGCACCGAGACCACCTTGCGCATCTCGCCGGGGACGTCCGCCCCGCCCCCGAGCGGATGCGCCAGCACGCGGATGCGCACGGTGCAGGTGAACTGGTTCGGGTCGGCGGGCACGCCGGCGACGGCCTGCAGCGCGTTCACGGTAGTGAGGTCCCAGGTGGCGAGCACCGTGGAGGTGAACGCGTCGGCGCCGACCACGTCGGCGGTCACGTTCGTCTGGCTCGTGATCTCCACCCAGTCGGTGTCGGCGGGCTGGATGCCGGGCGCCCACTCGACGACGTAGTCCATCGACGAGTAGAGCGCCTCGCGGTAGGTGATCCGGCCGACCAGGTCGACGTTGGGAGTGGTGGCGGGATCGAGGTAGGCGAACCAGCGCGGCTCGTCGAGGTCGACCTCCGGCGGGATGCGCGGGGCGGCGGCGTAGAGCGGGTCGATGGCGGCGCGGGCGTTCACGCGCCCGTAGCCGAAGTGCTGGTCCCAGCCAGGGTAGCTGGGGAACTTGGTCGGGTAGCACTGCGCGATGGGCTGCGTGCCGCGGCCGCACGTGAATCCGGCGCCGCACGCCGCCGACCCGTCGTCGCACGCCGCCACGCAGGCGCGCGCGGCGCCCACGTCGCGGCACCGCTCGCCCGCGGCGCAATCTGCGGTGTAGGTGCAGGGCGCGAGTCCGGCCGGGTCGCCGGAATCGGGGAAGCAGTTGCGGGTGTCGTCGAGCGTGAGCATCCGGCACTCGAAATCGTCCGGGTTGCCGCAGGGGGCCGGGTCGGCGAGCGAGCATTCCGCCGAGCAGACGTTGCCGCCCGTCACGTGCAGGCAGCGCTCCGAGTTGGCGGGGTTGCAGTCGAGATCGTCGCTGCACGAAAGGGCCAGCCCCTCGGGGATGTCGACGTCGTCGGCGTTGAGCGTGATGAGGCCCTTCACCTCGTCGGCGGTCAGGCGGCGCGCGCCGAAGAGGTCGGTGGCGGGGTTCCAGATGGCCGGCGCCGGGATGCCGTTTTGCAGCGCGGCGCTGTAGACGAGCCCCGCCAGCCCGCTCGTCATGCCGGTCGACCCCGACGAGCAGGCCGTGGAGGGCGCGCTCATGATGAGCTGCCCGCCGAAGTTCGTGCAGTTCTCGAAGTTGAGGAACGACGTGATCTCCGGAAAGACGCCGTTGGAGTTGTCGTAGCGGATGGCGTGCACGCCGAAGCCGTGGTTGTTGGCGCCGGGGAAGTTGTGGTGCAGCGCCGTCTCGTCCGCCATCGACGCCACGATGAAGACGCCGCTCAGGTAGGCGTACTCCATCGCCTCCATCGTGTAGGTGCTGTTGTTGTAGGCGCCCAGCGCCTCGCCGATGACCGAGGCGCCGCTGTCTACGGCGAAGACCACCGCGTCGGCGAAGTCGTCCGACTCGCACAGGAAGCTCTCGCCCACGCGCACGAGCATGATCGTGCAGTCCGGGCACACGCCGATGTCGCCGCCGTCGTTGGGCGAGGAGGCCGCGTCCTCGGCGCGCCCGGTGCCGTGGCCGTAGTTCGTGTCGTCCTGCGCGTCGTTGTCGTTCTCGTAGGCGTCCCAGCCGGAGATGTTGTCCACCCAGCCGTCGCCATCGTCGTCGACACCGTCGGAGAAGAGGATGATGAGGTCCTGCGCGTCGATGTTGCCGTTGCCGTTCATGTCGGCCACGGCCGGGTCGGCTTCGTAGTCCTCCACGTTCACGCGCCCGTCGCCGCCTGCGGGGAAGACGTCCCAGCAGGCGAGGACGGCGGGATCGGTGCGGTCGACTACCGCCGGGCGCGCCGCGCACGGCGACCCCGCCGGGAGCGGCAGCTCGCCGACGTTGAGGTACAGCCGCTTGCGCAGGTTGCCGTTGTCCCAGCGGATGCCCGAGTCGATGATGGCGATGAGGACGCGCGGGTCGCCGGTGGTGCGCGCCCACGCCATGTCGGCGTGCAGCCCGGAGCCGATGGCCGTCTCGGCCGGCCGCACGCTCGTCGACTGCGGCGGGATGAACGAGACGAAGTTCCACCAGCCGCCGGGGCTCGAGATGCTCCATTCGCTCGGGAAGCAGCTCTGGTCGGCGAGCTCCGCCGCCGTCTGCGCGGGATCGGCCGGCCAGCCCGTGCATACCGCGCGTGCCGCGCCCGGCGCGGCCAGCGAGTCCGCCAGGAAGAGCGCCACCGCCGCGCACACCACCGCCCCCAGCCGACGCTTCAACAGGCCCTGATTCATGCTCGCATGGTGCCCGCCGCGCCGCCCCCGATCAAGCGCCGCGCCGGGCCGCCGCGCACGCCGGCGCCCGGCGCGTTGCGGCCTGGGCCCGCTTCTGGGAAGATCCAGGCATGGGGCAGGCGAGGTGCGGCGCGAGGCGGTGGGCGGCGGTGTGGCTCGGCGGCGCAGCGGCGCTGGCGGCGGCGGTGGCAACGGCGGCGGCGCCGCGCGCGGCCTGGGCGACCGGCACGCTGGCCGGCACCGTCACGGACACGGGCGGCGCGCCGATCGCCGGCATGGAGGTGCGGGCCTGGCGCGTGATGCCGGGCGGCGGCCCCGCCGCCGGATTCACCATCCAGACGATGACGCTCACCAACGGCGCCGGCGCCTACGCGCTGGTGGTGCCGGCCGACGATTACAAGGTCGACGCGCGCATGCCGCCGCTCTACGCCGGCAACTACGGCGATCGCTGGTACGACGTCGCCGCGCCGGCGAGCGGCGGCTATGTCGAGGCCGACGCGGATCTCGTGACCGTGCCGGACGGCGTCACCGTCGCGGGCATCGACATCGTCCTCGAGGTGCTGGGCGGGCTCGACGGGCGCGTGGCGCTGTCCGGCGGCGCCGGCGTTCCGGGCGTGTGGGTGCGCGCCGAGCGCAACGCCGATCCGCGCGTCCATCACAACGATCAGACCGAGATGCTGTCCGGGGTCGTGGGGAACTTCTCGTTCCGCGGGCTGGTGCCGGCGGGTGACTACCAGGTGCTCGTGTACGATCCGGGCGGCGTGTACGACACGGGGCTCTTCGCCGGGCCGTACGGCGTGTCCACCGGCTTCAACGGCGCGCTCGGCAACCTCACCGTGGGGCCTTACGCCGCCGATCCGTTCGAGCCGGACGGCGGGCCCGGCTGCGCGTCGCCGGCGGTGGACTACAGCGGCTTCACCGTCGTGCCGCCGCTGCCGTGGAGCAGCAGCGGCACCTGGATCGGCCCGCTCGGCGCCGACGTCGACTGGCTGTGCGTCGCCGCCATGGCGGGGGACCGCTTCCTGGTGACGGCGACCACCGAGCTCACGTTCGGCGGCGCTACGCGCTACCACCCGTGGACCGATCCCATCCTTTCGTTCTGGACGGGCGACGGGGTGACGATGCTCGCCGACGACGACGACTCGGGGCCAGGGCCGCTCGACGCCTACATCGACACGGGGCCGGTGCCGGCGGCCGGCTGCTACTGCTTCGTCGTCTCGACGTTCGGCGACTTCGGCGACGGCCTGTGGAACGGCGTCGGGCAGGCGTCGACGGGCGACTACACGCTGGTCGTGGAGATGGGCAACCGGCCGCCGGCGCTGAGCGTCACCGACATGGGCGTGCCGGCGCCGGCCCCTCCCGGCACCGTCGTCGTCGACGAGGGCGTCACGCTCGTGCTGGACCTCGGCTACGCCGACCCCGAGGGCGACCCGGTCGTGGTGGCGGCCGCCCTGACCGACAACACCGGCGCGCCGGTCGCCGGCGCCACGCTCACGGCCGCCGGCGGCACGGGAAGCTGGGTGTGGCCGGTGGGCGGCTCGGCCGGCGGCGGCAGTCCTTACACGGTGGTCTTCACCGCCGAGGACGCCGAGTTCACGACCACCGTGCCGGTCTTGATAGTCGTGAACGTCGTGAACGGGCCGCCGACGGTGCCGAGCATCCTGGCGCCGCTGCTGGGTGCCACCGTGGCGACCGGTACGCCGGCGCTGACGCTGGGCAACTCGACGGACCCTGACGGCGACCCCATTAGCTACGAGATGGAGCTTCACTACGGCGACGCGGCGGCGCCCGTGGCGCAGAGCCTGGTGGTGGCGGAGATGGCCGGCGGGACGACGACCACGACGCCGGCGACAATCCCCGAGAACACGCACGTGTACTGGCGCGCGCGCGCGACGGACGGCTTCCCCGGCGGGACCAGCCCCTGGACGCCGTTCTTCGACTTCCTGGTGGACGTCGCCAACGAGGCGCCGCTGGCGACGTTGCTGGTGAAGCCGTACGACGGCGAGATGGTGCTGGTGCGCCGCCCGGGTCTGTCGGCGAGCAACACCACCGACCCGGAGGGGAACGCGATCCTGTTCTTTTTCGAGGTGGCCGAGGACGCGGGCTTCGCCACCGTGGTGGCGTCCAGCCCCGGCGTTCCGCAGGACGTGCTGGGCAAGACGACGGTGTGGACGCTCGACGTGGACCTGGACTGGGGCGCGACCTACTACGCGCGCGCGCGCGTGGAGGACGACATGGGGGCGGTGGGCGGCGTCTCCAACGTCAACGCGTTCGACATCAAGGAGAACGTGCAGCCGTCGCGGCCGGAGCTGGAGCCGGCGGACGCGTGCGTCGGCGCGGAGTACGACGCGCCGCCCGACAGCTTCACCGTGGCGAACGTGGACGACCCGGAGGGCGAGCCGGTCACGTTGGAGCTGGAGATCCGCGCCTTCGACGACGACCCGGCGACGACGACGCCGCTGGTGACGGCGTCGGTGATGCAGGACGAGAGCGCGACCTCGACCGTGATCGCGTTCGACGGTGCCGCGCTCGCCCCGGGGCACTACGCCTGGCGCGTCCGCGCCTTCGACGGGACCGATTACTCCGAGTGGCTGGAATGCGACTTCTGGGTGGGCGCGCCCGGCAAGATGGGCGGCGACGAGCCGCACGGGTGCGGGTGCGGCTGTCGCGTCGCAGGGGCGCGCCCGAGCGGGGCGGGGGGCGGCGGGCTCGGCGCGCTCGTGCTGTCGCTCGCGCTGGCGGTCGCCGGCCTGCGCCGGCGTCGGGCGCGTTGACGGCCCCGGTGAGGGCGGCGGCGGCAGTGAGCGCGGCGACGGCGGCGACAGCGGCCGTGGTGGCGGCCGCGGCCGTGGCCGTGCTGTCGGCGGGGGCGGCCTTGGCTTCTGG
>DASYRF010000080.1:0-5899 GCA_036004705.1 Myxococcota bacterium
GCGGCGGCGGCGCCTGCATGAGATGCATCGCCATCACGTGGCCGTAGCCCTCCGCCACGAAGGGCGGCCGCCCGCAGAGCGCCTCGTACGTCACGACGCCCAGCGCGTAGATGTCGGCGCGCGGGTCGACGTTGCGCGCCCCGTCCGCCTGCTCCGGCGACATGTAGAGCGGCGTTCCCAGCACCGCGCCCGTCTTCGTCGCTCCGCCGCGCGAGCCGTCCTCGGCCAGCTTCGCGATGCCGAAGTCGAGGATCTTCACGCGCTCCTCGCCGGGGTGGTCAGGGTCTGGGACGAGGATGACGTTGTCGGGCTTGAGGTCGCGGTGGATGATGCCGCGCGTGTGGGCGGCGCCGAGCGCCGAGGCGATGCGCGTGACCACGCGCACGGCCACGGCCGGCGGCAGCGTGCCGTCGCGGTGCAGGCGCCGCGCCAGGCTCTCGCCGTCGAGCAGCTCCATGATGATGTAGGCGCTGCCGTCGGCGGCGTGGCCGAAGTCGTGGATGTCGACGATGCTCGGATGGCGGATGAGGTTCGCGGCGCGCGCCTCGTTGAAGAAGCGGTTCACGATGGCCGGCTGCGACGCGAACTCCGGATGCAACACCTTGATCGCGACGCGCCGCCCCAGCGACGCGTTTTCGCCGACGTACACCACGCCCATCCCCCCTTCGCCGAGCTGAGAGACGAGCGTGTAGCTGCCGAGCTGCGTGCCGACCAGGCTCAACCGGGATCCGCCTCCATGCGCGAAGGACCGAAACGACGACGACCCCAAGAGACTAGCACCGCGCCCGCCGCTTTTCAGCGGCGTGCTGCTAGAATCGCCGGATGTTGAAAAGGCTCGGCGAGCGGTTGCGGCGCCACGCGGGGGCGTTTGTCGTGGACGGGTTCTTCCGCGGCGCGGCGGCGGCGGCGCGCCTGCACCCCAGCGCCCGCCCCGAGAAGCACGGCCTCGAAGTCGTGCGCGATGTCCCCTACCAGGACGGCGGGCTGCCGGAGCACCTGCTCGACGTGTACCGCCCGCTGGCGCCCGCGCCCGGCGGGGCGCTCCGCCCGGCCGTGCTGTACGTGCACGGCGGCGGCTTCCGAATCCTCTCGAAGGACACGCACTGGGTCATGGGGCTGGCCTTCGCGCGCGAGGGCTATGTCGTCTTCAACATCTCCTACCGGCTCGCGCCGCAGAACCCGTTCCCGGCGGCGGTGGCCGACGCCTGCGCCGCGTATGCCTGGGTCGTGCGGCACGCCGCCGCCTACGGCGCCGACGCGTCGCGCCTGGCGCTGGCCGGCGAGTCCGCGGGCGCGAACCTCGTCACGGCGCTGGCGGTCGCCGCTTGCTGGCGGCGCCCCGAGCCGTTCGCCCGGTTGGTGTGGGACACGGGCGTCGTCCCGCGCGCCGTGCTCCCGGCGTGCGGCATGCTTCAGGTCAGCGACCCGGGGCGCTTCTCCCGGCGGCGGAAGATCTCGGCGTTCGTCGCCGACCGCATGGCGGAGGTGACCGACGCGTATCTGCGCGGCGTGGACGGCGCGTACGGCGCGGGGTCGGGGTCGGGGTCGGCGTCGGACTCGGGGTCGGCGTCGGCGTCGGACTCGGGGTCGGGGTCGGACTCGGGGTCGGGGTCGGACTCGGGGTCGGACTCGGCGTCGGCGTCGGCGTCGGCATCGGCGTCGGACTCGGCGTCGGCGTCGGCATCGGCGTCGGCGTCGGACTCGGCTTCGGGGTCGGACTCGGGGTCGGGGTCGGACTCGGGGTCGGGGTCGGCGTCGGCGTCGGGGTCGGACCCGGGGTCGGCGTCGGCGTCGGCGTCGGCAGCGGCGCCGGTGTTGGCCTCGGGGCCGGCGTCCGCGGGGAGGGCCGCGGCGACGGCGGGCTTCCTGGACCTGGCGGACCCGCTCGTCGCGCTGGAACGCGCTACGCCCCCGCCCGAGCGTCCGCTGCCGCCGTTCTTCGCCGCCGTCGGCACGCGCGACCCGCTGCTCGACGACACGCGGCGCCTGAAGGTCGCCGTCGAGCGCCTCGGGGGCGAGTGCGAAGCGCGCTACTACGAAGGAGAGCCGCACGCCTTCCACGCCTTCGTCATGCGCGCCAACGCCCGCCGCTGCTGGCGCGACCACTACGCCTTCCTCGGCCGGCATCTGCCCGCCACGCGCCCCGCGCGCTGAACGCCGCCGATGGCGCCGTGGCTCGCCAGCAGCGCCGTCGCGCGGCGTATCGTCGCCGGCGCCGCCGCCGGCTGCGGCGAGCTCGCCGTACGGCCCGCGATGGCCCGGGCCGCCGCCGGCTGCGGCGAGCTGGCCGTACGGCCCGCGATCGCCCGGACCGCCGCCCGATGACGGCGTGGCTCGCCGGCGGCGCCGCCGCCCTGCTCGTCGTCGCCTTGGTCGCCGCCGGCTGCCGCGCGTTCGCCGCGCCGCCGTGGCGCGGCCCGCGCACCGACCACTTCGACGGGCGCCACTTCCACAACGAGAGCGGCGCCGCGCTGCACGCCGACTTCGGCTCGTTCCTGCGCTGGCGCTTCACCCGCGAGCTCGGGCCCTGGCACGGGGAGCCCCACGCCGCGCCCGGCCCGCCGCCGCCGCGCGCCGTCACCGGCGGCGCGTTGCGCGTCACGTTCGTCGGCCACGCCACCGTGCTCCTCCAGATGGACGGCGTGAACGTCCTCACCGACCCCGTGTGGTCCGCGCGCGTCAGCCCCGTGCCGTTCGCCGGCCCGCGCCGCGTACGCCCGCCCGGGCTGCGCTTCGAGGACTTGCCCCCGATCCACGCCGTGCTTCTCAGCCACAACCACTACGACCACATGGACGTCGCCACGCTGCGTCGCCTCGCGCGCGACCACCATCCGCGCTTCTTCACCGCCCTCGGAAATGCCGCCTTCCTGGCCGCCAAGGGCATCGGCCCGGTCGAGGAGCTCGACTGGTGGGGCGCCGCCGCCGCCCCCGTCGCCGGCCTGACCGTGACCGCCGTCCCCGCGCAGCATTTCTCGAACCGCAGTGTCGGCGACCGCGACGTCACGCTCTGGTGCGGCTTTGTCCTGCGCGGCGCCGCCGGCGCCGTCTACTTCGCCGGGGACACCGGCTTCGGCCCCCACTTCGCCGAGATCCGCGCCCGTCTCGGCGCGCCGCGCCTCGCGCTCCTCCCCATCGGCGCCTACCGCCCGCGCTGGTTCATGGGCCCCATCCACGTCTCTCCCGAGGAGGCCGTCATGGCGCACCACGCCCTCGGCGCCGGCACCAGCGTCGCCGTGCACTTCGGGACGTTCGTCCTCGCCGACGACGGCGAGACCGAGCCCGTCGAGGATCTGGACCGTTACCTCGCCACCGCGCCCGCCCCCGTGCGCCCCCGCTTCTGGGTCCTCGGCTTCGGCGAAGGCCGCGACGTCCCCTGACGGCGACGCCCTTGACGCGCCGCGCGCCGCGTCACGCGCCGCGCGACCCTGGCGCCGGGGAAAGCTCTTGACACCACGCACCCCGCGCGACACAGTCCCCCTGTTCACCCCAAGGAGATCGTTAATGAAGAGGCACTACGGGTTTGCGCTGCTCGGGGGATTTTCGGCGCTCGTGAGCCTCGCGCTCACCGGCTGTGGCCCGCGCGGCGGCGCCACGTGCGGCGACGGCACCTGCAACGGCGACGAGAACACGGCCACCTGTCCGCAGGACTGCGCCACCGGCACCTGCGGCGACGGCACGTGCGGCGCCGGCGAGAACAGTACGACGTGTCCCGTCGACTGCGGCGCGAGCACCTGCAACGACGGCACGTTCGACCCCGCCGTCGAAGAGTGCGAAGGCGGCGCCCTGAACGGCGAGACCTGCGCCAGCCTCGGCTTCAACGGCGGCGGCACGCTCGCCTGTTCCGGCACGTGTATGTTCGATACCTCCGGCTGCCTCGCCCTCCTCCCCGACGAGATCGTCTACCAGGACGGCCTTTGCATCGACATGGACGTCACTCGTGGGTACACGCCCAACGGGTGCGAGGTCGATACCGGCTGCGCGACCGGTCCGGGCGCCATCGACATTCTGGAGTTCACGCTGGTCTCGGAGAACATCGGCACCGACACGTTGTACTTCGGCAGCCCCAACAACATCGCGCCGCCCTACACGGGGCTGTGGGAGCCGCTGCCTGCTTCCTGCGGGAATACCTCGGGGTCGCTGCAGTTCTGGGACTACGCCATCTACTGGCTGTGCGACTCGGCCGAGCCCGACTGCGCGTCCGCGACCGTGCACGTGAGGGATGGCTGGAAGGGCTCCTTCTGCTTCATCGAGAACTTCGGCGACGCCCCCGACTGGACCGGCGCGAACGCCTCCTGCGGCATGTACAACTGCGGCAACATGGGCCAGCAGGCCGGCTGCGCGGACGACTACTACGTGGGTCTCGATTGCCAGTGGGTCGACATCACCGGGCTCGCGGACGGGACCTACACCCTGTGCGCGTGGATCGACCCGACGAATCGCATCGTCGAGCTCAACGACGACAACAACATCTCCTGCAAGTCGTTCACGCTCGGCGCGACGACCGCGACCTGCAACTAGTTCCTCGGCGCGCCTCCCCACCACACATTCCGCCGTTCAGGACGTCCCTGGGGCCATCAGGCCTCGGGTCCTCTGACCCCATCGCCTGGCGTCCGTCTCATAGCTGGGACTCAAGGCGTGTCAAGTCCGCGTTTCTCCGTGCCGCTCGTCCCAACTCTGGAACAGACGCTTGGCGCGGACGTTGCACCTGTCCCTGCGGTGCGTCGCCGGGTCGGTTGACGGCCCGGTCGCCCAGAGGACAACATCGTCTCGCAACCCAGAGAGGGGACCCACATGCAGCGCCATCAAGTGCTCACGCGCCGGGCCGGCGCCCTGTTCGTCGCGGCCATCGCTTTCGCCGCCGCCTCGGCGGGGTGCCACCGCACGACCATCCTTCTGGTCAACGTCACCGGGGACGTCGTCGTGCCGATCGACTCGCTGCGCGTGACCTTGACGTACATGACGGAGTCGCACGACCTCGTCTACCCCCCGGCGTCCGGCACGACGACCATCACGCTGCCCACGAGCTTCAGCGTCAGAGTCACCTCGGGCGTCGAGAACGGTGTCCCGCTGGAGGTCCGCGTCACGGCGGTCGGCGGCGGCGTGGATCTCGCCACCGGGACCGACGCGCACCCGGTCGACTTGGGGCAGGTCGTGAACTACAGCGTGGCCCTCGTCGCGATCGGTCCGGGCTGCGGCGACGGCAACCTCGACGCGGGCGAGACGTGCGACGGCAGCAACGTCGGCGGGGCCGACTGCGTTTCCATCGGCCAGGGCTTCGTGGGTGGGACGCTCGGCTGTGCGCCCGACTGTCTGTCCTACGACACCTCGACGTGTACCGCTCCGCCCGGATGCGGCGACGGCGCCGTGGTGCCGCCCGAGCAGTGCGACGGCGTGGACCTGGCGGGCCAGACCTGCGAGACGCAGGGCCTTGACGGCGGGACGCTCGGTTGCACGGGGGGCTGCGTCTTCGATCTCAGCGGCTGCACCGGCTGTGGCAACGGCGTGGCCGAGACGGGAGAGGCTTGCGACGGGGCCGACGTGGGTACCTTCACCTGCCAGTCGCTCGGATTCGACGGTGGCACGCTCTCGTGCAACGCGGCCTGCACCTACGATCTCGGCGGATGCACGACGTGCGGGAACGGCCTCGCCGAGACGGGCGAGGACTGCGACGGCGCGGATCTCGCCTCGAACGACTGCACGACCGCTGGCGCGTTTCAGGGGGGGACGCTCGCGTGCAACGCCGCGACCTGCACGTTCGACACGTCTCTTTGCATTGCCTGCGGCGACGGCGCCGCCGAGGGCAGCGAGCAGTGCGACGGCGTGGACCTGAACGCGAACGACTGCACGACGATCGGGCAAGGCTACGTCGGCGGAATGCTGGCGTGCGCCGCGGACTGCT
>DASYRF010000081.1:0-10322 GCA_036004705.1 Myxococcota bacterium
TAGCGCCAGTGCGCCACCCCGAGCTTCGTCGGGCGGCCGTCCACGAAGAAGACGTTTTCCGTGGCCGCGCCGGGCGCGGCGAAGCCGCCGCCGAGGTTCAAGCCGAAGCGACGCCCGTCCGCGAGCCGCCCGGCGCCGGTCGCCCAGTTCCAGAACGTGGCGTACGGCCACACGCCCCTCCCCCAGTCGAGCGTCGCCTGCGCGTCCTCACCGAGGGCGAACGTGCGCGCGCCCAGTCGCACCTTCCCAGACGCCGTCAGCCCGCACACCTTGTGGTTGTAGTAGAAGCCGTGCCCGCCGACGGGCGTGGCCAGCGCGATCGCCCCCGCCCCCGCGCCGCCCGCGACCGCAACGTCCGCCTCCAGCGGCTCCTCCCAGGGGAAGCGCCGCCAGCGCACGCGCAGCCGTCGCGCCGCGCCCTCCCCCGCCCCGACGCGCTCGAACGCCAGCGACACACCGGCCGCGCGGAAGGACGCGTCGCCGCGTTCGCTGGAACAGGGCAGCACCGCCCCGCGCCCCAGCGGAGTCGCCGCCACGCGCTCCACGACGGTCCGCCCGGCGCGGAAGTCCAGGAGCATGCACCACGCCACGCCCGCGTAGCCCGCGTGCGCCACCACCGCTGCCCAGAACAGGTCGCGCGTGCCGACGCCCCAGTAGTCCCACTCCTTCAAGCGGAGCCGCGCCAGGAGGGCCGGCCCTGGCACGCGTACGCGCGCCCGCTCGTACGCCCAGAGCGGGCGGCGCGCCCATCCCGGCGCGGCCAGGCGTCCTTGCTCGTCGAGCAGCGGCCCGGGCGCCGTGACCTCCGCCGACACCGTCAGTACCCGAGCACGACCATGCGGAAATCCATCGCGGCGCGAAAGCCCACCGCCTCGTACGTGCGGATGGCGGGCGTGTTCTCGCGGTTCACGTGCAGCGTCACGCGCGGGCAGTCGCCGATGAGCCGCCCCGCCAGGTCGGCGAGGCAGCGCGAGGCGATGCCGCGGCGCCGGTGGCGCGGCGCGGTCCACACACCGGCAAACTGCGCGCCGTGGCGACTGCGCGCGCTCAGGTCCACCTTGAAGAGCGTCTGACCTCCCTCCTCGGCGATGAACACCCGGCCGCGCTCGATGCGGGCGAGGATCGACCGGCGGAATCGGTCGGGCGCGACGACCTGCGGGTCGTAGCCTTCGTCTTCCTGCACCATGCCGGCGTGCGCGACGACCACGGCGTCCAGGTCGCGGTACGTCGCCGCGCGCAGCTCGCTCTGCACGCGCCGCCGCAGCGTCCCCACCTCCAGGCTGTAGAGCATCTGCGGGCGATCGAGCACCGGTTTCACGCCGCCGAGGCGCGCGCGCAGCGCGTGCCAGAGTGGCTCCACGGCGTCACGCGCGCCGACGATGCGCCCGCCCGGCCGGATGGCGGCTGCCATCGCCGCCCACCCCTCGTACGCGCCCGGCTCGGGAACGAAAGGCACGCCGCTGCGCCCGCCCGCCACGAACAGCAGCGCGCGCAGCGTGGCGCCCTCGAACGACCCCAGGAAGCCCGGCAGCATGCCGTGCTCCTCGATGACGCCCAGCAAGAAGAGGTTCTCCACGGGGCTGCGCAGCAGGAAGCGCTCTGTCTCACGGCGGTCAGAGGCGCTGAGGCCGCGCAGCGCCAGCGGCGGGGACGACGCCATGCGGATCGCCTAGCACGCAGCGTGGCCGCGCGGCCAGCGCCGCGCAGCCCGCGCCCGCGCCCGCGCCTGCACCCGCACGCGCGCCTGCACCCGCGCCCGCGCCTGCACCCGCGCCCGCGCCTGCACCCGCACGCGCGCCTGCGCCTGCACCCGCACGCGCGCCTGCGCCTGCGCCGGCGCCCGCCCGGCACCGCTGGCGGCGGGCGCGGTCATTTCGCCTGTAGCGGGCAGGCGAACGCGCCGGCCACGCCCAGCGCGGCGAACGCCTCGCCGAGCGCGCAGCGCTCGTACACCTCGAGGGCGTCGAGGTACGGCACCGGGCGGGCGGCGGGCGTGAGGGCGTAGAACGTGCGCGCCACCGGCGCGGCCGCGGTGAAGACGTCGGGCGGCGGGCCGTCCCCGTGCGCCGCACGCCAGGCGAGCGGGCCGCCCACGTCGTAGTCGCGCGTGTGGCAGGCGATGCAGGTCATGCCGCTCTCGCCGAAGAGCACGCGCCGCACGTCCACGGCGGGCGTCTCGCGCACGGCGAACTGCGTGCGAAACGAGGCCGAGAGCGCGCTCGTCTCGAAGAGCAGCGCGCTGCCCACCTTCTCGCGCTCGGCGGAGACGAGCCCGTCGCCCGTGCACAGCGGGCCCACCCCCGCCACGTAGCCGGGCGCCTCGTAGCGGTAGCGGCTGGCGCACACCGGCTCCCAGTGGCCCGGCGTGCCGGAGAGCGACGTCACCACGCGCAGCGGCGACAGCGCGCCCTCGGAGCCGAAGGACTCGAACGCCCAGCCGTCGCCCGACAGATAGGCGTCGGCGGCGTCGCGCGCCGAGCCGCCGCCCGCACGCCCCGAGTGATCGACGCCGGCGAGGCGGAAGCCCGACGCGGGATCGAGGACGCGCGCCACCAGCGCCGCCACGCCCTTCGCGTGCAAGGCGGGGTCGGCCACCGCCGCCGGCGCGCCTGCCCCGACGCCGGCGAGCGCGATGCGCCCGAGCGCGTCGCGCGGGTCCAGCCCGGCCAACAGGGTGTCGCGCAGCAGCGCCGCCACGGCCGCCGGGCCGAACGGGCCCTTTTCTTCCGGCCGCAGCGGGCTGCGGCGCGGAGCGGCGAAACGCACGCGCAGGTAGGCGTCCTCGGCGGCGGCGGCCCGGTAGACGAGGTTGACGCCGGGCTCGGGCTCGGCGGGGCGCACACGCAGAGCCGCCAGCCGCCAGGCGTCGAGCGCCCACTCCTTCTCGAACGCGGGGCTCGCGGGGTCGAGCAGCGGATTGCGGTGCAGGCGCGAGAGCTCCGGCAACAGCGCTGCCGCCAGGCCCGGCACACGCGCCAGCACGCGCCCCAGCGGGGCCGCGGCGGCCGCGCCGGCGAGCCGCGGGCCTTCGCGTACGTCGAGCAGCGCCGCCGCCACGGGGTCGCGCGGCGGAGCGGGCGCGGGCGGCGCCACCGGCGCGTCCACGACGTCGATCGCGAAGCCAACCACCGTGTCGCGCTCGTACCCGCCGTGGCGGAGGGTCTCGTGCATCGCGACCTCGAACTGGGCGCGTGCGCCGTCGGCGGGGCCCGGGCGCCAGAGCACGGTCAGCGTGAGCGGCCGGTAGATCGCCTCGGGGGGCTTCTTCGTGAGCGTCACGCGCACTGTGTCGCCCTCCGGGTCCACGACGTCGAGCCCGAAATGAATCTCCTGGCCCCGCCCGACGCGCGTCCAGGCGACGGGCGCCAGCTCCGGCGGCGCGTCATGCGCCAGCGCGGCGGCCGCGGCGGCGGCCGCGTCCGCGGCGCTCAGCGCCGAGCCGGCGCTCGCGGAGGCCAGGCCCGTGGCGGCGGCGCCGCTGCCGGCGGCCGTGGCCGGCGCACTGCTTGCCGTCGAGCCGGCCGGCGTCCAGCAAGCGGCGACGACGCCCGAAACGCAGATGCCCATCCCGGCGCCGGCGCAAAGGTGAATCGCCGCCTGCAGCGCCCGCCATCCCGCCACCACGTCCCCCCTCACCGACACCCTCGCGGCCGCCGCGCACCCGGCCGGAGCCGTCCAGGCCGCCGCCCGCGCACGCACGGTCACTGGCTCCGGCGCTGCAGCCGCCCCAGCCCGTCGTAGGCGGCGTACTTGTAAAGGTCGGACAGCGTCGGATAGTTGAAGACCACCCGGATGAAATAGTCGATCGTGCCGCCGAAGTGCATGACCGCCTGACCGATGTGCACGAGCTCGGTGGCCTTCTCGCCCAGGATGTGCGCGCCCAGCAGGCGCTTGTCGTCGGCGCGGAACACCAGCTTCACCACGCCTTCCACGTCGCCCACGATCTGCCCGCGCGCGTTGTCGCGATACCAGGCCCGCCCTACCTCGTACGCGATGCCCTGCTTCTGGCAGTCCTCCTCGCTCAGCCCGATCGAGCCCACTTCGGGAATCGTGTAGAGCCCGTACGGAAGGTGATCGTCGACCTCCTGCTTGTAGGTGAGCCCGAAGGCGTGGCACATGGCCACGCGCCCCTGCTCCATGCCCGTGGAGGCGAGGGCGGGAAAGCCGATGACGTCTCCGGCCGCGTAGACGCTCGCCGCGCTGGTGCGGAAATGCTTGTCGACCACGACGCGCTTGCGTTCGTCGACCTTGATGCCGGCCTGGTCGAGCCCGAGCCCGTCGACGTTGCCGAGCCGCCCGGCGGCGATGAGGACCTTGCCGGCATGGAAGCGGCGCCCACTGCGCGTCTCGAGAATCACGCCCGGGCCCGGGTCGTCGACCACGCGCTGCACGTCGTCCTCCAGCAGGATGTCGATGCCGAGCTCGCGCAACCGCTTCGTGAGGATGTCGGTCAGCTCGAAGTCGAGGAAGCCCAGCAGGCGCGAGCGCCCTTCGAGCAGCGTGACCTTCACGCCCAGGCAAGCGAAGATGGAAGCGTACTCGCAGCCGATGACGCCGCCGCCGACGACCGTCATCGTGTCGGGGATGCGGTCGAGCTGCAGGATGGTGTCCGAGTCTTCCACGTCGGGGTCGTCGAACGGGATGCCGGGAGGACGGCGCGGCGAGCTGCCGGTGGCGAGCAGGATGAACTCTGCGGTCAAGTGGCGGGTGCCGCCGTCGTGCAACGCGACCTCGACGGTGTGCGCGTCCGTGAGCCGAGCGTCGCCGTGCACGAGCTCCACCTTGTGCCGCTCGAGGTTCCGGTGGATGCGCTTGATCTCGGTGTCCACCACGTAGTTCTTGCGCACCATGAACTGCGGCACCGAGATGCCCTCGCGCTGCATCGCGTACGTCACGCCGTACAGGCCGCGTTGGGCGAAGCCGGAGAGGTACAGCGCCGTCTCGCGCAGCGTCTTGGAGGGGAGCGTGCCGGTGTTCACGCCGGCGCCGCCCAGCTCGGGCTGCCGTTCCACCAGCGCCACCTTCTTTCCGAAGTAGGCCGCTTGCGCGGCACCCTTCTCGCCCGTCGGCCCCGAACCGATCACCACGAGGTCGTAGTCGTACGCGCCCATTGCCCTCGCCGTCCCTTCGCGATAGGGCATGCTCGCATGGAGAGCCTCGACAGGAAAAGGAGAGCGATCGCGGCGGCGATCGCGCTGATGGTGGCCAGCGCGTCAGGCGCCGTGGCCGGCGGCGCCTGTGGCGGAAGCGGCGGTACCACGGCCTCCGGGTCCGGTGCGCCGGCGCCGGCCTCGGCCACCGCCGCCGCCGCCGGCGTCGGCGCGCCCGGCGCGGCCACGACCTCGCCCGCGTCCGCGGCATCCGTGCCCGACGAGGGCATGCCGGCCGACGCCCTGCACCGCGCCGCCATCGTCATGGACACGCACAACGACGTGACTGATCGCATCCTCGACGAAAAGGTCGACATCGGAACGCGCCTGCCGGACGGGCACACCGACATCCCGCGCATGCTCGAAGGCGGTCTCGACGGCGAGTTCCTGTCGGTGTGGGTCGACCCCAAGGCTTACCCGGGCGAGAAGGGTTACGAGCGCGCGCTCGCGCTCTTCGAGGCGATCCACGGAATGATCGGCGCGCAGCACGAGCGCGCCGTGCTGGCGCTCACCGCCGCCGACGTGCGGGCCGCCGCGACGCGCGGGAAGGTCGCCTTCCTGATCGGGGTCGAGGGCGGGCATGCCTTGGGCGACCCGGCCGGCCCGACCGGCGACGACGAGATCCTCGCGCGCTTGCGCCGCTTCCACGACATGGGCGCGCGGTACATGACCCTGACCTGGTCCAATTCCAACCGCCTCGGCGGCAGCTCCGGCGACGACGGCAAGGACCGCGGACTCACCGACCTCGGCCGCCGCGTCGTGGCGCTCATGAACGAGCTTGGCGTCATGGTCGACATCTCGCACGTCAGCGACGCGACGTTCTTCGACGCGGTGAAGGCTTCGACTCGACCGGTCATCGCTTCGCATTCGTCGGCGCGCGCGCTGGCGGACCATCCGCGCAACATGACCGACGAGATGCTGCGCGCCGTCGCGGCGAACGGTGGTGCAGTGTGCGTGAACTTCGGCGCGATATTCCTCGACACGGAATATGGCAAGAAGGCTGACGCGCTGCGCAAGAGCGCCGAGCCCGAAATAGACGCGCTCATGAAGAAGTTCAGCGACCCGAAAGAGGCGGCCCTGGCCCGCTGGACGCGCATCAAGGAGCTGGCAGCGACGCTGCCTGCGCCGCCGCTGTCGCGCCTGGTCGATCACATCGAGCACGTGGCGAAGGTCGCCGGCGTGGATCACGTCTGCCTCGGCAGCGACTTCGACGGCGTGCCGGCGCTTCCCGCCGGGTTGGACGACGTGTCCAAGCTGCCGCGCGTCACCGAGGAGCTTGCGCGACGCGGATGGTCGGGCGCCGACCTGCGCAAGGTCCTGGGGGAGAATGTGCTCCGCGTCATGGAGGCCAACGGGAAGTGATCCCGAATCGGCGAGCGCTGCCCTGGCGGCTGCGCAAAAAGTTCACGTTTCCGCCGGAGCATGACAGAGATGTCGGAGAAACTCCTGGGTCGGAATGGAACGTCCCGTGGCAGAATCAATCCCTCCCAGGGGTTAGCGTGTAGAGCCGCCTCCTGGCCCGGCCCTTGCTGACAACCGCCCTCACCGAACAACTAAAGAGGGAGCAGGCGGAGCCCGGAGCCGCGGGGGTTTTCTCTGCGCGCGCGATGACGCGGCGCGCGCGGGGTGCGGCGTTCGAGGGTTTTCCGCTTGAGTGCGCCGTCCGTTGCCGGCACGCCGTCGCCTTTGCTCCGGGTGACGCGACGCGTGACACGTCGTGCGGACGGTGGTCCCTACTGTCCCCAGGTCATCCGACCCCAGTACGACCGTTAGCATCAAACCTACACCGCGTAATCACGAGGCATTTCCCTCGCATCGGCACTGCCCGCACGGGTACGCTCTTTGCTCTCACAAGTATCGTCGAAGAAGCCGTGTGTGAACGCAGGTAGGCGGAGGTGCGATGACCACGGACCCGAGCGATCTCTCTTTCGAGGACCGGTTCTTCGGCGCAATGCCCGCCCGCCACAAGCGGATGCCCGGCGTCGTCCCCGCCATCGTCACCAACAACAAGGACCCCGAGGGGATGGGCCGCGTGAAGGTCATGTTCCCGTGGCTGTCGGACTCGGACGAAAGCTACTGGGCGCGCGTGTGCCAGTTGATGAGCGGGCCGAGCATGGGCTGGTGGACCCTGCCCGAGATCGACGACGAGGTGATGGTGATCTTCGACCGCGGGGACATCATGCACCCGTACGTCATCGGCTCGGTATGGAACGGCGTCGACGGCAACCCGGGCCCAGGCAACCCGGACGGAAAGAACGACGCGCGGTGGTTCGAGTCTCGGACCGGCCACCAGTTGATGTTCGACGACGGGCCGCCCAGCGGAAGCGGCGGCGGGGGAACGCCGGACGCCGGAGGGCCGACCTCCGAGGTGCAGGCCCCGGGCGGCGGAGGCGGGGGCCCAGGTGGCGTACAGCACAGCCAGTCGCGCCCCAGCGGAGAAGAGCCGCCCGCTGACGGCGGCGGCGGAGGAGGAGATGGCGGCGGGGGCGGCGGTGGTGGCGGCGGTGGTGGGGACGGCGGTGGAGGTGGTGGTGGTGGTGGTGGTGGCGGCGGGGGTGGCTCCGGCACCGGCTCGGGGCCCGGCGTCCTGCTCAACGAGTGCACCGGCAAGAACTACGTCAACATCATGACCGAGGGCGACCGCATCGAGATTATCTCGGTGGACGGCGACATCAGCATCGGTGCGCCCGCCGGGCTCATCTCTTTCCAGGCCAACGAGATCGAGGTGAACGTCCACGAGACCGCCTCGTTCCAGATCGCCAACAACTACACCGAGACCGCCGGCGCCAAGGACGAGCGCAAGGTCGAAGGCGCCGCCAACATCAAGGTCGGCGCGAACCTCACCGGCAAGGCTGGCGGCAGCGTCAAGGTCACCGCCGGCCCCTCCATCGACATGTCGGCCGCGTCCATCAACTCTACCGCCGGTATCTTCAGCAACATCGTCGGCATCTCCAAGGTCGCGCTCGACGCGGGCACTCAGAAAGGCCTGGCGATCTTGCTCAACCTGATGGGCGGCATGAAGGCGGCCGTGACCGGCTCGAAGATCGGTCTGCTCGACGGGACGATCTTCCATTCGTTCAAGGCGTCCGTGACGATGGACATCAAGGGCATGCTCATCGCGTATCTCGGGTACGCGACGACCGACTTCACCGCCGCGGGCCCGAACTTGGTGGACGGCAAGATGACGCATCTCAACCCGTTCTAGGATGGCGACGGGCGAATGACGCCTCTGGCCTCGTTGCTGCCTCCCGACGTGCGCGAGCCGGCTTGTCGCCTGGCGCGCCTCGTGGTCGAGCGCGCCTGCGACGAGCGCGTGAGCAACGAAGGCCTGAAGTTCCTGCTGCGACAGGCGGCCGCCGAGCTGGCGGCGGCGCCGCTGGAAGACGCCGTCCATCCGCGCGCCCTGCGCGAGCCGACCTACCAGGTCGTGGTGGACGTGATGGCCCGCGTCTTCCCCGCTGACGCGCACTCGCTCGTGTACCCGTCGCTGCGCGGCGCGTTTGACGACGTCCGCTTCGCCGACGCGGCGCCCGAACGCAAGACCTTCCGCGTCATCGACGAAGACGGCGTGGCGCTCGCGGGGCTGACGGTCGAGGTCGTTCACGGCAACGACGCCATCGCGCGCCGTCGCGCCGACGCCGACGGCTGGGTCGAGGTGACCGACTTGCCCGGCCACCGGTTCGTGGTGCGCTTTCCCGACGGGCGGCGCGTGATCACGCGCTCCGGAGAGCGGCGACCGACCGCACCGCTGCGCATCGAGGCCGGCATGGCGCGGCGTGTGCGCGCCGCGGCGGCGCCGCGCTACGCCGCGACCGGCTACCTCGATGGCCCGGTCGCGGGCACGCCGCTCGCCGAGCTGAAGCTGGGGGCGGCGGACGAGCTGGGCGCGGAGACATACGGGGTGGCGCCCTCCACCTATGCCGGCTGGATCGTGTCGCTGCAGACCGACCTCGGCCGGCTCGGCTTCTACGACGGCCCGGTGGACGGGATGTACGGCCTGTGGACGGCGCGCGCCGTGGCGGCCTTGCAGGACGAGGCGGCGCGCTGCGACCACACCAGCGGGCGCATCACGTACCACGGCCCTCTCGACGGCGTCGCGAACGCGGCGACCCGCGAGGAGATCCGGCGCTGGTTCGCCGAGCGGCGCACGCGGCACCGCGCCCGCCTGACGCCCCAGCGGCAGGTGGAGATCATCCGCAAGGCCGTCGAAGTCGTGGAGCCCGAGGGCGACCCGTACGCGTTCCTCGAGGCGGACGAGGTGAACGGCGCGGTGTTCGGGCTGGGCAAGTTCAGCCAGAAGCGCGGCGACCTCGGCGAGCTGCTGGAGCTCTGGCTCTTCGCCGACGGCCACGCGTTCGATCGCGTCTTCGGCCCGACCGGCCGCATTCTGATGTTTCAGCTGACGATGGAGCACGACGAGGTGCGCCTGATGACGAAGGTCGCCTCGGCGTGGAAGGACCGATTCCTGCGGGCCGCCGCCATCCCCACGTTCCGGCGGGAGCAGGAGGCGCTCACGCGGGACAACGTTTTCGCGCCGCTGTTGGACGCGGCGCGTGAGCACGGCGTGGTCTCGGCACGCGGGCTCGCCATCCTGTACCGCGCGAACCTCGTCGCCGGCTGGGACGCGGCGGTCGGGCTGGCGAAGGCGCTCGGGCCGCGGCCGCACGGCGTTCGCACCGAGCGGCACCTGCGTGACGCGCACGAGAAAGCGGGCGGCATCGAGGTCATCGCCAAGGGCGTGCCGCACCTCGTCGAAGAGATCCGGCGGCTGGCCGGCTGCGTAGGAGTCTTCGACGACTGCGAGGAGTTGTGGTGGTGGTGATGCAGACGGCGGACGGGAGCGCGGGATGAAACGCCAGATCTACACGAGCGTCGTCATCGGTGTCTGCACCAACAACAAGGACCCGGAGGGACTGGGCCGCATCAAGGTGAAGTTTCCCTGGCTGGAGGCGAGCGAGGAAAGCCACTGGGCGCGCGTTTGTCAGTTCATGACCGGCGGCGGACGCGGCATGTGGATCATCCCCGAGGTCGACGACGAGGTCCTAGTGGCCTTCGAGCACGGCGACGTCCACTTCCCGTACGTGCTGGGCTCGCTGTGGAACGGCGTGGACCGCCCGCCCAGCGTCAGCGGGCTGAACGCGGACGGAAAGAACAACATCCGCGCTTTCCAGT
>DASYRF010000082.1:0-3297 GCA_036004705.1 Myxococcota bacterium
CTCGGCGGTGCGGCCCTGCGCCAGCAGCGAGAGCGCCAGCGTTGCCAGCGCGCCGGTGCGGAAGGGCGGGAGCCAGGCGACCCGGTCACAGGCGGCGCGCGCCTCGCGCTCCGCGCCGGCGTGGTCGCCCTCGTTGGCGAGGATGCGCGCCAGCGCCGAGCGCGCGATGCCCTCGCCCACCGCGTCGCCCGCGGCGGCGAACCAGTCGACGGCGCGTGCCGCCAGCGCGCGCGGAGCCCCGCGCGCCCCGCGCTCCGACTGCACCAGCGCGAGGAACGCCTGCGCGTAGCCCATGATGAGCACGATGCGGAAGTGCTCGGCGCGGGCGAGCCCGACGCGCAGGTGCTCTTCGCCGCGCTCGTAGTCGCCGACGAGCGCCAGGTGCACGCCCAGGTTCATCTGCGCCATCGAGAGCCCGCGCATGTCGCGCGCGCGCTCGAAATGCTCCAGCCCCGCGGCGTAGTGGGCGAGCGTGGCGGCCAGGTCCATGCTGGCCGCGGCCATCTCGGCGCGCGTCATCTCGATCCAGCCGGCCGCGGCCGGGTCGGCGGCGGCGGCGGCCGGGGCGATGCTCTCGAGGCGCGCGGTGAACGCCCGCGCGTCGTCGCGCTGGCCGAGCATCGCCAGGCTCGCGCTCACCAGGAAGACCGCGAACGCCAGCGGCGCGCCGGCGCGCTCGTCGAGGCGCTCCTCGCGCAGCGCGTTCAGGACGGTGAGGAAGTTGTCGAAGTTGCCGGTGACCTCCGTGTACAGCACCAGCGCCGCGGCGGCTTCGTGCCAGCCGACGCTGCCGCGCGGCACCAGCGCGAACGCCTCCAGCGCGCAGCGCTCGGCGGGCGCCCACTCGCCGCGCCAGCCGTGCGCCATCTGCTGCAGCAGGCGCAGCGCGCCGAGCGTCTCGCCGGCCGCGCCGCAGGCGACGCCGCGCTCGGCCAGACGGATCGTCGCCTCCAGGTCGCTCCCTTCGAACGCCAGCGCCGCGGCGCGCTGGAACCAGGGCAGCGCGCGCGCCGCCTCGCCGCCGCGCTCGAAGTGCTCGGCCAGCACCAGCGCGTCGCGCTCGCCGGCGCGCTCCAGCCACGTCCCGGCGACGCGATGGGCGACGCCGCGGTCGTCGGGCGTGAGCGTCTCGTACGCCGCCTCGCGCACGAGCCCGTGCCGGAAGCGGAGCTCGCGCTCGTCGGGGAAGCGCGCTTGGCGGCGGCGCTCGACGAGCTCGCGCTCGACGAGGTCGTCGAGCCAGGCGCGCACCGGCCCGGTGGCGAGCTCGTCGCCCAGCAGCGTCGCGACGCCGCCCTCCCAGAACGTCTCGCCGAAGACGCTGGCGGCGCGCAGCACGCGCCGCGCCGCCGGGTCGAGCGCGGCGAGGCGGGCCTGCACCATCGCCAGCACCGTCTCGGGGAGCGCCTCTCCGCCGCCCGCCGCCACCGCGCGGATGAGCTCTTCGAGATAGAAGGCGTTGCCGGCGGCGCGCTCGACGATGCGCGCGACGGTCTCGTCGCTGGCGGCCGCCCCGAGCACCGCGCGCGCGAGCCGCTCCCCGGAGCGCCGGCCCAGCTGTCCGAGCCGCACCTCTTGCACGTGGCGGTCGGCCCACAGGTCGGGAAAGAGCGTCTGCACCTCCGGGCGTGCCAGCCCCAGCACCATCAGCGGCCGATCGGCGAAGCGGCGCAGCGCGCCGTCGACGAAGCTCACCGAGGGGAAGTCGCCCCAGTGGAGATCCTCCAGCACGATCAGCACGGGACCGGCGGCGCACTCCGCGCCGAGCCAGTCCTCGAACGCCTCGCGCATCTGATCGCCCATCACGCGTGGATCGTTGCGGGCGGACCGCATCGGCGGCGAGGGCTCGCCGTCAGCCGGCACGCCGATCATCTCGCCCAGGAACTCGGCCACGCGGGCGAGCGCGTCGGGGTCGCGCAGGTGGCGGGCGAGGCGCGCGCGCAGCTTCTGCCGCCGGGCCGGCGGCGGCTCGCCCTCCTGCACGCCGGCGGCACGCCGCACCAGCTGCGCCACCAGCCCGAAGAGCGAGCCCGCGCGCATCGGATCGCCGCGCGCGCCGAGGACCAGCGGCACCGCAGGGGCAGGGGCGGCACCGGCCGCCGGAGCGACACCGCCCGCCGCAGCGGCGCCGGCCGCGGGTGACACGCCCCCCGCGGGAGCAGCACCGGCCGCGGAAAAGGCACCTGCCGCGGCAGCGGCTCCGGCCGCCGCACCGACTCCGGCCGCGACCGGGGAAACGGCGACAGCGGCAGGAGCAACGGCGGCCGCAGCGGCGGATGCCGGAACGGCGTGTGCGCCGAGCCGGGCCAGCAGCTCCTGGCGCAGCCGGGACTTGCCCATGCCGGCGGGGGCCGTGACCAGCACGGCGCGCGCCGCCGGCTCGGCGACGCATTGCGCGAACGCCGCCTCCAATGCGCCCAGCTCGGCCTCACGGCCGACGAACGGCGTCGGCCGGCCGAGGAGCCGGCGCGCCTCGTCGAGCGGCTCGCGCTCGCGCTGCAGCACCAGTCCGGCGGCGTCGCCCGCCACCTCGAAGCGCGCGTCCAGCAGGCCCGCCGTCACCTCGTCGACCCGGATGGCGGCACCCGCCGCGCCCGCTGCCGCGTCGCTGCCTTGGCCGGCGCGCAGCAACGCCGCCGCACGCTCGACCACCTGCCCCACCGGCCAGCGCCCCGACACGTCGCCCCGTCCCGTCGCCAGGACCATCGCGCGCGCGCCGGCGAGCGCGCGCAACGACAGCGCGCAGCGGGCCGCCTGCACCGCCTGGTCGGTGGCCGCCTCGCTGCCGAGCAACGTCACCACCACCGAGCCGTCGGCGAGCCCCGTGGCGCGCCCGCCGAAGCGTGCCGCCGCCGCGACGAACGCCTCGCCCGCGCGCTGCGCCACGTCGGAGGCGACGGTCTCGGCCAGCGCGCCGTCGGCCCCGGGGGCCGCCTCCCCCGCTGCGGCGATCAGCACCACGCACACCAGGCGTTGCTCGCTGGCCGTGAGCGCCGCCGCGCGCGCCGGCGCCGGCGCAGCGCGCTCCCCCGCCCCGAGCGCCGCCGTCACGCGCGCCAGCTCCGCCGCCACTGCCGCCCCGTCGGCCGGCCGCTCGTCCGGCTGCTTCGCCAGCATGCGCGCCACCAGCTCGTCGAGCGGGGCAGCCACGTCCGGCCGCACGTCGCGCACACGCGGCGGATCCTCCAGCAGGATGCGCGCCAGGAGCGCCAGCGGATGGTCGGCGGCGAAGGCCGGCCGTCCCGTCAGGCACTCGAAGAGCACGCACCCCAGCGAGAAGACGTCGGCGCGCGCGTC
>DASYRF010000083.1:0-20276 GCA_036004705.1 Myxococcota bacterium
GACGCAGGCCACGCAGGCCGGCCGCGCCGGGAAGCGCCGCGTGTCAGGCGCGGGCGCGCGCATCAGGCGCTGGCGCGCGCGTCAGGCGTTGGCGCGCGGGTCAGGCGCTGGCCCGCGGGGTCCAGCGCAGCTCGAAGCGGCAATCCTCGGCGCCGGCGGTGCGGCACTGCGTGTGCGTAGCGGCGACGTCGAGGGCGCCCGCGCGGGCCGAGGCTTCCTCCATGAATCCGAGCACGCGCGCGCAGACGGGCGCGGCGGGCTCGGCGAAGCCGCGGATGCAGGCGACGACGCGGCCTGGCTCGTTCACCTCCAGCGTGGCGGTGCCGCTGGAGAAGTACTGCCGCCAGAAGTCGACGACGAACCCCGCGAGCATGGCGATGTTGGGCGTGAGCGCGTCGCCGCCGGCGAGGCCGGCCGCCCCGCCCGGGAAGCGCGAGTAGACGGCGTAGAGATCGCGCTCCGCGGTATAGCGGCCGATGACGCGGTGGAGCGCGCCGTCGCCCTGGCCGAGCACGCGGTCGGCGGCCTCGGCGAACGCGAGCCACACGTCGAGGTCTACCCAGGCGGCGGGGTCGATGGTGCGGCCGCAGACGCGGCGCGCGTGCGGCGGGAGCTGGCCCAGCACCTTCACCAGCGCCTCAGGGCCGCCGCGCTCGCGGATGAACTGCTTGGTCGATTGCAGCGAGTTGCCCCGCGCACGCACGCGGGCGGAGCGATCCTTGCTCAATTCCCCCATGCGCCTAGTTTACCACGCGGCGCGCGGCGGCGAGCGGCCTGCCCCGGTGGCGGCGCATCGGCGCGCGCGCCGGCGAGCGCGCGCCGATGGACGCGGCGAGCGGCCTGCTGCGGTGGCGGCGCATCGGCGCGCGCGCCGGGGAGCGTACGTACATGGACGCGGCGAGCGACGGTGTGACCCGCGCCGTATGATACGGGCCCGGGCGTCGCCCGTGCATCGTCCGCCGCCTAGCCGGTGCAGGGGCCGCCGCAGACCTGCAGGTCCCCACATGACAGCACGACGCCAGGGCAGCCGACGATGGAGCAGTCGGCGCCCGGGGCGCACTCCACCTGGCACATTCCGCCGCCGCTGCAGCCGACCTCGCACGACGCTTCGCAGGTGACGCGGCAGGCACCCGCGCCGTCGCACGTGACGGACGCATCGGCGCCAACGGCGAAGTCGCAGTCGCCGCTGGTGGCGCACGTGACGTCGCAGCCGGGGCGGCGGCATTCGACCGTGCAATCGGCGGCGCCGCTGCAGGCGCAAGTGCGGCGGTCGCAGGCGCAGCTTCCTTCGCAGGCGATCGCGCGGCAACCGGGCAGCGCGGCAGCGAGCAGCAGGGCGGCAGCGGCGGCGAAGGCGGCGGCAGCTGGATGGGCGGCGGCGGCGGAGGAGGACACAGCGGACGTGGGCGGGCGGCGCATGACGCGAGTATACAGGAGCCGCGGCGCACGCCGCCTTGACAGCGCGCGCGACGCTGCGACATAGGGTCGCGCATGCCCGTGTTCCGGCCCGTCGATCCCAAGCAGAGCTTCCCCGCGCTGGAAGCGGAGATCCTGGCGCTGTGGCGGCGCGAGAAGGTCTTCGAGCAGAGCGTGGCGCTGCGCGCCGGCGCGCCGGTGTTCGTCTTCTACGAAGGGCCGCCGACGGCCAACGGCCGGCCCGGCGTGCACCACGTACTGTCGCGCGTCTTCAAGGACGTCTTCTGTCGCTACAAGACGATGCGCGGCTGGCAGGTGCCGCGCAAGGGCGGCTGGGACACGCAGGGGCTGCCCGTCGAGATCGAGGTGGAAAAGGCGATGGGGCTGAACGGCAAGCCCGACATCGAGCGCGTCGGCGTGGACAAGTTCAACGCCGCCTGCCGCGCCTCGGTGTTCCGCTACCTGCAGGACTGGGAGAAGCTCACCGAGCGCATCGCCTTCTGGGTCGACACCGAGCACGCCTACCAGACCTGCACGAACGACTACATCGAGTCGTGCTGGGCGATCCTGCGCACGCTCTGGGACGGCGGGCTGGTGTTCCAGGACTACAAGGTGACGATGCATTGCCCGCGCTGCGGGACGTCGCTCGCCGACCACGAAGTCGCGCAGGGCTTCAAGGACGACGTGGTCGATCCGTCAGTATACGTGAAGCTGCGCGTGCTGCCGGGCCAGGTGCTTCCGTTCTACAGCGCCGACGCCGACGTCACCGCCGACGGACCGACCAGCTTCCTCGTCTGGACGACGACACCCTGGACGCTGCCGGCGAACGCCGCCGTGGCGCTCAAGGGCGACGCGACGTACGCGCTGGCGGACGTGGAGGGCGAACGCTACGTGGTGCTCGCCGACGCCGTTCCCGCCGTGCTGGGCGAGGGCACGCGCGTGCTGGCGACGGCGCGCGGCGAGCAGCTGGTGGGAGTGCAGTACGAGCCGCTGTACGCGGGTGTCGGGCTGGACGGCCGCCCGGCGGACACCAGCGCGGCCTACCGCGCGCTGGCAGACGAGACGGTGCTGCTCGGCGAAGGCACCGGCATCGTGCACATCGCGCCCGCCTACGGCGACCTGGAGGTCGGGCGCCGCCACGGGCTGCCGGTGCTCTTCTCGGTGGATCTGAGCGGCACGATGCTGCCGGCGTTCGCGCCGGCGGCGGGGCTCTTCTTCAAGAAGGCCGACGCGAAGATCACGGCGGATCTGAAGAAGCGCGGGCTGATGTGGCGGGCCGAGACGGTGAAGCACTCGTACCCGTTCTGCTGGCGGTGCGACACGCCGCTCCTCTACTTCGCCAAGTCGAGCTGGTACATCCGCACGACGGCGCGCAAGGACCAGATGATGGCGCTCAACGCCACCATCAACTGGGTGCCGCCCTTCATCGGCACGGGGCGCTTCGGCGACTGGCTGGCGAACAACGTCGATTGGTCGCTGTCGCGCGAGCGGTACTGGGGGACGCCGCTGCCGTTCTGGCGCTGCCGCGGCTGTGGGGCGAGCGAGTGCATCGGCAGCGTGGCCGAGCTGGAGCGGCGCGCCGGACTGGCGCCGGGGGCGTATGCCGCGCTGGACTTGCACCGCCCCGCCGTCGACGCGGTGGAGTGGCCGTGCGACGCGGCGGGGTGCGGCGGCGGCGTGCGGCGGCGCGTTCCCGAGGTGGCCGACGCCTGGTTCGATTCGGGGGCAATGCCGTACGCGCAACACCACTACCCGTTCGAGAACCGCGAGCTCTTCGCGCGCAGCTTCCCGAGCGACTTCATCTCCGAAGCGGTGGATCAGACGCGCGGCTGGTTCTACAGCCTGCACGCGCTGTCGACGCTGCTGCACGGCAGCGTCGCCTACAAGAACTGCGTGGTGCTGGGCCACATCCTCGACGGGCAAGGCCGCAAGATGTCCAAGCGGCTGGGCAACATCGTGGACCCCTGGACGGTGCTCGATTCGGAAGGGTGCGACGCGCTGCGCTGGTACTTCTTCACGGCGTCGCCGCCATGGCAGCCGCGGCGCTTCTCGCCGGAGCTGGTGCAGCGCTCGCTGCGGAGCTTCCTCTTGCCGCTGTGGAACGTGTACTCATTCTTCGTGACGTACGGGAATCTGGAGCTGGAAGCGCTGGGGCGTCGCGCCGTGCCGCCGGCGGAGCGGCCGCGCATCGACCAGTGGGTGCTGGCGGCGCTGCACGCGCTCGTGGAGAAGGTGACCGCGCAGCTCGACGCCTACGACGTGACCGGGGCGGGTCGCGCGATCGAAGGGTTCGTCGAGGAGCTGTCCACCTGGTACGTGCGCCGCAACCGTGACCGGTTCTGGCGGCGGCTCGGCGGCGGCGGCGGCGGCGGTGGCGGGGCGGGCGGAGCGGGCGCCGCGCCGGGCGGGCCCGACGACGACAAGCTGGCCGCCTATCTGACGCTGGAGGAGTGCCTGGTGACGGTGGCGAAGCTCATCGCCCCGTTCGCCCCGTTCCTGGCGGAGGACCTGTATCAGAACCTCGTGCGGCGGCGCGACGCGGCGGCGCCGGCGACGGAACGGGCGTCAGCGCCCGTCAGCGTCCACCTGTGCGACTTCCCCGTCGCCGACCCGGCGCGCATCGACCGCGCGCTGCTGGAGGAGACGGCGGTCGTGCAGCGCGTCGTGACGCTAGGGCGCGCGGTGCGCGAGAAGCACGAGCTGTCGACGCGCCAGCCCCTGGCGGAGGCGCACGTGGCGGTGCCTAGCGCCGCCGCGCAGGCGGCCGGCGCCGTGCGACGCTTCGAGCGCGAGATCCGCGACGAGCTGAACGTGAAGAAGGTCACCGTCGTCGAGCGCGCCGGCGACCTCGTACGCTACAAGGTGCGCACGAACATCGCGCTGCTCGGAAAGAAGCTCCGCAATCGCCTGCCGCCCACGACGGCGGCGCTACAGGCGGCAGACGCCGCGGCCGTGGCCGTCGAGGTGCTGGCCGGGCGCCCCTTCACCGTGACGCTCGGCGACGGTTCGCAGGTCACGCTGGCGCCCGACGAGATCGAGGTGATGAGCGAGGCGGCGCCGGGCTTCGCCGCGGCGGAGGACCAGGGCTACGTGGTGGCGCTGTCCACCGCGGTCACGCCGGAGCTGCGCATGGAAGGGATCGCTCGCGAGGTGGCGCGCCGTGTCTCCGAGCTGCGCAAGGGCGCGCAGCTCGTGGTGGAGGCGACCATCGCCACGCTCTACGCCGTCGAGCCCGCCGCCGAGCACCCCGCGCTCGTGCGCGACGCGCTGACCGCGCACCGGGAATACTTGATGAGCGAGACGCTCTCGCGCACGTTCGACGAGGTCGACGGCGCCGCCGTCGCTGCCGGCCCGCACGCCGCGGTCATCGAGCTGGCCGAAGGCCGGATCCACCTTGCGATCCGGCCTGTGAGCTAGCCGTTAGCTACTTGTGGAGGATCTTGAACGCGTGGCTCCAGGACCCGGAGTGCACGCCGTGCAGCACCCACACGATGCACATCGCCTCCAGGTAGCGCGACGCGCCGATGCCGCCCAGGTCGGCGACGCCCCAGCCGAACTCGTGCAGCAGCTCGGCGACCTTGGCCTTGGCGGCGGCGTCGTTGCCGGCGACGAACATGTCGGGCGGGCCGCCCGGCAGCTGCGGCCGGAACATGAGGCCGTTGCCCACGGTGTTGAAAGCCTTCACCACGTGCGCGTCCGGCACCAGGCGCTGCAGGCGCTCGCCGCCCGAGCCCTCGGGAAGGCTCGCCAGCGTCGGCGGCATGCCCTTGGATGTGTCCAGGGGGTTGGTCGTGTCGATGACGACCTTGCCGCGGAAATTCGCCGGCTCCGCCGCGCGCACCGCCTCTTCGACCGCCAGGCCCAGCGTCGCCACGACGATCAGCTCGCCGAAGGCGGCCGCGTCGGCGAAGGTGCCTTCCGAGGCCTTGGCCCCGCCCATCTGCGTCACCCATGCGCGCGCCTTCTCGTTGCCGGCGGCGCGCCCGCCGAGCTTCACCTCGTGGCCCAGGGTGACGAACCCCTTGCCCAGGGCCCGCCCCACGTCGCCCGTTCCCAGGATCCCGACCTTCATGGCTCTCTCCTCGAATTGGGTCCAGTGCTCGGATGCAGCGTCGCGCGCGAACGATGCGCGCCGCGCCGCCGTTTGCGGTCGCGTGTTACCATGCAAGCGCTCATGGCCGCGCGTGTGTTCGCTGCTGCGACGCTATTGGCCGTGCTCGGCGGCACGGCCGGATGCACTTGCCGCACCGGCATGCTCGGCGGCGCGGACAGCGGCGGGGGCCCGGCTGCCGACGGGGGCGGCGGCGGTGGCACGGACGCCGCGTCCGGCGACGTGCGCGACGACCCGGTGGCGATGTGCGCGCGCTGGAGCGGAGACCGCGCGACCCTCACCGAGGGCACTTGGAGCGGCGACCTGGCCACCTGCACGCCGGGCGATATCTCCGCCGACGGGCGCGACAGTGCGCTACGCCTGGTGAACCTGTACCGCTGGCTGGCGCGGCTTCCGGGCGTGGACCACGAGGCGTCGCGCGACAGCGACGCCCAGGCGTGCGCGCTGCTGATGAACGCGAACGGCATGCTGTCGCACACGCCGCCGCCGACCTGGACCTGCTACACCACTGCCGGCGCGAACGGCGCCGGCAGCAGCAACATCGCCGCCTATCCCGGCGTCCTGGCCGTCGACGTGTACATGGCGGACTACGGCAACGACACCACCATCGGTCACCGGCGCTGGATCCTCGCCAACAGCACCGGGCCGGTGGGGCTCGGCTCCACCAGCAGCTTCTCCTGCCTGCAGGTCATCGGCGGCACCGGAAACGCCGGCGCCGCCTGGACCGCCTGGCCGCCGCCCGGTCCGATCCCCCTGGAGGCCGCGTCGATGCTCGACACGACCGGCTGGACGATCCAGAGCGACACGATCGACCTGAGCGCGGCGGCGGCGACGGTGACGGCGGGCGGCGCGCCGCGCGCGGTGACGGTGGTGCAGCTCCTCGGCGGCTACGGCAGTGCCTCCGCGATCAATCTGCTCCCCAGCGGCTGGATCGCGCAGGCCGGCATGACCTACCACGTCGAGGTGACCGGCGTGGCGGCGCCCATCAGCTACGACGTCGACGTCGTCGACTGCCCGTAGCGGCGACCGCGCGCGCAGCTGGCCGCCCTCGAAGGCGACCGCAGGTTGCCGTCTAGCGTTCGCGCACCTCGCCGGAGACGACGCGGCGCAGGCTGCCGTCGGCGAGGCGCACCAGCAGGGCGCCGTCGTCGTCGAGCCCTTCGGCCACGCCCTCCCAAGGAGGCGCGCCGCCGTCGCCCTCGCGCACCTCGACGGTGCGGCCGAGCGCGGGGGCGCGCACGGACCAGGCGGCGCGCAGCGGGGCCAGCCCTTCTGCCACGAACTGCGCGTAGCGCGCGTGCACGCGGTCGAGCACGGCCACCAGCAGCGCGCCGCGGTCCACCGCCTCGCCGCCGCGCGCCGCCTGCAGCGACGTGGCGATGCCGGCCACGTCGGGCGGCAAGTCTTCCAGCGGCAAGTTCGCGTTGACCCCGATGCCCACGACGACGTGGCGCACGGCGGCGGCGTCGCCCTCCAGCTCGGTGAGCACGCCGGCCACCTTGCGCGGCCCGCCGCCTTCGGCGGCGGTGCCGTCGAGGAGCACGTCGTTGGGCCAGCGCAGCAGCGCCGGTCCCGGGGCCAGCTTCTCCACCGCTTCCGCCAGCGCGACGGCCACGGCGAGCGTGAGGCCGGCGACGCGCGCCGGGGCGACCGCGGGGCGCAACACCAGCGACAGGTACAGGTTGCACGACGGAGGCGAATGCCACACGTGGCCGAGCCGCCCGCGCCCCGCCGTCTGGCGGTCCGCCACGACGACCGCGCCTTCGGGCGCGCCCGCCGCCGCCAGCGCGCGCGCGTCGTCGCTCGTCGAGCCCGTGGTCTCGCGGAAGATGTACGGGCGGCCGAAGGCGGTGGCCGCCAGCAGCGTGCGCACGCGCGCGGGCGCCAGGTCCTCCCAGCCGGTCGCGGCGACGCCCACTAGGTCGTCCAGTCGAGCGCGAGGTCGGCGCTGACGGCGCCGCGCGTGAGCGCGCCGGCGGAGAGCACGTCGACGCCCGTGCGGGCGTACGCCGCCAGCGTGTCGAGCGAGATGCCGCCGGACGCTTCCAGCACGACGGGGGCGCCGCGCGCCGCGGCGCGGGCGCGGGCGCGTCCGACCAGCTCGGCCAGCTCCGCGGGGGAGCGGTTGTCCAGCAGCAGCGCGTCGGCGCCGGCCGCGAGCGCCTCGTCGAGCTGCGCGGCGCTCTCCACCTCGACCTGTACGCGCACGGTGTGCGGCGTGACGGGCGCGGTGCGGGCGCGGCGCACGGCGCCGGCCACTCCGCCCGCCGCCGCGATGTGGTTGTCCTTGATGAGCAGCCCGGAGCCGAGGTCCATGCGGTGGTTGTGGAGGCCGCCGGCGCGCACGGCGCGCTTTTCCAGCACCCGCCAGCCGGGTGTCGTCTTGCGCGTATCGGCGACGCGCACGCGTGCGGCCGCCTCGGGCGCGCCCTCGTCGAGCGCGCGCCGCCAGCGCGCCGCGAGCGTGGCGATGCCGCAAAGGCGGCCCAGGAAGTTCAGCGCGGTGCGCTCGGCCATCAGCAGCGTGCGGGCGCGGCCGCGCACGTCGAGAAACGTCGCGCCGGCGGCGAGCAGCGCCCCGTCGGCGGGCGCTCCGCCGCACTGGAGCGCGGCGAGCGCTTCCTCGCCGTCGAGCGCGGCGACGCGCCGAAAGACGTAGACGGCGAGGTCGGCGCCGCAGGCGACGAGGTCTTGGCGGGCGACGAGGCGCGCGCCGCCGCCCGCGGCGGGGTCGATGCAGGCCTCGGTGGTGAGGTCGCCGCGGCCGAGGTCTTCCTCCAGCGCGAGGTCGACCAGGCGCTCCACGGTGGGCGTCAGCATCGTCCCCGAGTCTACCTCTACTTCACGTCGAAGAGCGCGTCGGCGACGGGGGCGTTGACGACGGCGGGGCCGAACGTGATGGCCGTCGTGTCGCCGCTGCGCTCGGCGAGGTCGACCTTCTGCACGAGCAGCGTGGCGGGGTCGAAAGCGACCGTCACGCCGGCGAGCGCGCTCTTGACCGGGTCGCGCAGCGGCGTGAAGGCGAGGGCAGCGGGGCCGGGGGCGCGCGCCAGCGCATAGTCGGCGGCGATCTTCGCCGGGTCGGCGGCGCCGAGCCAGACGAAGAGCTGGTCGAACAGCGCGCCCAACGACGGGTCCTTGGCGCGGTCGAATTTCTCGCGCTTGCCGAGGTCGGGATAGGACAGCAGGACCGTGGGACCGTTGACGACGAGCACGCTGCGCGGCTTGGAGGTCACCTCCCAGCGCAGGCGACCGGGGCGGGCGAAGGCTATCTTGCCGGTGGTGGTGATGGAGGAGGCGAACAGCGACGATTCCTTGACCTGCGTGAACGGCGCCTGCAGCGAGACGAGCGCGGCGTTCTTGTCGTAGATGCGCTTGAGCAGAGCAGCGCCGTCCTCGGCGGTTGCGGCCGGCGCGGCGGCCGCGGCGGCCGCGGCGACGGGCGGACGGCCGAGGGCGAGGGCGAGGGCGACCACGCCGGCCAGCACGAGAGCGAGCATCACCGGCGCAGGCGTCGGCGCCAGGCGCACGGCGCCCACGCGGCGCCTAGGCCGCCGAGGAGGCACGGTGCTCGGCGATGAAGTCGGCGAGGCTGGCGACCGTGGCGAACACCTTCTTGCCGGTGGCCTCGTCGGGGATCGACACCTTGTACTTGTACTCCAGCGCGCTCACCAGCTCGAGGGCGTCGATGCTGTCGAGGCCGAGCCCCTCGTTGAACAGCGGTGCCGCGTCGTCGATGCTGTCCGCCTGCACGTCCTCCAGGCGCAGCGTGGCGATGATGAACTCCTTCACCTCACGTCGCAGAGCGTCGGTCGTCACTAGGTCAGCCCTCCGTCCACCGAGATCACTTGTCCGGTAATGTACGAGCCGGCCGGCCCGCAAAGCAACGTGACCGCCGGCGCGATCTCCTCGGCGCGCCCCATGCGCCCGAGCGGCACCATGGACAGCAGCGCCGCCACGGCCTGGGGAGGCAGCCGCTTCGTCGCCTCGGTATCGACGAGGCCCGGGGACACGCAATTCACCGTGATGCCGCGCCGCGCCACCTCGCGGGCGAGCGCGCGGGAAAAGCCGATGACCGCCGCCTTGGCAGCCGAGTAGTTCGTCTGTCCGGGAAGGCCGAGCAGCGCCGACGGCGAGACGATGTTGACGATGCGCCCCCAGCGCGAGGCGATCATGAGGCGGATTGCGCGGCGCGTGACGCGGAACGTGCCGGTGGCGTTCACTTCCAGCACCTGGCTCCAGTCCTCGTCGGACATCATGGCGAGGAACGCGTCGCGGAAGCCGCCGGCGTTGTTGACCAGCACCTGCACGGGTTGGTCGGCGTCCAGGCGTGCCTTGAAGAAGGCGTCGACGGCCTCGCTGCTGGTGACGTCCATTCGACACGAGTGCAGCGGCAGCTCGGCGGCGGCGGCCTCGGCGTCGAGGGCGCGGGCGGCATCCTCGTCGTGGGCGTAGGAGGCGAAGACGCGCGCGCCCTCGCGCGCCAGCGCCAGCGCGATCGCGCGGCCGATCCCTTTGGTGCCGCCCGTGACGAGCGCGATCTTTCCGGTGAGGCTCATCGGGTGAAGACCAGGGCCGAAGCCGCGCCAGAGTAGCAAAGCGACACCACGGTCGCAACGCGCCAGGACGCGGCGGGCGCGGCGGCGAGGGCGGCGGCGGCGGCGATCGGCGCGGCGCCCATCGCGGCGCCGAACGCGGCGTCGGCGCGGGCGCGGGCATCGGGTCGCGCCGCGGCGGGAATGCCGGCGTGCGCGAGCGCTGCGGCGGCCGCGCTCGCGCGAGCGCGCGGTGCGGCAACGAGGGCGAGGTCGACGCCGTCGGCCGGAACGGCGGCGTCCGCCAGCGCGGCAAGCAGACAGGCGGCGACGCGCGCGGAGGCTTCCTGGCCGGAGAGCGACGGCGGCGCGAAGGCCGCCGCCACCCCTGCAAGGTCCGTTGGTATTGGAAGGGCCGGCGGCGCGCCGGGCGGCGAGCTGGGGCTGGTCGTCGTGGCGTCCGTCGTCGTCGCCGCCGCCGGACGGGGCGTTGAAGCGGGGACGAGGGCGAGCGCCAGGCCCACCTCGGGAAGGGACGGCTCGGCGGCGAGAGTTTCGATGGCCGGGAGCAGGGTCGCGCCGGGGACGTCGGCGCCGAGGCAGAGGGCGCGGTCGGCGCGCCCGGCGGCGAGGTGCGCGGCGGCGGCGTGCAGGGCGGCGGCGCCGGACGTCCAGCCGGCGCAGAACGTCTGTTGCGGGCCCGTCTGCCGGCAATGGATGGACAGCTCCCCGAGCGGCGACGAGGGCAGTGTGTACGTGAACAAGCGCGGGCTGACCGCCGCGCGCCCGAGCACGCCCTGGTAATACTCCTCGTTGGTGGCGTGCGCGCCGAACGCGGTGCCGAGCGCCAGCGCGGTGCGCGGACCAGCCAGGTCCGCGGCCGCCCAGCCGGCGGCGGCGGCGGCGTCTAGGCCGGCGGCGCAGGCCACCAGCGTGAGCCGGTCGTAGCTGCGCACGCGCGGCGGGGCCCCGGGCGCCGGCCAGAGCGCTCCGCGGCCGGGGGGCGGCGCCGGACGGAACGTGCCGGCGGCCACGATGCGCGCAAGCGGGCGACCCGCGCTCACGCCTGGTCCCGGTCGCCGGCGCGCTCCAGGACCACGGCGGCGTTGGTCCCGCCGAATCCGGAGTTCGTGCTGAGGAAGATGCGCGCGCGCGCGAGCGGGCGCGGCGCGCCGACCACCACGTCGAGCGGCGCGCAGTCGGGGTCGACGGCCGCCGTGTGCGGCGTCGGCGGCATCACGCCGTGCTCCAGCACCAGCGCGCCGAGGAGCGCCTCGAACGCGCCGGCCGCTCCCATCGTGTGGCCGATGCACGGCTTGATCGAGTTCACCGGCACGGCGCCGGCGCGCGCGCCGAACGCGTGCGCCATCGCCCGCGCCTCCATGCGGTCGTTGTAGGACGTGCCGGTGCCGTGCAGGTTCACGGCGTCGACGTCCTCGGGCGCGAGGCCGGCGTCGGCGAGCGCGGCCCTCATGCCGGCAGCCGCGCCCAGCCCGTCGGGGTGCGGCCCCGTCATGTGGTTGGCGTCGCCGGCTGTACCGTAGCCGCGCAGGCGCGCGCGGACGCGCGCGCCTCGCGCCCGTGCGTGGCCGGCGCGCTCGACCACGAGCACGCAGGCGCCCTCGCCGAGGTTCAGCCCGTCGCGGTCGGCGGCGAACGGGCGCGATGGCCCGGCGGCCAGCGCCTTGAGGGCGACGAACCCGCTGTAGACGAAGCGCGAGAGCGCGTCGGCGCCGCCGGCGAGCACCACGTCGCAGGCGCCCGAGGCGCACAGCCGCATCGCCTCGCCGATGGCCGCTACGCCGCTGCAGCAGGCCACCGACACCGTCCAGCACGGCCCGCCCGCGCCCGCTACGCCCGCCACCGCCAGCGCCGGCCCGTCGTACCCCGCCAGCCGGACGTCCGCGAGCGTTCGCCCGTCCTCTACCGCGCGCGCCACCGCACGGTACCCGCCTAGCGTGGTTCCGATCACCACGCCCCAGCGAGGCAGCGCGCGCAGCGGCGCCGGCGACGGCGGCGATCGCAACGGCGACGGCGACGGCGACGGCGACGACGACGACGACGGCGTGACCAGCCCGGCGTCCGCCAGGGCCTCGCGCGCGGCCATCGCCGCCAGCGCGGCCGCCCGCTCTGTCTGGGGACTGACGTGCTCCGAGCGCCCCGGCTCCGCGGCGCCGGGCGCCGTTTCCCCGCGCGTCGCGCCCCCCAGCTCCGCTGGATAGCCCGCCACCGCCGCCGCGTGGAACGGCTCCAGCCCCGCCGCGCGCAGCTCCTCCACGGGCGCCACGCCGCTCCGCCCCGCCAGCACGCCTTCCCAGAATGCGGTGACGCCTGCGCCGAGCGCGCTGACTGCGCCCGCCCCCGTCACCACCGCGTGCTCGCGCTCGTCCGGCGCTGCGGACAAATGAGTCAGCGGGCCGCGCCCTGGCCCCAGAACGGGTAGAAGTTGAACCACTGGTACGGGTAACGGCGAATCCAGGCTTCGAGGTGGCCGGCCACCCGTTCCAGCGCTTCGCGCACGTCCGACTCGCGGTCGCGCGTCGTGCGCACCACGACGGGCGCCTCGGCGGCGAACAGGTGCGCGCCGTCGGGAAGGCGGACGGCGAAGGCGGGGATGATGGGCGCGCCGGTGGTGCGCGCCAGCACCACTGGGCCCGTAGGGAAGCGCGCCGGCTGCCCGAAGAAGTCGATCTCCATGGCGCCGTTTCCCATCAGGCGGTCGACTTGCATGGCCACGATCTCGCCGCGTTGCAGGGCGGTGCGCGCCGCAAGGCTGGAAAACACCGACCCCGTCGAATAGATGACGTTGAGCTTCTGGTCGCGCATGCCCTCGATCATCGATTGCACGCGCGAGTCGGGCTCGTGCGCCATCACGACGTTGACCGGAACGCCGAACCGTTCCAGCGCATGGCTGCCGACGTGCCAGCTGCCGAGGTGTGCGGTGCCGACGATGGCGCCGCGCCCCAGCCGCAATGCCTCCTCGATGTAGTGCACGCCCTGGTGGACTTGTTGTCTCACGCGGTTCCGGCCCACCGCGTACATGATATAGGCCGTGGCGAGCACGTCGGCGAAGCTCTGGAACACGCGGTGTACACGCCACTGCGTGCGCAGCGCGCCGGCCGGCCCCATGACGCGCGCAAGGTTCGCCGCCACCGCGGCGCGCACGTCCGGCAGGAACGCCGCGACCGCTGACGCCACCGCCGGGACCGCGGCGCCCAGCAGCGACTCGGGAACGTTGCGGAACCCCCACAGCGCGGCGCGGCGCCACCAAAGGTCGCTGAAGGCGTGGGCGCTGCTCCAGGCCGCCGGCCCGCCCTCGCGCCCCGCCGCTCCCGCCGAGGCCACCGTGGCGGGAGGCGCTGGCGCCGTCGCCGCCGCGGCGCGCGCGACTTCTCCCGCCGACGTCTCCGCCTCCTGTACGCGTCCGACGCTCATGAAAAGCGGCGCGAGTCTAGCGCCCGAGGTCCGCGCACGCAACGGTCGTCGGGCGGCGCGGGCCCGAGCGAAACGGGGTACGATGACTGCATGACTACGAGGAGCGAGCGCCCGGCGGGGGAGCGTTGGGGCGGGGCGTACCGAGTGGCTGCGGCGCGGCTCGGGGCGGCGCTCGCGGCGCTGCTCGCCGCAGTGGGCGCCATGGGCTGCAGCGGCGGCTGCGGCGGCGGTGGCCGCACCGACGGCGGCGGCTCCGCCGACGGCGGCGCCCCCGATGCGGCGGCCCCCGATGCGGCTGGCACCGATTCGGGCCTGCCGCCGGTGACGTGCACGTACTTCACCGCCACCGACGGCTCGGACATGGCCGCCGGCACCGTCGCGGCGCCGTTCGCCACGATCGACCGCGGGCTGCAGGCGCTCGCGCCTGGCGACACGCTCTGCTTGCGAGGCGGCACCTACGACGAAGGCATCGACGGCAACGCGCCGTCCGGCACCGGCTGGGGCGCGCCCATTACCGTCGCCTCGTATCCCGGCGAGACGGCGGTGCTCATGCCGCAGACCGCCATGTTCGTCGTGCGCCTGCGCGGCGACTTCCACTACGTGGAGCTCGTGGGGCTGGTGCTCGACGGTACCAACGTCGCCGAGGCGGGTGTGTACATCTCGGCCGACGCCGCCGGCACGCCCGACCACATCCGCGTCGTCGGCGGCGAGGTCCGCAACGCGCCGACCCAGGGCGTCATTATCGAGGCCGAGGTAGGGCTGCCCACGCCTGACGCCAACGAGTTCATCGGCGTGGCCGTGCACGACAACGGCACCACGGACTTCCATCACGGGTTCTACATCCAGTCCAACTTCAACCTGGTCGATGGTTGCGACATCTACGGCAACGCCGGCTGGGGCATGCAGGTGTTCAAGGAGGGCGGCGTCAACGGCGTGCACGCCGGCGGCAACGTCGTGCGCCACAACCGCGTGCACGACAACGCCGCCGCGGGCAGCGGCCGGGGCGTCGGCATCGGCCTCTACGTCGGCGACGGCAACATGGCCTACGACAACCTGGTGTGGAACAACGTGATCGGCATGGCGGTCGAGACAGGCGCCACCAACACGCTCGTCTACAACAACACGCTCGTGGGCAACGGCGGCGACGCGGGGCTGCGCATCGGCTATCCGGATCCGCCCGGCGCCGCCGGCACGCTCGTTCGAAACAACGTCTTCTGGGCAAATCCGGGAGGCGACATACTCGATTTCGGCACGGGGACCGTCGCCGAGAGCAACCTGCTCGGAGGCGTCGACCCGCTTTTCCTGGACGAGGCGGCCGCGGACTTCCACTTGGGCCCGGGATCGCTGGCGCTGGACACGGGGATCGCGCTGGCTGAAGTCCCCGATGACGCGGACGGGACGCCCCGGCCGCAAGGCGCCGGTTGGGACATGGGCGCCTACGAGCAGTGAGCGCCGCGCGCGGCGCGCGCCGGGTCGCGCCGGCGAAGATCAACCTGCGCCTGGCCGTGACGGGGCGCCGCGCCGACGGCTACCACCTGGTGGACACGTGGCTCGCGCCGCTTCTCGACCTGGCGGACGTCGTCGAGCTCGAGCCGGACGACCAGGCCGGCGGAGGCGGCGGCACGGGCGCGGTGAGCACGGCGGGCGCGGTGCAGGTGCGCTGCCCCGAGGTGCCGGCGCTGGAAGGCCCCGACAACCTCGTGGCGCGGGCGGCGCTCGCCTATGCGGCGGCGGCCGGAATGGACGTGGGGGCGCCGCGGGTGGCGCTCGTGCTGCGCAAGCGAATCCCCGCTGCGGCGGGGCTGGGGGGCGGTTCGTCCGACGCCGCGGCCGCGCTGCGGCTGCTGGAGGACGCCCATGGCGCGCTGGGCGCGGCGCGCCTGGCCGTCGTCGCGGCGGCGCTGGGGGCCGACGTGCCTTTCTTCCTGCTGGACGGCGCCGCCGAGGCGACCGGGATCGGCGAGCAGCTCCGCGCGGCACCGGGGCCGCCGCGCGGTCTGCGGTGGGCGGCCCTGGCCAAGCCCGCCGCCGGCCTGAGGACGGCGGACGTGTATCGCTGCTACGATGAGCGCGTCGCGGCACGGGGGCGGAGCGCGGGGGAGCGGGGCGGAGCGCGGATGGGCGCGTTCTTCAACGACCTGGAGCCGGCGGCGCTGGCGCTGTGCGCCGCCGTCGCGCCGCTACTCGAAGCGCTGCGCGCGGGCGGCGCGGCGGTCGCGCAGGTGTCGGGGAGCGGCTCGGCCTGCTTCGGCCTGTTCGCCGACGAAGCGGCGGCGCGCGCCGCTGCCGCGGCCGTGGCTGCCTCGGGTGCGCCGGGCACGTGGACGTTCGTGTCGCGTGTGGGCGGCGTGCCGCCGGCCGGAGAGGACGGGCCCCGGTGAGAGGGACGCGGCGAAGGGCGCGACTCGCCTTCGTGGCGCTTCTCCTGGCGGGCGCGGTCGCCCCGGGCTGCCCCGTCCTCGATGACGACGACGACGACGACGAAAGCGACGAGGGCGGGGGCGGCGCGGCCGGCGCGCGCGACGGCCCGGCGGAAGCCGACGCCCACGCGCCGCACCACGGTGCCAAGGGTAAGGACAAAGACGCGCCCGCGGACGAAGGCCGCGCCGCCGCCGCCGGAGTGGCGCTGGCGCTGCCGCCGCCTACCGGTCCGGTCGTCCCGTCGCTGTTCGAGGTGAAGGGCGGCAAGGCGCCTCTCTATCTGTTCGGCACGATCCACCTGGCGGTGACTGCGGCCGACGAGCTGCCGCCGATCGTGTGGGAGAGGCTCGACGGCGCTGCCATCGCGATGTTCGAAGCCGACGTCCGCAAGGTCGACATGATGGCAACGGCGGCGCGCGCGACGCTGCCCGACGAGGAGTCGCTGGAGCGCAAGCTGCCGCCCGTCGAGTGGAAGAAGCTGGTCGAGCAGGCGAAGGGCGTGTTGCCGGAGATGGCGCTGCGCCGCCTGCAGCCGTGGTTCGTCGTCACGGCGCTGGAGACGTCGCTCTTCCCGCCGACCACGCCGATGGATCAGGTGCTGCTGGAGCGCGCCGCGAAATCGGGCAAGAAGCTGGGCTTCTTCGAAACGTGGGAGGAGCAGCTCGACCTCATCGCCAAGGGGCTCACGGTCGACGACCTCGTGGAGCTGGTGGACGAGCGCGAGCGGTTCATCGACGAGTCGCGGCGGCTGGTCCTCGCGTACCGGGCCGGAGACCTGGCCGCCGCCGCCGACATCATCTACGAGGTGGACGCCCCCAAGAAACACCCGGCGCAGCTGGAGCTCCTGATCTTCGGCCGCAATGCGCGCTGGGCGCCGGTGCTGGAACGGCTGCTGGCGGAGGGGAAGGGCCCGGTGTTCGTAGCGGTCGGTTGCGGACACCTCGTCGGCGACAAGGGGCTCGTCGCGCTGCTGCGCGCCGCGGGGCACGAGGTAGTGCGGCTCGGGGCCGCCGAGGACGCGGGCACCGCGGCCGCCGCCAAGGCCGCGCCCAAGGGCAAGGACAAGGACAAGGGTAGGGACATGGGGACGGGCAAGGGCGGTCGGACGGGGTCGGGCGCCGGCAAGGCGCCGGCACCGGCGCCGGCGGGGGCGGTGGCGCCATGACGCGCTCGCCAGCCTCGCCGCCGCCGCCGGCCACTGCCCGAGTGGCGCCGCGGGCGCTCGCGCTCGCACTCGCGCTGGCGGTGGGAGCCGTCGCCTCGTGCGGCCGCTGCTACGGCCCGTTCGGCGAAGGGCACCCGTGCGTCGACGAGACCGACTGCGTCCCGCCGCTCCGCTGCAACGTCGGCTTCTGTCTCGACCCCGGCGACGCCGCCCTCGGCCCCGACGCCGCCGCGCTTCCCGGCTGCGGCGACGGCGTGCGCCGCGGCGTGGAAATCTGCGACGACGGCAACCGCAGCGACGGCGACGGCTGCGCCGCGGACTGCACGCAGGTCTTCGGCGCCGACGTCCTCAACCAGGTCTTCTCCAACCGCGCCGACATCCTCTTCGTCGTCGACAGCTCACGCTCCATGTGCGAGGAGCAGATCAACCTCCGCAACAGCTTCCAGAGCTTCATCGACGGGCTCACCGCCTTCGCCGACGTCGATTTCCACATCGGCGTCGTCACCACTGACACGCTCGACCCCGCCGAGAGCGGCCGCCTGCGCAACACGCCGGTCCCCATCACCAACAGCATGGATTGCCTGGTCGCGCTTCCGCCGCCGCAGGACTGCACCACCGGTCTGCCCAACCCGCTTCCCAAGATCCTGACGCCGGCCACCATCGACATCGCTCGCACCTTCCGCTGCATCGCCCAGGTCGGCATCGGCGGCTGGGGCATCGAGGCGGCCCTCGGCGCCGTGGAGCTGGCGCTCAGCCCGCCCCTGCTCGCCGACCCCACCGCCAACGCCGGCTTCCTGCGCGACGATGCGCTGCTGGCGATTGTCTTCGTCGGCGACGAGGACGACTGCTCCGTGTGCAACGATCCGCGCTGGCCCGGCCAGTGCGGCTGGCTGCAGAGCGTCAGCAGCAACCTCGACTGCTCCATCGGCATGGTCGACGACCTCACGCCGGTCGACACCTTCGTCGGCACCATGGCCGCCCGCCGCCCGCCGGGGCGCATCTTCGCGGGCGCCATCATCGGGCTCGACGCCGACGGCATGAGCCAAGGGCCCGTCATCCCCGACCCGAACGTCGACGACCAGCTCCTCCCCATCTGCGAAAGCCCCTCGGGCCGCGCCGCGCCGGCGCCGCGCCTGGAGGACTACACCCGGGCGTTCACGCCGCAGGCACGCCTCGCCTCCATCTGCCAGGCCGACTTCTCGCCGTCGCTGCTCGACATCGGCATGGCCATCGGCAACGAGCTCCTCGACGCCGTGTGCCTGTCGCTCCCCCCGTGTCCCGGGCTGGAGCGCGAGGAGATGACCGTGGAGGTGCGCAGCGGCGCCGTCCTCACCGTGCTCGCCCCCGCCGACTACACGCTGCGTTTCAACCAGTCGTGTGCGGGCGGCTTCCAGCTCGTGTTCGCGGTCGCGCCCCCCGAAGGCGCCACCGTCACCGTCCGCTACCCGGCGCTGTCGATCGACGGCCTGGGCTGCACCGGCTACGGCTCGGGGTGAGAAGCGTGCGGGCCGCGCGAAGCCTGCTATGATGTCGCCACGCGCTTCGCGCAGGAGAGCACCGATGGGGCGCCGCCGCACACACCAGTTCGCCCTTGCACCGTCTCTGGTCGTGGCCGGCGCGGTTGCGTTACTCGGCGCCGCCTGCGGCCGCTGCTACGGTCCGTTCGGCGTCGGCCATCCGTGCGTCGACGAGAGCGATTGCGAGCCGGACCTGGCCTGCGCGGTCGGCTTCTGCCTCAACCCCGACGATGCCGGCCTCGGCTTCGACGCCTCGTTCCCCGCCAACTGCGGGGACGGCTTCATCGAGCCGCCGGAGGTCTGCGACGACGGCAACAACAACGACGCCGACGAGTGCTCCGCCACCTGCGATCAGGAATTCGGAATCGATCCCTTCTACCAAATCTTCTCCAACCAGGCGGACATCCTCTTCGTGATCGACAACTCTGGGTCGATGTGCGAGGAGCAGATCAACCTGCGCGCGAGCTTCCAGAGCTTCATCGACGGGCTGACGGCCTTCGCCGACGTCGACTTTCACATCTCGGTCGTCACCACGGACACGATGGACCCGGCGCAGTCGGGCCGCCTGCAGAACGTCCCGAACCCCATCATGAACGACATGGACTGCATGGTGGCGCTGCCGCCGCCGCAGGACTGCACCACGGGGCTGCCCAACCCGCTGCCGAAGATCCTCACCGCCAACACGGTGGACCTGGCGCGCACGTTCCGCTGCATCGCCCAGGTGGGCATCGACGGCTTCGGCGGTGAGGCCGCGCTGGCCGCGGTGGAGCTGGCGCTGAGCCCGCCCCTGGTGGACGACGCCGGCGCCAACGCCGGCTTCCTGCGCCCCGACTCGCTGCTGGCGGTGCTCTTCGTCGGGGACGAGGACGACTGCTCCGTCTGCCACGACCCTGACTGGCCGGGGCAGTGCCAGTTCATGCCTTCCATCACCAACAACCTCGACTGCGCCATCAACCAGAACGAGTTCCTGACGCCGGTTCCGACGTTCGTGGGAGCGATGGAGGCGCGCCGTCCGATGGGCCGCGTGTTCACCGCCGCGATCATCGGGCTCGACGAGGACGGGATGAGCCAGGGCCCGGTCTTCGCCGACCCCGATCCGGAGCACCCCGACGAGCTGTCCCCGATCTGCGAGAGCGCCGCTGGCCGCGCCGCTCCGGCGCCGCGCCTCGAGGATTACACCCGCTCCTTCGAGCCCACGGCGCGTGTGGCGTCCATCTGCGACGCCGACTTTTCGCCGGCGTTGCTCGACATCGGGATGGCCATCGGCAACGAGCTGCTGAGCGCGGTGTGCTTCAGCAAGCCGCCCTGCCCCGGCATCACGCGCGACGAGATCCGCGTGGAGGTGCGCGACGGCGCCAACGTCTACGTGCTCGACCCGACCGAGTACACGCTGCGCTTCAACGACAGCTGCCCCGGCGACTACCAGCTCATCTTCACCACCGTTCCGCCGGAGGGCGCGCAGGCGACGATCTATTACCCGGCCCTCAGCGAGTTCGACGCCGGGTGCATCGGCTACGGCTACAACAACTGAGCCGGCCCGCCCGCCGCACGCGGGAGCCGTCTCAGCCTACTCGGAGCTCGAAGCTCCTCGGCGGCATCCGAGGCGCCGCGCATCGAAGCCCCTCCTCCGGCATCGCGGCGCGAGCGCGAGCAGTCCCAGCGCGGCGAGGATCGTC
>DASYRF010000084.1:0-9615 GCA_036004705.1 Myxococcota bacterium
CGTCACGCCCGTGCCGCGCAGCTCGGCGGCCAGCGCGCGCACCGTCTGCACCACCGCCGCCTTGGACACCGCGTAGGCCCCGGCGCCGGCGTCGGGCTGCAGCGCTGCGCCGGCGGCGACCGCCACCAGCCGGCCGCGTCCGCGCGCGACCATGCGGCGCGCCGCGGCGCGCAGCGTGAAGAACGCCGTGCGGAAATTGGCGGTCATCATCGCGTCCAGCTCGGTCTCGGGGGCGTCCCACATCGGCCTCCCGCCGCGCCAGGCGCCGGCGCAGGCGACCACGCCGTCTAGAGGGTTCAGCGCCGCCTCGGCCTGGTTGCACAGCCGCTCGCACTCGGCCTGCGAAGCCACGTTTCCTTCCAGCAGCAGCAGGCGCCCGCCCTCGGCGCCGAGCTTTGCGCACGACTCCATCTTGCCGGGGCTGGCGACGGCGCTGACCCGGATGGCGCGCCCGAGCAAGGCCCGGACCACGGCGCCGCCGAGCGCGCCGGACGCGCCGGTGACCAGCACGTGAGAAAGGTCGAGTTCCATGGGGCGCATGCTAACATGGGCGCCCCGCCGGCCGCTGGCGGGCCACGCCCATGCAGGAGAACGTCGAAGAGCTGCGCCGCGAGGTGCTGGAGACGCGGAACGCCATCATCCGCGCCGACAATCAGGTCAAGCAGCTCGAAGCGCAGGTCAAGCGTATCGGCGGCGAGGAGGCGGGGCGATCGCGCCGCCTGGTGCGCGCCGTCGTCATCGCCTACTTGGTGGCGACGGCCATCACGGCGGTGGGGCTGTGGACCGCGTTCGAGGCGCGCTCGCGCGCGGCGGCGGCGGAGGTGGAAGCGTTGCGCGGCGGCGCCGACGTGGAGCGCGCGCGCGCCGCCACGCTGGCGGCCGAGATTGAGGCCTCGCGAGGCGCCGGCCGCCGCGCCGCCGAGATCTGGCTCCTGGTGCGCACGAACAAGCGCCACGAAGCCATCGAGGCGTACGAGGCGGTCGACATGTCGGGCTTCACCGAGACGGAGCGCGAAGTGCTGGCCGCCGCCGTGGAGCGCTTCCGCGTGGAGCTGAGCGGCAAGTCGTTCGACGCCGGCAAGGCGTTCTACGACGACAAGAACCTCAAGAAGGCGGAAGCGGAGTTCAAGGCGTCGCTGGAGATGAAGGACGACGCGCCTCATTCGGCGCAGGCCTGGTACTACCTGGCGCTGGTGCACTACCAGCTGGGGCGCTTCCGCGAAGCCGCCGACGAGCTGCACCACGCGCTGGAGCAGCGGCTCGACCCGTCGCTGGAGGACGACGCGCGCTACTACCTGGGGACGGCGCTGGAGACGATGTCCGACTACGCGCGCGCGCGCGACGAGTACAAGGTGGTCGCCACGAAGTTCGGCGCCAGCGTGTGGGCGCCGATGGCGCGCGCCAAGCTCTTCAAGCTCAAGGGCAAGTAGCGGGCGGGCGCGGGCTCTGATACGAATCGGCCCATGCCGCAGGTGACAGAGTTCCCGGCGTTCCCGGGCGTGCGGCCCGACGACTACGTCGAGAGGCTCGTGCAGGTGCTCACGTTCGTGCGCGACTTCCACCCGACGCAGCGGGCGGTGCGCGAGTGGGCCGCGACGATGGGCTTCTGGGACAAGGAGCAGTTCGCGCGGCTGTTCGCCCTGTTCGACGTGAGCGCCGGCGCCGAGGAGAAGCTGGCGCCGGGCCCGTGGGCCAGCGGCTTGCTGGAGAAGCCTTCCCTCGACCTCCAGAAGGACGAGGTCTTCAAGCGGATTTTCACGCAGAACGAGCTGCTGGTGAAGTTCTGCTTCGTGCAGATCAAGGACCGCGTGCAGGGCACCGAGCCGCTGTACCGCCTGGTGACGTCGTTTTCCTATCGCGGCGAAAAGCCGAATCTGCCGAGCTTCACGGCCTGGGTGCAGTGGGTGGCGGGGTGCGGCTACCTGCGAAAGCTAGGCGTGGCGTGGGGGCTTTCGTCGAAGGCGGAGATGATCTTCAAGCTCGTCGAATCGGTCGACGAGGAGGAGATCCTGAAGGAGCAGGCCGCGCAGCAGAAGGCGCAGGCGGACCTGGCGGCGGGGGCGGCGGCCGGCGAGGGCGGAGCGGGGGAAGCGGCGGCGGGCGCGGCGGCGGGAGCGTCAAGGCGAGCGCCGGGCGCGAACGGCGGCGGCGCGCCGGCCGGAGACGACGAGGACGACTTTGGCGACGATGCGTCGGAGGCGACGGCGGCGTCCGGCGCCGGGCCGCGCGCCGCCGGCGGCGGCGCAGGGGTGACGGCGAGAGGCGACGGCGACCGCGCCGCCGGCGTCGCGGCGGGCGCGGGCTCGGGCGCGCGCTCCGCCCCGGCCCCCGCCGTGGCGCGCATCGTCTCGCCGGTGCAGTTCCGTCCGGTGGAGCATCCGCCGCTCGAGGTGGGCGACGCGGCGCTGACGGTGACGCTCGGACGCGTGATGGAGCTCTGGCGCGCCCGTCCGGCGGGGCCGTTCCGCGGCGTGCCACGCGCCACGGACGTGGGCCTCTCCGCCGCCGAGTACAAGGCGGCCAAGAAGCCCTACTTCGTGTTCCGGGTGGCCTGCCTGGGCGCCATCCATTACCGTGCGCGGCTCGCGCCCGGGGCCAGCGCCGCGGCCTACCGCGCGCTCGAGGCTGCCGGCGTCTTCAAGGAGCTCTTCGTCGACAACGTCGTGCTCGAGGACGTGCTCGGCACGCGCGGCTACTTCGTGCAGCAGGAGCTGGAGCGCGCGGCGTCGCGCGCGCTCGTCGAGGTGTTGCCGCTGCGCACCGCCCTGCACGACGGCGGCGCCAAGGCGGTGAAGGCGCTGGAGGGCGCGGCCGACGGCGACGCCCTGCTGGAGACGCTCGACGCGCTCGCCGGCCGCACGCTCGACGTGGAGCTGTTCTTCGTGGCGCGCGAGCTGCACGAGCTGAAGCTGTGGGGCGACGCGGCGGGGGAGCTGGCGGTCGTTCCCGACCGCCCCACGCGCGACCAGGCCTTCCGGCTCGGCTTCATCGACTCGCCCTACGCGCACGACCTGGGCGAGCTGCGCGATCAGGCACGCCAGCTGCAGAAGTGGTTCGGCCGCGGCGAAGCCTACGGCTTGCCGCTCCTGGCGCTGGAGCACTCGTACGGCTGCGCCTACCGCTGCACGCGCGCCGACACGTGCGAGTACACCTGCCGGGAGCGCTACGAGCTGGGGCGCAAGTAGCGCCGCTCTCGCTGCCCGCTCGACACCCGGCCACGAGCGCTACGAGCCTGGGTGGCGCGGGTAGCGGCGCTCCAGCGCGGCCACGCGCGCGGCCGCCGCCTCGCCGCCCACCGCCTCGACGCACAGGCGCCGTGGCGCGTCGCCTGCGCCGGCCAGGGTCACGCGCAGGTACGCCGCCGGCGCCGCGCCGGGGCAGCGCTCCAGCCACTCCACCGCGGTCGCGCCGTTCTCGGCGGGGAGCTGCTCGTCCAGGCCGAGCGCGCGCAGCGCCGCCAGCGCCGCGGCGCCTTCGCCCGGCAGCCGATAGAGGTCCAGGTGGTAGAACGGCAGCCGCCCGCCGAGGTGCACGTTGAGGAACGTGAAGGTCGGGCTGGTGACCCGGGCGTCCGGAGGAAGCCCCAGGCCCGCGCCGAGCCCTCCCGCGAAGAACGTCTTGCCGGCGCCAATCTCGCCGGCCAGCGCCACGACGTCTCCGGCGCGCAGCTCCGCGCCAAGCGCCGCCGCCACGGCGCGTACCGCCGCGGCGTCGAGGTCCTCCAGGACGAGCACGTCAGCACTTCCAGTCGAGCAGCACCTCGGCGATGGCGTCCGGAAGGTCGCCGGCGCACAGGGCCGCCAGGCCGCGGTGGGCCGCGGCGCGGTCTCCCGCCGCCGCGTGCAGGTAGACGCCCGTACGCGCCGCGACGCCGGGCTCGACGCGCGCCGCCAGCAGCGCGCCGATGACGCCGGTGAGCACGTCGCCGGCGCCGCCCGTGGCCATGCCCGGGTTGCCGGCGGGGCAGACCCAGACGGTGCCGTCGGGGTGGGCGACGACGGTGGAAGCGCCTTTGAGCACGACGTGCACGCGATGCGCGCCGGCGAAGCTCTGAGCGGCGGCGACGCGGTCGGCCTGGATGGTCGCCGTCGACAGGCCCGTCAAGCGCGCCATCTCGCCGGGATGCGGCGTGAGCACGACGGGGGCGCGCGCGCCGTCCAGCAGGCGCGGCCCGGCGGCGGCGACGAGGTTCAGGGCGTCGGCGTCGAGGACGAGGGGGACGGGGGAGTGGGCGACGAGATGCGCGAGCGCCGCAGCCGCCGCCGCCGATTGCCCGAGCCCCGGCCCCGCCGCAACGGCGCTGCGCGCGGAGGCCAGCGCCAGCAGGCGCGCGGCGAGTGCCCCTGCGCCGGTGGCACCGGCGTCCGTGGGGGCCGCCGCGCCGGCGTCCGAGGGGCTGCCCGGGTCGCTTCGGACACTGGAGCTGCCGCCGTCGCTTTCGCTGGCCCCGCTGCCGCCGCCGCCGCCGCCGCCGTCGCCGCCGCCGCCCCGGCCTCCGCCGTCGCCGTCTCCGCCGAGCGGCCCCAGCGCTTCGAACATCGCTTCTGCCGCCGCGGCGTGCAAAGCGGTCGCCGACGACTCAGGCGCGGCAACGGTGCAGAGCCCCACGCCGGTCCGCAGCGCCGCGCGCGCCGCGAGCACGGCCGCGCCGACCTTGCCCGGCGACCCGCCCCACACCAACAGATGGCCGTAGGTGCCTTTGTGCGCGTCGGGCGGGCGCGGCGGAATGCCGGCCCGCGCCAGCGCCGCGTCGAGCAGCCCGGCGGTCGCGCCGCGTACGCGCGCGACCTCGAGCGGCATGCCGATGTCCACGACACGCACCGTGCCGGCGTGCGCCCGCCCCGGATACAGATAGAGGCCGCGCTTGGGGAAGGCGAACGTGGCCGTGGCGGTGGCGCGCACCGCCACGCCGCGCACCGCGCCCGTGTCGGAGTCGATGCCGGAAGGGAGATCGAGCGCGAGGACCGGCACGCGCGCGGCGGCGGCGTTGATGGCCGCGATCGCCTCGCGGTACGGCGAGCGCACCTCCTGCGCCAGCCCGGTCCCGAGCAGCGCGTCCACCACCAGGTCGGCCCGCAACAGGTCCAGCCCCGACTCGCGCTCCGGCTCGAGCAGCGCCCCGGGGCGCGCCGCCGGGACGATGGCGGCGTGCATGCGCTCCAGGATGCGCAGCTGCACGTCCGCGTCGCCGGTGATGCGCGCGCGGTCGGCGACCAGCAGCACCCGCACGTCGAGGCCGCGGTTCGCCAGGTGGCGCGCGGCCACGTAGCCGTCGCCCCCGTTGTTGCCCGGCCCGCACACGACCGCCACGCGCTCGGTCCCGCGCCGCAGCGGAAACAGCTCCAGCGCCGCCGCCGCCGCGCCGCGGCCGGCGTTCTCCATCAGCACCAGGCCCGGGACGCCGTACTCCTCGATGGACACGCGGTCCATCTCGCGCATCTCGGCGGCGGTCAGCAGGAAGTTCGCTGGATCCATGGCGAGGTGCGCGCGCTCCCGCGGTCAGCCTTCGAGCACGACGACGGCGACCGCCATCGTGCGCTCGTGCGTGAGCGCCAGGTGCGTGGCGCGCACGCCCATCGTCTCGGCGGCGGCGGCGGCCACGCCGTCCAGCAGCAGCACCGGCATGCGCTGCGCGTGGCGCACCTCGACGTCGTGCCAGCGGATGCCGTCGGGGACGCCCAGCGCCTTGGAGCAGGCCTCCTTGGCGGCGAAGCGCGCGGCCACGCCTTCCCACGGGTGGGCGCTGCGGCGGCAGTACTCCCACTCCTCGGGCGTGAGCACCCGGCTGAGGAAACGGTCGCCTTGGCGCTCCATCACCTTGCGGATACGCAGGCAGTCGCAGGCGTCGACGCCCAGCCCGAGGATCACGCGCGGAGTGTAACAGGCTTGCGCGCCACGAGCGCCCAGAACTCGCGTGGCCGCAGGCCCATGACGCGCGCGCCGGAGTGGCCGTAGCGCAGCCCGCCGACCCGCGCCGGGTCGATGCCCGCGCCGCGCAACGCCTCTTCCAGCGGCCCGCGCAGCCAGGCGCGCTTTTCCAGGGCGAGCCCGCGCGCGGCGCACAGCGCACGCAGCGCGGCGAACGACCCGCGCGTCGTCCAGAGCGCCTCGCCGGCGTCGCGCAAGTCGAGCAGGTCGGGGATGCACCAGAGCTCCGCGGCGAGGCCGGCGGCGCGCGCCTCGTCCTCCAGGTCGCGAAAGCGCAGCGAGTGCTCGTCGTGGTCGAGATGGGTCGAGCGCACCGGAGCGCGCTCGGGGTCGCCGAACTCCGACAGGAACAAGAGGCCGCCCGGGCGCAGCAGCCGCGCCGCCGCGCGCACGAGCGCGCGCGGGCCGGCGCCGGCCGGGAGGTCGCCGGCCATCTCGTTGGCGAGCACCAGATCGGCGCAACCGTCGCGCAGGGGCAGGAGGCGCGCGTCGGCGCCGAGGCAAGCGACGCGTCCCGGCAGCGCCCCGCCCGCCGCGCCGAGCGGCCCCAGCGTCTCGCGCTGCGCGCGCAGGAGCGCCGGGGCCAGGTCGGCGGCGAAGTGGCGTGCCTGCGGCCCGAGCGGCCCGGGCGCGGCGCGCGCGGCGAGCGCCGCCCACAGGCGCGCGGCCACGAGCCCCGTGCCGCCGCCGACCTCCACCACGACCGGCGCGGCGGGAAGCCCGCGCTCGACGAGCGCCTCGGCCAGCGCCTCGCCGTAGCTGCGGCCGCCCAGCATCGGGTGGGGATCGCGGAACAAGTGCGACAGCGTGGTCTCCCGCTCGTCGAATTGCTGCGCCGCGGAGGTGATCTGGTGACGGTGGTAGGCGTGCAGGTCGGCGGGGTCGGGCGTCGGCGTCGGCGTCGTGGTCGGCGTCGGCGTCGGCGTCGTGCTCGGTGTCGGCGTCGTGGTCGGCGTCGGCGTCGTGGTCGGCGTCGGCGTCGTGGTCGGCGTCGTGCGCATGGTCGGCGTCGGCGTCGTGCTCGGCGTCGGCGTCGGCGTCGTGGTCGGCGTCGGCGTCGGCGACGTGGGCGCGGGGTTCGGGTCGAAGCGCTCGAACGGCATGGTCGAGTGGAGTCCGGGCGGCATCGGATCCACGTCGCGGGCGAGCTTGAGATAGCCCACGGCGGCGCGTGTCAGGGCGAACGCGGCGTCGCGCGCGCTCGCGCCGAGCGTCGCGGCGAGCGTGCCCAGCGCCGGCCACGCCTTGGCGCGGGCGCCGTCGTGCGTGCGCTTCCATAGCGCCCGTTCGGTGGCGTCCAGCGGGCGCGCGCGTCCGTCTGCCAGCCACAGCACCACGCCGCCATCGGCCGTCTCCTCCCAGACGGCCCAGTGCATCGGCACCAGGTACCAGTCGTCAAGCGCGCGGCGCTCGGGCTCGCCTGCCTCGCCCGCCGCCACCAGACAACGCGCCCGCACGAACGCGCGCTCGACCTCCGCGCGCCCTTCGGGGGCGGCGACCGAACGTGCCGCCGGGCCCGCGGCCGACCCCGCCCCGCCGGCTACGCCACCGTCGAACGAGAGCAAGAAGTCCAGTATTCCCGGCGACATTTCCAGCACGGCGCCCGTCAACTCGTGCCAGACGTAACGCGCGTCGCCGCGTCGGAAAAAGGAGAGCCACGACGAGCGCGCCAGACGCCCGCTCGTCGTGTCGCCCGCGCCGGCGGCCATGGTGCCTGGTACCACATCTTGCACGCACCAGTAGCTCTCTGATAACAACGCGCTCTGAACATCCGCCGAGGGAGGATCCGATGGCCGAGGAGACGAAGAGCCAGCCCGCCAAGAAGACCACCGCGAAGCGCAAGGCTTCGGGCGGCGCGAAGGCGGCGCCGGTCGCGGCGGCGCCCGCGGCGAAGAAGCCCGCGGCGGGCAAGGGCAAGGGCGCGGCGGCTGGCGCGGCGCCCTCGTCGGACGGCGCCTCCGGCATCGCCGGCCTGGTGCTGGACCTTGCCAGCTCGAACGCCGGCACGGTGGCGCGCGCCATCGCGCGCTTGCGCAACAACGTCACCGCCGATCAGATCGGCGAGCTCGCCGAGCTGCTCGGCCGGCTCGACGACACGACCGAGCTGCAGGCCGCTGCCGCCGAGGTGGCCGCCGGCATCGAGATCCCGCCGCCCGGCGACGCGCGCCGCCGCGTGATCGTGCCGCTGCTGCACCAGAAGATCGAGCGTTCCACGCCCGTCGTGATGACGGCGTCGCTCGTGGTGCTCGGTCGGCTCGCGGAGGACGCGTCGACCTATCCCATCATCCGCGTCTTGCAGGACAAGTACCGCCGCACCAGCGTGCACGCCTGGGACGTGGAGAAGCACCTGCGCATCGCCGCCGCCCGCGCGCTCGGGCAGATCGGCAACAAGGACGCTTCGGTCTACTTGATCGAAGCGCTCAACGACCCCACCGGCGACGTCGTCATCGCCGTGTGCGACGCCCTGCAGAAGATCGCCGACGCGCGCTGCTTGCCCAACCTTCAGGAGGTGCTGCGCAAGGCCGTACGCGAGGAGCTGAAGCAGAAGCTCATCGAGACGATCAACCTCCTGCGCGTGCGCCGCCGCTAGGCGGGCGCGGCGGCCCCGCGGCACGCTCCCGTGGTCCCCGATTCGCCCGATTCGCCCGTCCGCCCCGCGCCGTTCTCACTCCCCGACGCGTTGCGCCGCGGCGGCGTTCACCGCGCCGTGGCGGGCGATTCGGTCTCCGCCGTGCTGGAGGCGGTCACGCGCCTCCCCGGCGTGCCGGCGGGCCTGAACCGGGCGGCGCTGCTGAAGCTGCTCCTCGGCCGCGAGGCGTTGGCCTCGACGGCGCTCGGCGGCGGCATCGCCGTTCCCCATCCGCGTGACCCCGGCCCCGTGCGCGCCGAGCTCCCCACCGTGCTGCTCTGCTACCTACAGCGCGCCGTAGACTGGCACGCCCTCGACGGCCAGCTCGTGCGCGTGGTCTTCCTACTGCTGAGCCCCACTCCGAAGCTGCACCTGCTGGCGCTGTCGCAGCTCGCCTTCGCCCTCCGCGACGAGACGTTCAAGGCGCTCCTCGACGCCCAAGCCGACGCCGAGCAGCTCCTCCAGCGCCTCGAGCGCTAGGTTCCGGCTGCGGCTGCCGCGGCGGCTGCGGCTGCTGTTCCGGCTCTGGCAGCGGCCGCGGTTCCGGCTGCGGCTGCGGCTGCGGTTGCGGCTGCGGGTCCGGCTCCGGCTCCGGCTCCGGCTCCGGTTGCGGCTGCGGCTGCGGGTACGGCTTCGGTTCCGGGTGCGGCTGCGATCCTGGACCGCGGTGTCAGGCGTCGTGCGACGCGTCTCCTTGCGCGGTGGAGTTCCCGCCCTGAGCGGCGCAGGCGCCGCGCCAACCCGACAGCGGGGCGGGGGCGCGGAGCGGGTCGGCACGTCGCCTGCGCCGGGGGTGGGCGTGAACCCCACCACGCAAGGAGACGCTCACATGTTCGACGCCTTCGAAGTCTCGATCCAGCTCATCGGTACGCTGCGCGGCCCGGTGGCGCAATTGCAAACGCGCGACGCCGACCTGGCGAACCAGCTCCGGCGGGCGGCCTCATCGATCTCGCTCAACCTCGGCGAAGGGCGGCGGCGGGCGGGCCGCGATCGCAGTTTTCACTTCCGCGTGGCGGCGGGCAGCGCCGGCGAGGTGCGCGCCGCGCTGCTGGTGGCGC
>DASYRF010000085.1:0-2439 GCA_036004705.1 Myxococcota bacterium
GGAGGCGTACAGCAGCGCGTTCAGGAGGTGGATGACGAGAACGTCCATCAGTCGGCCACGCGGTACGCGATCACCTTCACCTCCGGCTTCATGCTGTTGCCGTTGAGCTCGAGGGCCAGGAGCACGCGGTACGCGCCCGGCTTGAGCCGTCCCTTCAGGTCGACGATGAGCCGGGCGCCGTCCCGCTGGCGCGACGTCCCTGCCGCGACGACGTCGTCGCCCGGACCGAGGACGACGTAGCGCGCCACGAGCGTGTCGGGCATCTTCTCGCCGGCGGGAGCGGGACGGAACGGCTCGCGCTCGATCTTATACGACCGCCCCCCTTTCACCAGCGTTTCGACGTCCGCCTCGATCTCGAGCCGATCGCCCGCGCGCTCGGCCCGGCGCACGAACGCCCGCAGCGGCAGCGCCTGGTCGTCGTACGCCCCCACGCCGACCGGGTACGTCAGATCGCGGAAGACGCCGAGCGTGACCGCCTCCGCCGACCAGCGGTCGAGCCGGTACGGCCCGTTGGTCACCAGGAAATGGCCGTGCTTGGCGTGAAACCGGCGCAGCGCGGCCCACCGCTCGCGCGCCTGGTCCACCGTGACCACGCCGCGCAGCGCGTCGGGAACGAATGCGCGGCGCTCGAAGCCGGCCACCAGCGCCGACAGCCCGTCGCGCACCTTGCGGTCGCGCACCAGATCGAGCCACGACACGCCGCGCCGCTTCGCCTCGGCCTCCGAGAAAGCCCCGATGCCGCGCGCGGCCGCCTCCTCCATGAGCGCCAGCACCTGCCACGGCACCGCGGACCAGGGCGGCGCGACGGCGGCGGCGAACGCGGGATCGACGGCGGAGCGGAGATAGACGTGGATCTCCGGCACGTCGTACACGAGCTGCACCTCGCCGAAGTCCTGGATCTCCTTGTCCACGCGCACGACCTTCACCGCGGCCACGGACTCCCGCAGCAGCGCGGTGGCGCGCGCGATCTCGGGATCGTGCCGCGCCGGAGTCGCGCGCGCGCCGGACGATGCCGTGGCCGCCGGCGTTCCCCAGCGGAACGCGAGCGCGTAGGGGTAGAGCAGATCGGCGGGACTCATCTTCAGCCCGTCGTGGAAGGCGGAGGCGCGGACGCGATAGACGATCCGGGCCGCGGCGAGCGTCGGGCGGCCGGCAGGGCGCAGGCCGGCGTTCAGCGGGTCCGGAACGAGCGCGTCCGCGGGCGCCTCGACGGCGCCGGGCGACGTGCCCTCCGGCAGCGGGCGCACGCGGTTGGCGATCCAGCCGGCGCCGCTGGGCGCGGGCAGCAGCGCCGGATCGCCGACGGCCGCCCACAGCAACCGCCCGGTCGCGTCCCCGAAGCCGGAGACGGGGTTCCACGCCGCCGTCGCGCGGCGCTCGGCGCCCAGGCGCAGGACGCCGTTCCACGGAAAGTCCTTGAGCTTCGCGGTGCGCACGAAGATCGGCGAGGCGATGCCGGCCTGGGCGTCGTACGCGATGTTCTCGATGCCGTCCGAGTACTCGGCGCTCAGCGCCTCGCGGCGCAGCGTGTAGCCGACCGTCACGCGGTGGCAGTCGCGCGTCGCGAGCGCGACGAGGCGGCGCTCCAGGTTCACGCGGCCGACGAGATCGTCGCCGGCCTGACGCTGGCGCACGGCGTCGTCGAGCGCGCGACGCGCCGCCGCGTCGCCGACGTGGTCACGCTGGAGCAGGTAGGTCTGAAACCAGCCGTCCTTGATCCACGGCGGGCCGAGCCAGCCATCGAGGCGCGTCTCGGCGGGCGCGAGCAGCCGATCGACCGGAATCTCCTCGAGCGTCGCCTCGGCCTCTCCGTCCGTTGCTTTCACCTTCGCGGCGGCGAGCGCATCGGTGAGGCGCCGGCCGACGGCGCGGATCTTCGGGTCGTGGCCGCTCGCGTCCGCCACGCGCTTGCGCACGGCGCCCGCCTGGTCGACGTGCTGCAGATAATCACCGTGAAACGGCGTCACCGGATACGGGTGCACAACGACGTCCGTCTTGGCCGCCCCCAGCGCCCGCGCCGTCCGCGCCGCCGCCGCACACCGCCCCGTCGCCTCAGCGAGGGCTCCGGTCGCGCTGCCGAACGTGAGGACGACGTACGATTCGAGAGACTCCGCGTACGTCACGTGCGCCGGCACCGCCCCCGCCGCGAACGGATCCGGCCCGACATATCCCTGGATCGTCGATTTGCCCAGCCGCGCCGCCGCTGCCGCCGCCGGCATCACCTCGACGCTGATCTCATGCGGATAAAACGAAGGCGAGAACGGAATCTCATGCCCCCCCTCGACCCGGGCGGCGAAAAGGCCGAAGAGGCAGATGAACAACAGCGACGCACGCACGATCTTCAAGAGGTGACCCTGCCCGAGGCTGAGCGCGAGGTTGCGGCCGGGACCGCGCCGGCGGCGGCAGCGGCGGCGCGGCTGGGCAAATCGACGATCCAGG
>DASYRF010000086.1:0-8687 GCA_036004705.1 Myxococcota bacterium
TGGGGGGGTGGGATGGCCCCCCCCTGGACGACGAGATCACGTCGGAATCGCGCGTCCCTGGCACCGCCGAGGGCGAAAGCGGCGGGGCGGAGCCGCCGACGCTGGCGGCGTTCGACCTGCCGCCCGGGTTCGCGCGCGCGCCCGCTGCGCCCGCGCCGGCGGCGCCGCCGCCGGCCACCGATCCGCCCACGCACATCTTCGACCTGCCGCCGCCCGCCGCGGTCGCGTCGCCCGACGGCGTCGATCGGGACGGCACGCACGTGCTCGTGCCGCGCGACTGCGCGCGCTGCCACGTGCCGCTCGCGCTCGGCGGGCGCTTCTGCGAGAAGTGCGGCTTCGACAACGGCCCGCCGCCGCCGCCCACCTGAGCCATGCTCGACCTCAACGGCTTCTATTACATGTTCCTGCCGTACCAGAGCTTCGACGACGGCTCGCTGCAGTTCGGTGTCGTTTGCAAGCGCACCTACCGCATCGCCCACGGCGAGCGCGCCCGTGCCGACGAGGCGCAGCTGCCGCTCTTCACCGCCGACGTGTACTGGGAGGAGACCGAGCCGCTGCTTTCGAGCCTCAAGCACGAAGCCGACAACGTCCCGTGCAAGCCGAAGACCGATGTGGTGGTCAACGCGCGCGCCTACGCGCCGGGCGGGCAGCCCGTGGAACAGATGACGGTGGCCGTGGACGTCGAGGGCGTGGCCCGCAAGGAGATCCTCGTCGTGGGCGACCGCTTCTGCACGCAGCCGGGCGGTCTCACGCCGTCGTTCTCGTACCCGCTCCCGTTCGACGAGATGCCGCTCCGCTACGAGTACGCGTACGGCGGCATCGATCCCGAGGCGGCGCCCGGCGGCGGACTCCCCTTTCCCAAGAACCCCGTTGGCACGGGCTTCGCGCTGGGGGGCCCCAACGCCGGGCCGAGCGTCGACGGAATGCCGCTGCCGAACCTGGAGGACCCGCGCGACCGGCTCACGCCGGAGCGCATCCTCGTGCCGCACGACCGCCTACTCGAGACGCCGCAGCCCGCAGGGTTCGGTTGGTACGGCAAGGGATGGCTTCCGCGCGCCGCCAAGGCCGGCGTGCCGCGCGCCTCGCGCGCCCTGTGGGCCGAAGCGCACGATTTCGCGGGCATCGAGGCGCGCGGCGGCGAGGTGCGCGAGCTCGACGCGGAGTTCTTCAACGGCGCGTCGCCGGGACTCGTGCTGCCGCTGCTGCGCGGCGACGAGTGGCTGGCGCTTCACGGCATGGACCGAACCGGCTTGTGCCGCTTTCAGCTCCCCTGCGAAGGCGTGCGCGTGGCGCTCGACCTGTGCAAGGAGGGCCTGCGCCAGGTGCCGATGCGCCTGACGACGGTCGCCGTCCTGCGCGAGGAGGACCGCCTGTACCAGTGCTGGTCGGGCTCCGTCTCCTACGCCAGCAACGAGACGCTGTGGGACAAGGGGATCGGAAAGATCGTCATCGAGCCGGTGGAGGTGGCCGCTGCGCCCGGCGCCTGACGCGGCGCACCACCTACGCGCACCCACACGTGGTGAAGGGCGCGGGTCGGCGCTCCCTGGAACGCGTCTTGCTCTCCTGGAATTCGACGTGGTGTGGCCGGCGCGGGCGCGGCTGCTTCCGGGGGGTTGCGCTCGCCGGCGGGGACGACTGTCCCCTGCTTGAGTCAACGGAGGCCCCAGTGGAACCTTGGCGGCACATCCAGTCCAGCGACGCGTTCGAGGAGGGGCGCCTCTACGGCGTCTATCCGGGGATCGTCACGAACAACAAGGATCCCGAGAACCGCGCTCGCGTGAAGGTGAAGTTCCCGTGGCTCTCCGAAGCGGAGGAGAGCTGGTGGGCGCGCGTGGCGACCTTCTACGCCGGCCGCGGGCGCGGCAGCTACCTGATGCCCGAGGTGGACGACGAGGTGCTCGTCTGCTTCGAGCACGGTGATTTCCATTTCCCCTACGTCGTCGGCGCGCTGTGGAACGGCGTCGACAAGGTCCCGGGGCCGGGCAACCCCGACGGGCAGAACAACGTGAAGCACTTCCAGTCGCGCTGCGGCCACAAGCTGGTCTTCGACGACACCGCCGGCGCCGAAAAAATCTCGCTCATCGATTCGAGCGGCAACAACTCGGTCGTCATCGACGTCGCCGCCGACACGATCAGCGTGACCGCCCAGACGGGCGACATCTTCATCGAGGCTCCCGCCGGCAAGATCAACGTCGGCTGCGTCGATCTCAACGTCACGGCGCACGAGGGCGGCACCGGCACCTACTCCGTCGGCAACGACCACACCCTGGGCGCGAAGTCGCAGTCGACCGACGTCTCGGCCACGCAGGACATCAAGGTCGGCGCGAAGATGGACCACGCCACGCCTTCGATGAAGGCGACCATCTCGGGCACGTTCGCTCTCACCAGCAGCAACACGCAGGTGGAAGCGCTGGCAGTCGAAGCGACGCTCGCCAGCACCGTCCTCACGCAGGGCAGCGTCACCAAGACGCTGAAGCAGGAGGTCGCCGAGGTCGGCACTTACACGCTCAACACGACCTCCGCGCAGATGGCCGCCGACAAGATGGCGGTGGTGGCCGCGGCCGCCCACACCGTCAACGGGGCGACGATCTCCGCCGATGGCACGGAGTCGTGCGTCGTCGGCGGCGGATCGGTCGTGGTGGCCGGCGGCATGGTCGTCTTCAAGGGCTCGTCGGTCATGACGCAGGGGTCCGTATGATCCACGACGAAGACACCATCGCCGAGTCCGTCGCCGACCTCGAGGTCGACCGCCGCAGCGATTACGGCGCCGGGCGGCTCTTCGGCGTGTACACCGGCATCGTCACCAACAACCAGGACCCGGACAACCGCGGGCGGGTGAAGGTGCGCTTCCCCTGGTTGTCCGACGCGGACGAGAGCTGGTGGGCGCGCGTGACGACGTTCTACGCGGGCAAAGGGCGTGGCAGCTACTTCATGCCGGAGGTGGAGGACGAGGTGCTGGTCGTCTTCGAGCACGGCGACTTCAGCTTCCCCTACGTCGTCGGGTCCGTGTGGAACGGCGTGGACAAGGTGCCCGGCCCCGGAAACGCCGATGGCCAGAACAACGTCAAGCACGTGGAGCTGCGCACCGGGCACAAGGTGATCTTCGACGACACCGACGGCGCCAACAAGATCACCGTCATCGACTGCAGCGGCAAGAACTCCCTGGTGATCGACGTCGCCGCCGACACCATCACGATGAAGGCACAGACGGGCGACATCAACATCATGGCGCCGGCGGGCTCGGTGAACATGACCTGCGTCGACTACAAAGTGCAGGTCTCCAACAACGCCTCCTACAGCGTGACGAACCACTACGCGCTGCAGTGCAAGGACGAGAAGCTGTCGGTCGGCAACACCCAGAAGGTGGCCGTGAACGGGCAAATGGAGTTCACGTGCCCCATGACCACCGTGACGGCCGACAAGCTGCAGCTCGCCTCCGCGCAGGTCGGCGCGACGATCGGCGCCGCGGCGCTCACGTACGCGACGACCACCGTCGAGGGCGACGTCGCCGAGAAGACCGTCGGCACGGAGACGGCGACCATCGGCACCTACCAGCTCACCGGCACGGAGATCGGCCTGGAGTCGCAGGGGCCCATCACCGTGAACGCCGCCGCCAGCTACGAGGCGAAATCGAAGACGCTCTCGGCGGGGGCCCAGGGCGCGGCCACGCTCACCGCCGGCATGGTCAAGGCCGACGGCAACCCGGGCACCGTGCTCGTCAAGGGCTCGGTCGTGACGTTGAGCTGACGGAGCTGCGCGCATGCCGGAGACACGCGACCGCCACGGGAATCGGATCTTCGGCGCCGTCGTCGGGGTCGTGACGAACAATCAGGACCCGGACAACCGCGCCCGCGTGAAAGTCCGCTACCCGTGGCTGGACGGGACGCTGGAAAGCGACTGGGCGCGCGTGGCCACGTTCTACGCGGGGGCGGGACGCGGCAGCTACTTCATGCCGGAGGTGGGCGACGAAGTGCTGCTGATGTTCCACGGCGGCGATCCCGAGAAGCCCTACGTGTTCGGCTCGGTCTGGAACGGCAAGGACAACGTTCCCGGGCCCGGCAACCCCGACGGCAAGAACGACGACAAGTGGTTCGAGTCGCGCTCCGGCCACCAGCTGAAGTTCAACGACGGCGCCTCGCCGAAGATCACGCTGATCGATTCGTCGAAGAACAACTCGTTCGTCATCGACACGTCCGCCGACACCATCACGCAGCAGGCCGCCACTGGCGACATCTTCTGGTCGGCGCCGGCCGGGTCCATCAACCTCAAGTGCGTAGACCTGAACGTCTCGGTGACCGGGAGCGCCACGCACAAGACCGACACCACCGAGAGCTGGACCGTCGGCAACAACCAGACCGTGACCATCGAGACGTCGCAGACGACCACCGTCGGCGCCTCCAGCACGCAGAAGACCCCCGACGCCAAGATCAGCTACTCCAGCGCCGACCTGACGGCGGGCGTGGCCGCGTGGACCGTCGCCGAGCTGAAGTCGAAGATCAAGGCCGTCACGCTGACGCAGGGCACCGTCACCAAGATCATCGGCTCGGAGACGGCGGGCATTCTCAAGTACGGCCTGCTGGCACAGGCCATCACGCACAACGGCGTGTCGGTGGTGGAGTCGGGCAACACCGAGCTGGGCATCGGCGGGGCGACGCTCGCCTGGACGGGCGGCGAGATCGCGCTGAAAGGCGGCTTCGTCGGCATCCTCGGCACGGGCATGGTCAACGTGCTGGGCGGCCTGGTGGGGCTCAACCCCAAGGTGATGTGCTTCCCGGTGGCGAAGCTGCTCGACCCGATCATGTCGCCGTTCTGCGAGTTCCACAACGTCGTCCCCTACACCGCGCCGCTGCCGCCGGTGCTGCCGATGATCCCGCACTTCTCGATGGGGCCGATCATCAACGGCATCGCCGTATCGGTGCTGGTGAACGGCCGCCCCGCCGCCGGCGTGGGCGCCGACGCGATCGGCTTCCACATCCCGCTCGTGGGCGTGACGGAGATCCCCACGCCGCCGCGCTGCGTGGGGCGGATCCTCAACACCATCTTTCTGACCACGCTGAGCGCGGCGATGGCCGCCTACGGCCTCCATTCAGTCGTCACCAACTCGGAGATCACGGTCGCCAACAAGGTCTCGGCGATCGTGCAGACCATCATCGGGCTGGCGCTGAAGTTCATTCCGCTGCCCATCATGACGGGTTCCATCGTGCTGGGCGCGCCGAGCGTGGCGGTCAACGGCCAGCCGCCGGGGCTTCTCCTGACGCCCATGGGGGCGGCGACCTGCAGCGAGATCCCCATCATCCCCAACGCCCTCAGCCTGGGCTTCTCCAACGTGATCGCCGGGCTCGACTTCGGCGAGCTGGCCAAGCAGCTCATCAAGCACTTCGTGATGGGCGCGATCATGTTCGGCATCAAGAAGGCGAGCGGCCGCTTGTTCGGGCACCCGGTCGACGCGGTGCACGGGCACATGTTCACGGAGGACGCCGACGTGCGCCTGCCCGGGCCGCTGCCGCTGGAGCTGCGCCGCCACTACTCCAGCCTGGCGGCGCGCGGCATCGCCGTGGGTCAGGGCGTGTACGCCGAGGCGCCGGCCTCGACCGTGGGCCCCGGCTGGCGGCATACGTTCGAGGAGTGGATCCACGACGACGGCGAGACCCTGCGCCTGCACACCTATGACGGGTTCGTGAAGCGGCCGTTGCGGCCCGGCTCCGCCGAGGGCGCGACCGCGTTCGACGCCGCCGAGGAGCTCGACCTCACGCGCGAGGACGGCGGCGGGCTGCTCGTGCGCGACAAAGCGGGCCGCACGCGCCGTTTCGTACCGCGCCGCGCCGGCGACCCGTGGATGCGGCTCGTTGCGGTCGGGGACGAGTGGGGCAACGCCGTCGCGCTGGAGCACGATCATCATGGCCGGCCGGCGCGGCTGCGCGACAGCGCCGGGCGCGCTCTGCGCTTCGTGTACGGCGAGGACGGGCTGCTCGAGCAGCTGCGGCTGGTGCACGCGCCCGATCGCGCCGAGATCGACGTCCACCTCGCCAGCTACGTGCATGACTCGCGCGGCGATTTGCGCGAGGCGCGCGACCGCACGCTCGTGGCCAAGCGGTTCGACTACGACGACGGTCATCTGCTGGTGCGCGAGGCCGACCGCAACGGCTACGCCTTCCACTTCGAGTACGACGGGCAAGGGCGCTGCGTGCGCACGCACGGCGACGACGGCGCCTTCCACGGCGAGATCGAGTTCGTCGGCGAGGGCTTCACGCGCGTCACCGACGGTTACGGCAACGTCACGCTCTATCGCGCCGACGAGCAGGGACGGCTGCTCGCCGAGGTGGGGCCGAGCGGGCGAACGGCGCGCTGGGAATACGACTCCGCCGGCCGCGCGGTGCTCGAGGAGCGGCCCGACGGCGCCGTCTGGAAATGGGAGCACGATGCCCGCGGGAACCGGCTCTCGACGACGCGCCCCGACGGAACGCGCGCGACGTTTGCCTACGACGCCGCGGATCGTCCGTTGTCCATCACCGCGCCCGACGACAGTGTGTGGCGGGCGGCCTACGACGACGGCGGCCGGGTCGAGACCTACGTTTCGCCCACCGGCGCGGTGCGGCGGCTGGAGCGCGACACGCGCGGCCTCGTGGTGCGGGCGACTTCGCCGACCGGCGCCGTAGAGCGAAGGCGTCACGACGCCTACGGCAACGTCGTGCAGCTGGAGCGCGCCGGCGCCGGCACCTGGCGGCTGGAGTACGACGAGCTGGGGCAGGTCACGGCCGTCACCACGGCGCGCGGGCGCTGGCAGTACGCATGGGATGCCGGCGGGCGGCTGGCGCGGATGGACCGCCCCGACGGCACGGCGGCGCGCTGGGAGTACGACGCTGAGGGCAACGTCGTGCACGCGCGCGACGGCGACCGCGTCGACAACCGCTGGACCTGGGATTCGATGCGCCGCGTGCGCGAGCACGTCGACGGCGGCGGCTTCGTCACGCGCTACGAGCACGGGCTGTACCGCGACCTTCGCCGCGTCGTGCTTCCTGACGGCGCCGAGATCCGCTTCGAGCACGACGCCGACCTGAACATCGTGCGCATGCAGACGCCCGACGGGCGCGACGAGCGCTACGCCGTGGACGCCGAGGGGCGGCCCGTGGGCATCGTCGAGCCGGGCGGCGGCGAGCGGCGGCTGGACTATGACGCCCTCGGGCGGCTCCTGCGCGTGCGCCTCGCCGACGGCACGGTGCGCCGCTACGAGTACACGGCGCTCGGGCAGGTCGCGGCCGTCCTGGTGGAGCGGCCCGGCGACATGGCAGGCGGGCCGCACGAGGAGGCGCGCTACCAGTACGACGGCGAGGGCCGCATGGTGACGGAGCTCGTCGGCGGCGAGCGACGCCGCTACGAGTACGACGCCGCCGGACGCCGGACGCGCCTCGCTTCGAGCGACGGTCTGGACTTGCGGTGGGAGCGCGACGCCGCGGGCGGGCTCGTCGCCCTTACACTGCCCGACGGGAGCCGCCAGCGCTTCACCCGTCACGACGACGGGCGGATGGCGTCGTGGGAGCTTCCGTCGGGGCTCGTCGAGGACTACGCCTACGATCCGGTCGGGCGCCTTGCCGGGCAGGCGCTCCACCGTGCGACGACTGGCGGCGGCGGTGGCGGCGGCGGCGGCGGGGCGCCCGTCGTCGCGGGCGCGGGCGCGGGCGTGGGCGTGGGCTCGCTCGGCGGGTCGCCGGCGCTGCTGCAGGAGCGCCGGTATCGCTACGACGCCGAAGGACTGCTTGCCGAGCTGACCGACAGTCGGCACGGACGCGTCCGCTACGGCTACGACGACGCACAGCGCATCGCCTCCGCGGACCACGAGAACGGCGCCGCCGAGCGCTGGGCCTTCGACCCGGGCGGCAACGTGGTCGCCGCGCCGGGCGGCGTGGGCGCCTACGTGGGGCAGCGGCTACAGGCGTGGACCGCGGCGGCGCGCGCGCGCCGCGCCACAGCGGTTCTGGGCGAGGCGCCGGACGGCGGCCCCCGGGACGCAGGCGGCCTCGAGGACGCCGCCGAGCCGACGCACACGTACGACGAGCGCGGGCGGCTCGTGCGACAGCGCCTGCCGAGCGGCCTGGTGCGCCGCTACGAGTACGACGAGGACGGACGTCTCCTGCGCGTCGTGCACCCCGAGGGCGGCACCACGGACATGGAGTACGACGCCTTCGGGCGACGCGTGGCGCGGACGCACGAGGGCGTGCGCACCGAGTACGGCTGGGACGGGCTGGCCCTGCTCTGGGAGCGCATCGGCGCCGCGGGCGCCAAGACCTGGTACGCCACCGACGGCGACGGATTGGCGCCGCTCGCCAAGGTCGGCCCCGACGGTACGTTCAGCTACCACCGCGACCACCTCGACACGCCGCGCGAGCTGCGCGACGCCGCCGGCGAGGTGGCGTGGGAGGTGGAACGCCGCGACGCGTTCGGGCGGACGCGCGTGCGCGACGGCGCGCGTACGACCACGCCGCACCGCCTCCCCGGCCAGTACGAGGACGAGGAGACGGGGCTCCACTACAACCTCTTCCGCTGGTACGACCCCGACAGCGGGCGTTACCTGACGCCTGACCCGATCGGCCCCGCCGGCGGCGCGAACCTGTACGCCTACGTGCAGGACCCGGTGAACTGGACCGACCCTCTCGGTCTGCACGGCTGCATGCCCACGCCCGAGGACGCGG
>DASYRF010000087.1:0-3348 GCA_036004705.1 Myxococcota bacterium
GCCGTCGGGGCCGGCGAGCGCGCCGCCGGTGCCGCCGGCCGATCCACCGGAGCCGCCTGAGGCCGGGGCCGCCGCGATCTGGCCGGCCGCTCCGTTCCCGCCGCCGTCACCCGCGCCGCCGCCGCCGCCGTTCGCGGCGACCACGACACCACCCGCGACGACGACCACCGCACCCTCTAGGAGCAGCCGCCCGCCCGCGCCGCCGCCGCCGCCGCCCTGGTTGCCGCCACCGCTCGCACCGCCGTTTCCGCCGCCGTCGAACGTGGCGGTGCCCTCGAGATAGACGCCCGCCGCGCCGAAGAGGTACAGCGCGCCGCCGCCGCCACCGCCGTCGCCGCCGTTCTGCGACGAGCCTCCGCCGCAACCGCCGTACAACACTCCGGCCGAGAGGTCGTCGGTGGCCGCGCCACCCAGGCCCACTGGCCCCCCGCTGCCACCCTCACCGCCCGAGCCACCCGCCCCGCCGAAGGCCCCGCCGCCGCCGCCGGTGTGGTCCGTGCCGCTGCCTTCGGTGCCGAAGCAGGCGATCGCGCCTGGACCCGAGCCGTCGGACGCCACGCCCCCTCCGTCGAAGCCGCCCGAGCCAGCCGACGTACCGACCGTGCCGCCGGCCGAGAGCTGGATGGGCCCGGCGATTCTGATCTCTTCCGGCACCAGAATCGCCAGCGCCGCGCTGCCGGTGGCGCGAATCGCCACGCCCGCGCCGACGACGAACGAGCGCATGACGAAGGCGCCGACGTCGGGCGCGCCCGACAGCCGCGCGCTCTGATCGACCAGCTCGTAGTAGATACCGTTGGACCAGCCGGTGACGTTGCTGCGCAGCGTGGCGGTGCTGCCGCCTTCGCCGTAGAACAGGATCTCGCCGCTGTCCGTGTTGAACTCGATGTCGCCGTCGCCGAGATCTACGGCGAAGTCTTCGCGCTCGCCGAGCATCACCGGCCCCTCGAGCGCGTCGCGTACGCCCGTCGCCACGGCGACGCTGTCGACGCTGGGGACGATCACCGTGCAGCGCGCCGGCCCCTCCGCGCAGATCTCGGCGCAAGGTGAAGCAGCGAACGTCCCCGCCGGCAAGCAGTCCATGAGCACGCTGCCCTCGCAATGGTCGTCCGCGACGGGGTCGCCGCACGGGCCGCCCCCGCCGGCGTCGGCGTCGGTCGCGGGGCCGGAGTCGCCGAGCCCAGAATCCGTGCCGCTGTCGAAGCCGACGCCGCCAAGCGTGATGGTGACGCTCGAGGCGCCGCGGTCCGGGACGGGAACGTCGAGCGCCGAGCCGGTGCCAAGCACGTCCGCACCATCCAGCACGGTGACCACGAAGTCGAGGGGCGTGCCCGCCGGCCCGTTCGGACGGTAGAGCACGGACGTGTGCCCGTCGGCGAACGCGTCCTCGGCGGGCAGCGTCACCGAGACAGTGTCGAGCGGTGAGCCGGACACGTCCAGCCGCAGGGCCGTGACGCCCACGCCCGCGAGTCCCGGGCCTTCCACCTCCACGAGTATGCGCGGCCCGCGGCTGCAACCGGTCGCCGCGCTCGCCAGCCAGGTGGCCGCCGCCATCGCCAGCAGCGCCCTCGCCGCCAGCGTCCTCCGAGCGGTCGCCACGCCACGACGCCCCGTGCGCTCGTTCATCGACGCCCTCCGCCGGGGGCGACTTCGCCGGCCTCTGCCGCGCCGCCGGGCGACGCCCCGAACACGCCCAGCTCCGCCTCCGGCCCGCCGCCGGCCTGCATCAACAACACCGCGGCGACCGCGGCGCCGCCCGCCACCAGCACGGCAGCCGCGCCCGTCCACAGCCACCACGGGCCGACGCCGCCGTGGCCCTTGCGCGGCGCCGCGCCCGGCACCAGCAGCGCGTCGGCGCGCGCGAGGCCGCCGATCTTCACGTCCAGCGTCAGCTCCAGCGGCACGTAGCCTTCCTTCTCGACCAGGACCTTCGCCCGGCCCGGCGATGCGTCCACCGGCGCGGGTAGCGGAGTCAGCCCCGCCAGCGCGCCGTTCACGTAGACCGTGGCGCCTTCGACGAGCGCGCGCAGCTCGATCTTGCCCGGCGGCGGACGCACCAGCGCCAGCGCCGCGTCGCCCAGCGGGGCGGCCCAGTCGGTGGTCGTACCCACGAACGTGCGCGTGATGGTTCCCATCACCTGACCGGTGGCGCCCTCGACAAGCGTGAAGTCGGCGGCGAGGGCAAGCCCTTCGCTACGCAGCGAAAGCAGCACCAGGCGCCCCGCGCCCAGGCGCGCGGACGCGTCGCGCAGGCACTCGGGCCGGTCCTCGCAGCCTGCAGGCAGTCCGTCGGGGAGCTTGTCGAGCGCCTCGGCGTAGGGGACGACGGTCGCCTCCAGCGCCTCGAGGGCGGTGGTGAGCTGCGAGCGCAGGAACGTGACGGACTCGATGTCGATGCCGGCCACCGCGCGGTCGAGGAGCGCCAGCCGCAGCCCTTTGCCGGCGCCTTTGGTCGAGCCGGCTCCGTCGAGCGGCGGCAGCGATGTCCCCGCCTTGCCCTTGGCTACCGCCGGAAACGCCCAGAGCAAGACGAGCGCGGCCAGTCCCCATCCCGCGGTGCGCCGGTTCATGAACCACAGGATATCATGGCGGGAGCGCGGGCGCGCGCCGGGCGGAACGGCTCCCCAGGAAGATCGCTCACCTGGGGTGGGGGGTATTCGCCGTTCTAGGCGCGGCGGTTCAGTGCCGTCTTGAGGGACTGCGCCGGCGTGAACTTGATTGTCGTAGTCCGCGGGATCTGAATCTCGGCCTTCGTGCGCGGGTCGCGCCCCTTGCGGGCACGGCGGACGATGCGGGTGAACGTCCCAAAGCGCGGGTAGGTGAACTTCTTGCCCTTGCGCAGGCTCTTCTCGATGTGGTCGAAGACCGCGTCGACGAGGACCTCGGCGGCCTTCTTGCTCAGGCCGTCCATCCCCTTGGTTCTGGTGACCAGCTCGATCAACTCGGCCTTCGTGAGGCTGGCGGCCTTGGTGAGGCTGGGCATGTCGACCCCTTCCACGACGACAGGAAGAAGTCCGTTGATACGGCCGCGCGCGTCTCGCTGTCAAGGGCGGTTTGTCCCCGGAGCGCAGGCGTCGTATGCCTGACGCATGGATCCACGTGCGAAGCGAATCGCCGGCGCGGCGGCGGCGGCGGCGGCGCTGGCGCTGGCACTCGTCGCCGCCGTTGCATGGCGTGGCGGCTGCGGCGCGCGCGGCGGCACGGCGGCGACCGGCCCGGCGACGGGAGGGGCGGCGCCTGCGGGCGGCGGCGGTGGCAGCGGCGTGGCGGCCGGCGTGTCGCCTGCAGCCCCGGCGGCGCCGGGGGCTGCACGTCCGCCGGGACCGCCCTTCGTGCTCGAAGGCACGGTGC
>DASYRF010000088.1:0-3870 GCA_036004705.1 Myxococcota bacterium
GGCGCCTCCTGGGCGCCGGCGCCTCCCGCGCCGCCCGCGCCGCCCGCGCCGCCCGCGCCGCCGCCTGTGCCCTGCAGCACGCGTCCTTCGCGTCCTTGCGCGATGAGCGCCGCGATGCGCGCCTTCACTTGATCGACCCAGCCTTGCACCACCTCGTCGTCCTCGGCACCCGTGCCCTCGAAGCGCAAGGGCGCGTCGTAACGGACGGAGCAATGCACCGGGAGTGGCACGGGCAGCAGCCACGGCGTGACCGGCACGTAGGGCACGCCGAAGAGGCGCCCGAGGGCATAGGCGTTGGTGATGGTGGGCACGGCCTCGCCGCCGCCGAGGAAGGCGAACGGGACGATGGGCGTCTTGGTCTGCGCGGCCAGGCGCACGAACCCCGTGCCGAAGCGCACCAGCGAGTGACGCTCGCCGTAGAGCTTGGCGGTGCCGCGCGCGCCCTCGGGGAAGACCATCAGCAGCCGGTCGTCTTCCAGCAGCCGGGCCGCGTGCTCGGGCAGCCCGGTAAGCTGGCCGATGCGGCTCGTCCAGGTCGAAGCGACCGGGAAGCCGTTGAGAAACTTCTCCGCCATGCCTTGCGCCAGGCGAGGCGGCTCCGGCTCGAAGAACATGGACGCGATCACCATCAACCCGTCGAGCGCCCAGCCGCCCGAGTGGTTGCCGACGATCATCGCCCGCCCGCGCGCCGGGACGTGCTCCAGCCCCGCGACGCTGACGGTGAAGTAGCGCCGGTAGAACCAGCCGAGGAGCGAGAAGAAGCGGGCGAGATACGCCTGCGAGATGCCGTAGGGGTCCAGTCCGTGGCGGTTGAACGGCAGCTCCAGCCGCCGGACGCGCTCCGCCACTTCGTCGTCGACCAGGAACGCCACGGGCCGCGAGGCTACCACGACGGCGCCGCGCCGGACGACGGCGGCGGCGCGCCACGCGCCCCCGCGATCAGAACAGAACGGGGACGTCGCAGTCGGCGCCGGCGACGCACAGCGCCACGAGCCCCCCCACGACGACCCCCAGGATTACGGCACCGGCGACGGCGCCGCCGGTGCGCAGATGGGGGTCGAGCCACGCACGGCGCACCGTGGCGGACTCGACGCCCGCCAGCTTCACGGCGGCGCTGCGATCGCGGGGTCCCTCCACGAACAGCTCGCCGCTCTCGGCGCGGTAATTCGCGGCGACCGGCCGCAGCCGCACCGTCGTCCCGCCGTCCTTCACGACGATCGTATCGGCGTGCCTGTACAGGACCGGCGCGCCGTCGCGCGCGGCGAGCGCGACCGACCCCTTGCCGCGGTAGCCGTCCAGCGCCACCAGCGACCCGGGCGCGATGGCGCGCGCGTGGTAGCAGCCTGCCACTGTGGCGAGCGCCAGCACTGCCGCGGCGACCGCCGTCGCCCGCCACCCCGCTGCACCACGTCGCGTCCCCAGCATGCTGCATTGTATCACGCAGGCGCCACGACGCCGGGCGCGCCGGGGCGCAGCACCGCTACAGCGGCATGTTGTCGATGAGGCGCGCGCGGCCGACGAAGGCGGCCACGAGGGCGCGGGCGGGGGCGGCGGCGGGGCCGACCGCGTCGAGCGGCACGAGCGTCTCGGCGTCGACGACTTCCAGGTAATCGACGCGATCGACGCCGGCTTCGGCGAGCACGGCGCGGCCCGCTTCGAGAAGCGCCGCCACGCGCGTCTCGCCGGCGGCGCGATGCGCCTGCAGCGCCAGCAGGGCGCGCGACAGGCCGAGCGCGCGCACGCGGTCGCCGGCGTCGAGGTAGCGGTTGCGCGAGCTGAGCGCCAGGCCGTCGGGCTCGCGCACCGTCGGCGCCCCTACGATCTCCACCGGCAGCAGCAGATCCTGCGTCATCCGCCGCAGCGTCTGCAGCTGCTGGAAGTCCTTCTCGCCGAAGACGGCCACGTCGGGCTGCGCGGCGGCGAACAGCTTCGCCACGACCGTCGCGACGCCGCGGAAGTGCCCCGGGCGGCGCGCGCCACACAGGCCCTTGGTCACCTCGGTCACTTCCACGAAGGTCTGCGCGCCCGGCGGGTAGAGGTCCGCGGCGTCAGGCATCCACAGAACGTCGGCGCCCGCGCCCGCCACCAGCGCCGCGTCCGCGTCCGGCGTGCGCGGATAGGCGGAGAAGTCCTCGTTGGGCCCGAACTGCGTGGGGTTCACGAAGACGCTCACCACCGCGAAGTCCGCGCGCCCCGCGCCGCGCACCACGTCCAGCAGGGAGCGGTGGCCCTCGTGCAGCGCCCCCATCGTGGGAACGAGCCCCACGCGCCGCGTCCCCGCCGCCCGCGCCCGCGCCACGGCCGCACGTAGATCCGCCACCCGGCTCACCGTGATCATGTTCGTCCTTCGCGCGCGGAACCCGCCCCGCGCCCGCCACCCGACCCTTGAACGGCGCCTACCGCTCCGCCTTGCCACCGTAGAGGGCGCGCAGGCGCCCGTCGCCGGGCCCGCCGCCGAACGAATGCGCCGCGTCGGGAAAGCTCCCCGCGCGCACCTCGTCGCGGAAGGCGCGCACCGCGCCCTCCACGGCGCCGGCGAGCTGCGCGTAGCGCTTCACGAACTTCGGCTTGAAGCTCTCGTCGAGGCCCAGCAGATCGTAGAGCACCAGAACCTGGCCGTCGCAGGCCGCCCCCGCGCCGATGCCGATCGTCGGCACGTGCACCGCCTCGGTCACCCGCTGCGCCACGTCGCTCGGCATGCCCTCGAGCACAATGGCGAAGCAGCCCGCCTCTTCCAGCGCCACGGCGTCGGCGACCAGCTTGCGCGCCGCTCCCTCCGTCTTGCCCTGCACCTTGTACCCGCCGAGCGCATGCACCGACTGCGGCGTGAGCCCGATGTGCCCCATCACCGGCACCGACGCGCGCACCAGCGCGCGCACCACTTCGACGTACTCCGTGCCGCCTTCGAGCTTCACCGCCTCCGCGCCCGCCTCGGCCAGGAAGCGCGTGCCGTTGCGCACCGCCTCCTCGACGCTGACCTGGTAGGAGCGGAACGGCATGTCCGCCACCAGCAGCGGCGTGGGCGCGCCGCGGCGCACGGCGCGTGCGTGGTAGAGCACGTCCTCCACCGTCACGGGCAGCGTGTTCGCGTGCCCCTGGATGACCATCCCCAGCGAGTCGCCGACGAGGATGACCTCCACGCCCGCCGCTTCGACCAGGCGCGCGAACGTGGCGTCGTAGCAGGTGAGCATGGTGACGTGCTCACCGCGCTCCTTCATCTGCAGCAGCGTATGCGTGGTGATCTTCGGACGCTTGTCGCCCTGGACGGAGGGCGGCTTCGAGGTTTCGGCCATTCGGTTACCTCCTTGGTGGTAGGCTCCGGCCGCGGGCACCCAGCGGGCGCCCGGTTTCATTGTACGCCACCTCGCCGGGAATTCCACTACGATGAAGGAGTGTCCCGCGCCGCCCGAATCGCCGCGCTCGTGGGGGCGGGGCTCGCCTCCGCTTGCAGCCTCCACAGCGCGCTCGTGCCGGCCGGGGGCGACGGCGGTCCTCTCCCCAGCGACGGCGGCGGCGGCAGTGACGCGACGCCGCCCGGCAGCGACGGCGGCGGCCCCGGCGGCACCGACTCCGGCGTCCCGTGCGTCGGCCTCGCCTGCCCCTGCGTCGCGCCCGCGGGTCTCGATTTCTCCATGTACCCCGAGCCTCTGGTCACGCTCCCGCCCGCCGGCGGCGCCTGGGTCGACCCCACGTTCGGCAGCACGATCGTCCGCGTGACCGACAGCCTCGCCGCCGGCTCCGGCGGCGCGGAGCACGCAATGTCCGACGTCCCCGCCTTCAACGCCGGGGCGACGCGCTTCCACCTCGACACCGGCGGCGGCGACGTCCACCTTTTCTCGTTCGACGCCGCCACGGACGCCGTCGCCGACC
>DASYRF010000089.1:0-21201 GCA_036004705.1 Myxococcota bacterium
TTGCGCTCGGCGGCGTTGCGGGTGAGCAGGCGGGCCGCTTCCAGCCGGGTGGCCATGTCGGCCAGCTTGAGCTGGATGGCCTGGTGCTCGGCGATGGGCTTGCCGAACGCGTGGCGCTGCTGGGCGTAGCGGATGGAGTCCTCGAACGCCGCGCGCACGAGCCCGCAGCCGCGCGCCGCGATGTTGATGCGCCCCAGCTCCAGCGCCTCCATCACGTAGCGGAAGCCCATCCCCTCTTCGCCGATGCGGTTGGCGGCCGGGAGGCGGAACCCCTCGAACACCAGCTCGCACGTCTTGATGCCCTTGTAGCCGAGCTTGGGAATGTCGCGCGACACGGTGAAGCCGGCGCCGCCCTTCTCCACGACGAACGCGCTGATGCCGTTGTGCGGCGGCTGCGCGTCGGGGTCGGTCTTGGCCAGCAGGCAGAACGTGTTGCCGAAGCGGGCGTTCGTGATCCACATCTTGGCGCCGTCGACCACGTACTCGTCCCCGTCGCGGCGCGCGCGCGTGCGAATGGCCGCCACGTCCGAGCCGGCGTGCGCCTCGGACAGCGCGAGGCCGCCGCGCTTCTCGCCCGTGGCGAAGCGCGGCAAGTAGCGGCGGCGCAGCTCCTCGGTGCCGAAGCGCAGCACGATGTAGGCCATGAGCAGATGGGTGTTGATGGCGCCCGACAGCGACATCCAGCCGCGCGACAGCTCCTCGTTGATCAGCGCGTAGGTGACGTAGTCGAGCCCGAGCCCGCCGTAATCTTGCGGAATGGTGGCGCCGAAGAGCCCCATCTCCTTCATGCGATCGATGAACGGGTGCGGGTATTCGTCGGCGTGCTCGTAGCGCGGCGCCTCGGGGATGACCTCCTTCTTGATCCAGCGGCGCACCGTCTCGATGATCTGGCGCTGCTCTTCGCTGAGCTCGAGGTCCATCGCCGGGGCCGTAAACCACGCGCCCCGCCGCGCGGTCAAGCCGGCGCTATACTGGGGCATGTCGCGCGCACGTGTCGCCGCGGGGCTGGCGCTGGTGGCCCTGGGCGCCGCCTCGATGCTGGCGGGCGCGGCGCGGCTGTGGGCGCGCGCCGGCGGGGTGGTCGACGATGGGCGCATGGCGCGGTACGGCCCGTACGCGCCGCCGGGCCCCGCCGAGCCGCACGTGGTCTGGAACGGCGCGGCGCTCGGCCTGGTCTGGGCCGTGCACGGCGGCCGCGAGGACCCCGTCGACGCGGTGCGCTTCGCGCGCTTCGAAGCGGACGGGCGCTCGCTGGGCTCGCCGCGCGCCGTGGTGGCAGGCGAGCGCCGGACCAAGCTGGCGGCGCCCCGGCTGGCCTGGTCGTCCGCCGGCGCGGGCTGGGCGGTCGCCTGGCTGCGCGACCACCCCGACGGTGGAACCTGGTGGGCGGCGGGACTGGCGCCCGACGGCGCCGCGCGCGGCGAGGAGCGGCCGTTGAGCGGGAGCGGCGCGGTCGACGGGCGCTGCGCGCGCTTCGCGCCCGGCAAGGACGGGACGTTCGCGGCGGCGTGGCGCACGGGCGACGGCCGGCACGACGGGCGCTTCCGGCGGATCGACGCGGCGGGCGAGCCGGTCGGCGGGGAAGCGCAGCTCTGGTCGGCGTTCGACGCGGCGGGGTGCGGGGACCTGTCCTGGAGCGGCCGCGAATGGGCCTACGTGGTGGGGACCTGGCACGCGGACGGGCGCGCGGGGGAAGTGATCTTCGGACGGCTGTCGTCGCGCGGGGAGCGGCTCGACGACGCGGCGCCGCTGGGCGTGGCCGGGCCGTCGCCCGAGGTCAGCGTCGCCTGGGACGGCCGCAACTGGGGCGTGGCCTGGACGGAGCACGAAGACGGCTTCGTCTGGTTCCGGCTGGTGCCGCCTGACGGCCCGGACGCGGCGCACGCGGCGGTGCTGCTCGGCGCGCGCGCCCGCTCGCCGCGCATCGCGGCCACCGCGGACGGATTCGCCGTGGCCTGGAGCCGCAGCGACGGGATCGACGAGGCGGTGCTGGAGCTCGCGCTGGTCGGCGCCGACGGCAACGTCGCGGCGCCGGCGCGCCGCGTCACCGACCCGGCCGTCGCGTCCTTCGATCCTTCGCTCGCGGCACTGCCCGGCGGCGGGCTCGTCCTGGCGTTCGTGGAGCGTCGTGCGTCCGGCGACCTCGTGCTGCGGCTGCTGAGGCTCGATGCCGCCGGGGTTCCCCGCGGCGAACCCCGCGAGGTTTCCGGCGGCGGCTCCGGCGACCCGGGTTGACGTAACTACGTATTCCGTGGAATACGGTCCCCGCGAGCTACGTCTTAAGCTCACAACAACCTCCTGAAAACGGGGAAGGGAAAGGGTTGAATTCACCATGAAGACGACGAGTCTGTATCGCACACTCTTGCTTGCGTCCCTCGCGGCGGCGAGCCTGTTCGCGGGCTGCAAGGGCCCGGTCGAGTTCAGCCTCGCGGCCGGGACCAGCAGCGGCGAGTACCGGATCCGGAACCGCGACTACGACACCAACGAGGCCGCTTCGCGCCTCAACGCCTCGGTCGACGACTTCGTCAACACGATGGCCGTGGCCAAGCCGCAGAACGGCACCTACGACTTCGTCGGCTTCGGCAACCGCTGGGTGGTCGCCGACGTGGACAGCGGCGGGACGGTTACGGTCCGCGCCACCGGCGACCGCGACTTCATGATGATCTGCGACTCGCCGGACGACACGACGCTCTTCGGCAACGACGACTTCGACACGACGCTCTGCACGGGCAACGGCGACTGCGATCCGGGACTGGTGCTGAGCGGCGCGGGGACGTGGACGTGCGCCTTCACCGTCTCGCCGTTCAACACGGACTTCTACCCGAACAACAGCCCCATCGGCGGGCACATCACGATCAGCGTCGAGTAGCCCGGCCGCGGCGCGCGCGCCGGCCGGCGCGCCGCCCCGCCCACAGCCCCACCGCCAGAACGCCGAGCGCGAAACCCGCGCCGGGCAGCGATCCGTCGCTCCCCGGAGCCCCGTCCGCGCGGCGACCTCTGGTTCGACCTCCGAGGCCCCCAGACCCCGCCGGCGGGGCGGCAAAGCCGCCTCTCGTGCCGCCGATTCCGGCGGCCCCGACGACCCGGCACCCGCACGCCCCGCGCAGGCCCCCCGAGCCGGGGTCGCCGCCGCCGGTCACCGGCGGCGCGTTCTCGGCGCCCGGCGGCAGCCCTTCGCCGGTCCACTCCCAGACGTCGGTCTCGGCCCAGGCGCGCAGGTCGCCGCCGTTCCAGTCCTGGCCCACGTTGAGCGTGGGCGCCGCCCAGAAGTCGGCCTTGTCGTAGACGCCGTCGGCGTGGGCGACGAAGCCGCGCACGTCCGGATGATCGGCGAGCCCGATCGACGGGTCGAGCCCGACCGCGACGACGACGACCATCTTCGTCTCGCCAGGGGCGATGTCGCCGAGGCCCACGCGCAGGTCCGAGCCGGGGTCGTCGTGCGGCGGCTGGCCGGCGGCGTCGCCCGCCGCGTCGGGACACCACGCGGCCCCGCAGCCCGCCGCCGGGTCGTCGGTGTAGAGGTCCCAGCGCCCGATGCCGAGGAACGGCAGCTCCGCCCACACGCCCGCGACGACGCCGGTCGCCGGCCCGCTCGCCGCGGCGTCGTTCGTGAAGTAGAGCCGCACCGTCACCGGCTGCATGTCGTACAGGTCGAAGATGCCCGCCGAGTCGCCGTCGGGGGCGAAGTCGCGCGACTGCCCGTCGATGTCGGCGACCTCGGCGGCGAGCGAAAGCGCGGGCAGCAGCACGGGCGGGGGCGGGGGCATCGCCGCCGTGCAGGCGAACGAGATGGTGAAGCCGCTGACGTTGCCGTTGTAGCCGTCGACCACGATCGAATAGTCCGCCCCGGCGACGCCGTCGAACGTGACGGTCTCGTCGGAGGTCATCGAGTTGTCGCTGGCGGCGACGCAGGCGAACGGGTCGCACGTGTCGCCGTCGAGCACGAAGAGGTCGAGGTCCGCGCTCAGCCCCGTCACGGTCACCGTGACGGGCTCGGTGGTCTCGGCGTGGTAGGCGTACGCGTATTCCGGCCCGGCGTAGCCCCACGTGTTGCAGCCGTAGCTCGTGACGACGTCGGTCGAGCCGGGCGCGTCGTTGGCGCGGGCGTCGGCCGCGCCGCAGACCACCGCGCCGTCGCGCGTGCAGGTGGGCGTGACGCCGGGCATCACGCAAGGCCCGGTGGCCGTCACCAGCGCGATGTCCATGCCGTAGTAGAAGCGCAGGATGTCGTCGTAGGTCCAGCCGGCGTCCGACAGGCAGTGCGAGCCGTTCTGCGACAGGCAGCCGCGGTTGTAGTCGTTGGCGGGGCTCACCCAGCCGAGCGGCGTCTGCACGACGCTGGCGCCCATGTTGCCCCAGTTGTAGGTGACCCACTGCTCGGTGCTGGTGGGATCGCTCGTTCCGCCTGTGCACGACGGCGGCGACTGCAAGGCGCCGGCCACGAAGAAGGCAGCGATGACGACGCCGTCGTACATGAGAACCTGGCCGGAGGTGGCGGCTACGGCCGCGTAATGGTCGGGGTCGGGTGTCGAGCCGCACGAATACACCTGGTCGCCGGTACCGTCGTTGATGTAGCCCTGGTTGGCGAGCTTGTAATAAAGGAAGGAGCGCGCCGAGACGGCCTGCGCCTTCAGCGCCTCCAGGCTCGCCCCGCCGTTCTCGCAGTTGACGACGTTGGGCAGGTAGTCCGTCTCGACGTCGACGACGCCGCTGCCGGTGACCATCGCCGAGCAGTAGGCCGTGGGCGCGGAGATGGCCGCGTAGACGTAGGCGCCGTCCGCGCCGTCGCCGTCGGCGTGCCCGCCGGCACCCGTGCCGGCACCGCTACCGGTGCCTGGCGCCGTGCACGCCGCCAGCGCGCCCGCCGCGGCAACGACGCTGCCGGCGGCCCACCGTCGTCCCGTCACCCGTGCGCGCATGGAGGCCCTCCTCGACGGCGCCCAGTTCCTGCACGCCGCGTGCCTCGGCGAAGCCGCCAGTCTGACTCGCGTTTCGCGCCGTGTCACCGGCGCCCCGCGGTGCAGCCGTACGACAGTGTCCGTCGCGCGCGACGCCTTGCGTCGCATTGACACTCCGTTACGTTCTGGATTGAATCGACCGCCCATGCCTCGACGCGCCGCCCCCCGTGCCTCGCTCGCCGCGCTCGCGGCGCTTGTCCTCGCGGGAGGCTGCAGCGGCAAAGGCGGCGCGGGGGGAGGCGGGCCCGCCTCCGGCGCGCCCGGCGGCGCGCCCAAGGACAAGCGCTTTCCCGTGGAGGTCGCGCTGGTGGCGGCGCACACGGTGGACTACACGCTCAGCGCGGTCGGCTCGGTCGAGGCGTTCGAGCACGTGCGCGTGACGGCCCGCGTGGCCGGCGTCGTCGAGCGCGTGCTCTTCGCCGAGGGCGACGTCGTCAAGGCCGGACAGGCGCTGGCGGAGATCGAGCCGGAGCGCTTCCGCCTCGCGGCCGCCTCGGCGCACGCCAAGCTGGACAAGGCCTTGGCCGCCGAAGCGGACGCCAAGCGCGTGCTGGAGCGGCGCGAGGCGCTGAAGGCAAAGATGCCCGACGGCGTGAGCGACGAGGAGCTCGAGTCGACGCGCGCCAAGGCCGCGGCGGCCGCCGCCGAGACCGCCGACGCGCGCGCTGCGCTGGCGCTGGCGGAGCTGAACTTGCGCGACGCGTTCGTGCGCGCCCCTCTGGCGGGAACGATCGAGACGCGCGACGTGGCCACCGGCCAGTACCTGAGCCCCGGCACGGTGCTGGCGACGCTGGTGCGCACCGACCCGCTGCTGCTGCGCTTCGCCGTGGCGGAGAAGGACGCGCCCCGCCTCGCCACGGGGATGTCGGTGGACTTCGTGGTGCGCGGGCGGACCACGGCCATGAAAGCGACCATCACGCACGTCGGCGAGGCGGCGGACCCGGCCTCGCGGATGGTGCCGGTGACGGCACGCATCGAGCTCGCGGCGGCGACGGCGCCCGCGGGCGCGCCGGCGGGGACGAGCCCGGGCACGGGCAAAGGCACCGGCGCCGGCACGAAGGCCGATCCACCGGTGGACCCGCCGCGGCCCGGCTCGTTCGCCGAGGTGACGGCGCGCGTGGGCGGGACCACGGACGCGCCGGCCATCCCCGAGACGTCGGTGCGTCCCAGCGAGCGCGGGTTCCTCGCCTTCGTCGTCACCGACGGAAAAGCGCACGAGCGCACGCTGACCTTGGGGCTGCGCACCGGAGACGGCTCGGTCGAGGTGCGCGCGGGACTGACCGTCGGGGAGACGGTCGTCGTGCGCGGGGCCGAGGCGCTGTACGACGGCGCCGCCGTCAACGTCGTCGGCGGCGGCAAGGACGCCAAGGACCGCAAGGACGTGGACGCGAACGACGCGAAGGACGCCAAGGACGCCAAGGGCACCAAGGACGCGAACGACGCGAAGGACGCGCCGGCGACCGGCGCGGCGACCGCAACGGCGACGGCGGGCGGGGGGCATTCCGGGGCCGCGCGTTGAACATCACCGAGATCTGCATCCGCCGCCCCGTTCTGGCGTGGATGATGATGGCCGCCACCATCACCTTCGGCGTCGTCGCCGCCACGCGCATCGGCATCAGCCAGTTTCCCGACGTCGACTTTCCCAACATCAGCGTCTCGTTGACCTGGGAGGGCGCCGCGCCGGAGGTCATGGAGCACGACGTCGTCGAGCTCGTCGAGGAGGCGCTCGTCCAGGTCGAGGGCGTCCGCTCCATCAGCTCGTCGTCCAAGCAAGGGTCGGCCAACATCACCATAGAGCTCGACATCTCGCGCGACGTCGACCTCGCCCTGCAGGACGTCCAGACGAAGATCGCCTCCGTCGGCACGCGCCTCCCGCGCGACATGGATCCGCCCGTCGTCTCCAAGACCAACCCCGAGGACCAGCCCATCATGTGGATCGGGCTGGCTGGCCCCTACTCCGAGCACTTCCTCTCCGACTTCGCCCGCTACCGGCTCAAGGAGAAGCTGCAGACCGTTCCCGGCATCGGCGAGATCATGATGGGCGGCTACCTAGAGCGGAACGTGCGCATCTGGCTGGACGCCAGCCGCCTCGCCGCGCGCGGGCTCACGGTGGGCGACGTCGTCGCCGCGCTCGACCGCGAGCACGTGGAGCTTCCCGCCGGCCGCCTCGAAGGCGAGGGCCGCGAGCTCAACGTGCGCGTCCTCGGCGAAGCGCTCGACCTCGAGACGTTCCGCCGCATCGTCGTGCGCGAAGTCGACGGCAGCCCGGTCTACCGGGAGGACGACTCGCTCGTGGAGGACGGCTTCGAGGACGTGCGCCGCGTGGCGCGCGTCGACGGCGAGCGGTCGATGGGGCTGGGCGTGAAAAAGCAGCGCGGCGCCAACGCCGTCGCCGTCGCCGCCGAGGTGAAAAAGGCGCTCGACGAGATGCGCCCCACGATGCCGCCGGGGCTCGACATCAACATCATCTTCGACTCCACGCAGTTCATCTCCGACTCGGTCCGCGAGATCGAGCTCGAGATCATCCTGGCGGTGTTCCTGACGGCGCTCGTCTGCTGGATGTTCCTCGGGTCGCTCTCCAGCACCTTCAACGTCATCCTCGCCATCCCGATGTCGCTCTTCGGCACCATCGCGGTGATCTATTTCCTGGGCTACACACTCAACACGTTCACGCTGCTGGGGCTGGGGCTCGCCGTGGGCATCGTCGTCGACGACGCCATCATGGTGATGGAGAACATCTTCCGCCACGCCGAGGCGGGGGCCGACCGCGTGCGCGCCGCCAGCGAAGGCACGCGCCAGATCACGTTCGCCGCGCTGGCCGCCACCGTCGCGGTCGTCGCCATCTTCATCCCGGTCATCTTCATGAAGGGCGCCGTGGGGCGCTTCTTCGTGCAGTTCGGCGTGGCGCTGTGCGTGGCGGTGCTGCTGTCGTACGTCGAGGCCGTGACGCTGGCGCCGGCGCGCTGCGCGCAGCTGCTCGCCGTGGGGCGGCAGGGCCGCAACGCGCTGGGCCGCGCGGTGGACCGCGGCTTCGCCGCCATCGAGCGCCTCTACACGCGCGTGCTGGCCTGGAGCCTGCGCCGCCCCCTGGCGGTGCTGGCGGCGGCGGCGGCCATCTTCGCCGGCTCCGTCTACACGCTCACGCGTCTGCCGGCGGAGTTCGTCCCCTCCCAGGACCAGAGCCGCCTGCTGGTGCGCATCACCACTGCGGTCGGGTCGTCGCTGCCCGAGACGGACGCCCTGTTCCGCAAGGCGGAGGCCGTCGTGAACGGCCGCCCCGAGGTGACGCGCGCGTTCGCCGTCATCGGCGGCGGCTTCGGCGGCTCGGGCGTCAACGCCGGCGTCATGTTCATCACGCTCGTGCCGCCCGACAAGCGCACCGTCACGCAGAACGAGTTCGCCGCGACGCTGCGCAAGGAGATGAACGCCATCCCCGGCGTGCGCGCCGTCGTGCAGGATCTGTCGCAGGCCGGCTTCACCGGACAGCGCGGCTTCCCCGTGGAGTTCTCCGTCCGCGGACCGGACTGGGAGGAGCTGGTCGCCGCCAGCGACGCCATGCGCACGAAGCTGGCCGAGAGTGGCGTGGTGGTGGACGTCGACACCGACTACCAGGTGGGCATGCCGGAGCTGCGCATCACGCCGGACCGCGCGCGCGCCGCCGACCTGGGCGTGCCGATCGAAGAGGTGGCGACCACGGTGAACGCGCTGGTGGGCGGGATGCGCGTGGGCAAGTACAGCGCCGGCGGGCGGCGGCTCGACGTGCGCATGCGCCTGCTCGCGGAGGAGCGGCGCACGCCTGACGACCTGGGGCGCCTCTACGTGCGGGGGCGGTCGGGCGACCTCGTGCCGCTGTCGTCGCTGGTGTCGACGGTGGAGACCCCCGCGCTGCAGGCCATCTACCGCAAGGACCGCGAGCGGGCGATCTCCATCTACGCCAACGTCGCGCCGGGCCACTCGCAGGACGAGGCGCTGGCCCTGGTGGAGAAGCTGGCCAAGGACCTGCCGCTCGGCTACCGCGCCGTGCTGGGCGGCGCGAGCGTGCAGTTCCGCGAGTCGTTCTCCAGCCTGCTCTTCGCGCTCGCCCTCGGCATCATCTTCGCCTACATGGTGCTCGCGTCGCAGTTCAACTCGCTCTTGCACCCCGTGACGGTGCTGACCGTGCTGCCGCTCTCCGTGGCGGGCGCCGCGGCGGCGCTATGGGCGACGGGCACGAGCCTGAACGTCTTCAGCATGATCGGCCTCTTGCTGCTGATGGGGATCGTGAAAAAGAACTCCATCATCCTGGTGGACTACGCGGGGCAGGCGCGCGCGGAAGGCGCCAGCGCGCGCGAGGCGATGCAGCGCGCCGGGCCGGTGCGGCTTCGGCCCATCTTGATGACGTCGATCGCCACGCTGATGGCGGCGGTGCCGCCGGCGCTGGGGCTGGGGCCCGGGTCGGAGATCCGCGCGCCCATGGCCGTCGCGGTTCTAGGCGGCGTGTTCGTGTCGACCGCGCTGAGCCTGATGGTGGTGCCCGCCTTTTACGTGGTGGCCGACGGCGGCGTCGCCTGGGTGGGGCGCGTCTTCGGGCGCAAGAAAGCGGCGCCCGTCAGTGCGGCAGGCGAGGCGGCGGCGGCGGTCGTGGGCGCGACGAGCACGGCGGCCGCGGCGGCGACGGCGGCGGCAGCTCCACCCGTCGTCAAGGAAGGCGGGGCGCCGGCCCCGCGCTGACGGCACCGGCGCGCGTGGGAGGGCGACTGCCGATCCGCATGGCCGAGCCGACCGTGGACCGCACGGACGTGCGCGCGGTCGTGGAGGTGCTGCGCTCGGGCAGCCTGGCGCTGGGGGCGCGCGCCGAGGCGCTGGAGAGCGCAGTCGCGCGTTACGTGGGCACGCGCCACGCCGTGGCGGTGAGCTCGGGGACCGCCGGCCTGCATCTGGCCGTGGTCGCGGCGGGCATCGGCCGGGGCGACGAGGTCGTCACCACGCCCTTCAGCTTCGTCGCCTCCAGCAACTGCTTCGTGTACGAAGGGGCGCGGCCGCGGTTCGTCGACATCGAGGAGGCGACGCTGATGCCGGCGGCGGGGGCGATCGCCGCCGCGGTGACCCGGCGGACCCGCGCCATCTTGACCGTCGACGTGTTCGGCGACCCCGCCGACGCGCAAGGGGTGAGGCGCGTGGCGAAGCGCCACGGGCTCGCCGTCATCGAGGACGCCTGCGAGGCGCTCGGGTCCGAGTACCGGGGGCGGCGCGCCGGCGGGCTCGGCGACGTCGGCGTCTTCGGGTTCTACCCGAACAAGCAGATCACGACGGGCGAAGGCGGGATGGTCGTCACGAACCGCCGCGCCTGGGACCGCCTCTTTCGCTCGCTGCGCAACCAGGCGGCTCGACCGCGGGCTGCGGCGCGACGCGGTGATGCGCGCCCTGCTGCAGCGGGGCGTCCCGACGCGCGCGTACTTCAGCCCGATCCATTTGCAGCCGGCCCACGACGCGCCGCGCAGCGCGCCCGCGGTCGGCGCGCAGGCCCACAACGGGTGCAGGACGACCGCCGCCGAGGAGCCGGCCCGCGTATCGGTCGTCGTCGCCGCGAAGGACGAAGAAGCGAACATCGAGGCCTGCCTCCGCTCGGTCTTGGCGCAGGATCATCCGCGCTTCGAGCTCCTCGTCGTGAACGACCGCAGCACCGACGCAACCGGAACGATCCTCCAACGCCTGAGCGAGGAATTCGGCGGGCGGATGCGCGTCCTGACCGTCGAGCGCCTGCCGGAGGGCTGGGGCGGGCAGAACCACGCGCTGCGCCAGGGCGTGTCGGCGACGTCGGGCGAGTGGCTGTGCTTCACCGACGCGGACTGCCGCTGGGACTCGCCGCGAACGCTAGCCGTCGCCTGCGCCGAGACGCTGGCACACCGCGCCGATCTCTTCTCCCTCCTCCCGCGGATGGAAGCGCCGACGATCTGGGAGAAGCTCTACGTGCCGGTGTGCTGCCTGGTGTTCCTCATGCGCCTGCGTCTGGGCGACGTGAACCGCGCCGACCGTCCCGCCGCCTACGCCAACGGCGCGTTCATGATGGCGCGCCGTGCCGCCTACGAGGCGCTGGGCGGGCACGAGCGCGTCCGCGGCGAGGTGAACGACGACGTGGCGCTGGCGCGGCACGCCAAAGCGGCGGGGTACCGCGTGCGCGTCGCCGGCAACTCCGGTCTCGTGCGTACGCGCATGTACGGCTCGCCGCGCCAGGCGTGGAACGGCTGGACGCGAAATTTCCTGGGAACGCTGCAGAGCGGCCGTGCGCTGGCCGCGGCGCTCGCCGCCACCCTGGCGCTGTTCGTCCTGCCGTGGGCGGGCTTCGCCGCCTGCGCGGCGCTGGCGCTACGGGCCGGGCCGTCCTGGAACGGCGCCGCGCTGGCGTGGGGCGCCGCCCTGCTGGCGACCCACGCGGGGATGTGGGTGGTGTATGCCACCTTCGGCTGCCCGGCGGCGGCCTCGCTGCTGTACTTGGCGGGGGCGATCTTCGTGGCCGGCGTCGCCGCCAGCGCACTGGGACGCGCCGTCCGCAAGACCCGCACGGTCTGGCACGGGGCCCGATACTGAAAAACGAACCGAGCCCCGTGCGGCACCCCAAGCCGAGGGGCGCGACCGAAGCCGACCCAAGCCCGGCCCGAGCCCGGAGCCCGATTCGGAAGCGCTACGCGAGATCGATCCGCTGCAGCGGCACAGGCGGCGGCGTCGCCAGCCATTCGGTCAGCGCGGCCAGCGTGCCTCGCGCACGCGGGTCGCCGTCGTGCAGCAGGACGACGTCACCAGGCCCGGCGCGGCGGGCGCGCCTCAGGATGGTTTCGCTGGAGGCCCCCGTCCAATCGCGGCTGTCGAGCGACCAGAGCACGGGCGTGAGTCCAAGCCGCCGGGCGATGCGATAGAAACGGAAGTCGCGCTGGCCGTAAGGCGGGCGCACGAGCCGCGGCCGCGCGCCCGTCACGTCGGCAAGAACATCCTGGCAGCGCGCGAGCTCCGCCTCGATCCGCCGTGCCGAAAGGCCCGGAAGCCACGCGTGCGTGAACGTGTGGTTCCCGATCGCGTGCCCTTCGCCGGCGATGCGGCGCACCAGGTCCGGATGTGCGGCCGCGCACTTCCCGACCAGGAAGAACGTCGCCTTCGCCCCCGCGCGTGCCAGGACGTCGAGCAGCGCGGGCGTGCGCTCCGGATCGGGCCCGTCGTCGAACGTCGGCGCCACGCCGGGCGAGGCCAGGCGGAACACCGCGCCGCCCACGAGCCAGTCGTGGAGGCCGCGGATGGGCAGGACCGTCGAGGCCACGTACGAGGCCGCGCCGGCCGCCAGGAGCGCTTCGGTCAACACCGGCGGAGTCTAGCATCTGCAGCGGCGGGCGCGCGTGTGGCGCCGCGCGCGCATGAGTGGCCGCGGCGCGACCGGCGTCCGTGAGGCGCTGCGCGTGCAACGTCATGTCTCCATGGCAACTGCGGCCGACGCGCGACGGGCGCGCGTGAGGCGCTGCGCGCGCGATGCTATCTTTCGGGCATGGACGCGCTGGAGCCGGCCGACCGCGGCGTCGCGGCGCAAGAGTTCCTGCCGGCGCTGGCGCACCTGCGATGCCTGCTGATGCCGGCCGTGACGCTCGTGTTCCTGGCGGCGCGCCCGGCGGGTGGTGGGCCGCCGCGGCCTTCGTGGCGTTCCCGTTCCTTCTGGACTGGGTGGAGTCGCGCAGCGCCGACGAGCGCCGCCCGCCGTCCCCCGCCGCGGCCGGCGGCCTGCTCGACGGGCTCGTGTACGCGCTCTTCGTCCTTCACTGGGCCAACCTCCTGCTGGCGGCGCGCCTCGTGGCCGGCGCGGGCTGGGCCTCGGTGCAGTCGCCGGCTGCGCTGGTGCTGGTCGTCGTGTCCGGCAGCCTGTCGGGCGCGGTGGCCGTCCTCTTTCAGGTCGTGAACTACTTCGAGCATTGGGGCATCGAGCGCAACGGCGAGCTCGGGGCGATCCACTCGTGGGACACGACCAACCGCAGCACGCTCTTCAGCATGCTCGGCCAGGCGCGGCACGCCGATCATCACCTCCATCCGGCGCGTCCGTTCCATCTGCTCGAGCACGTGGACGAGAGCCCCAAGCTCCCGCGCGGCTACGGCGGGGTGATCTGGCTGGCGCTGGTGCGCAACGGCGAGTTCCGCCGGCTGATGGCGGAAGCGCTGCGCCGCCGGGAGGCGCCGTAGACGCGTCCGCGGGAACGCGAGCGGGAAGGGTCCGGGAACGTGAACCGGAAAGAGAGCGGGCGGCGCTAAACGAAGCCGCCGGGCGTCATGGTGCCGATGCCGGCCACCACGGGGCCGGCCGGCATGACCGGCGGCGCGAACGTCGGGATGGCGCCCGTGCCCAGCACGTTCGTCACCTGCGTCGAGCTCTGCCAGATCGTGAAGCATTTCTCGAAGGCGTCGGCGACGGCGCCGAACAGCTCCTTGTGGTGCGCCGCCCCCTGGTCGCCGAGCAGACCCACCATCGAATCCTTGAGCGAGCTGGCCGAGATCGAGGTCGTCACCTGCGTGAGCGCAATCAGCGGCGAGGGGACGTTCGGGGTCGGCGGCGCCATGGGCGACGGGAACGTCGCGAACGCCGGATACAACGGCATCGCCGCCAGCTTGATGCTGGCGGTGTACGACAGCCAGCCCGTGCCGATGGCCGTGGCGATGGCCTGCGTGTACTTCATCTCCTGCGGCTTGCCCTTGGGGCCCTGCGCCAGGATGAGCGGCGTCATCGGCGGCCCGACGACCGTGCCCATGCCCGCGGTCACCGCGTTGATGAGCACGGCCACCATCGAGGCGGCGCTCTGCCAGGTGCTCCAGGCCGAGCAGATCGCGCTGCAGATGCCGTCGATGTACGCGGAGAACTGCTGGCTGATGTCCTTGACGGTCGAAACGTGCTCCTTGATCGAGGCGTCGTCGGGGATGAAGAGCCAGCCCGCCGACGTGGCGACATCCGCGGGGCGCGGAGGATCGTACTGCAGGTGATGCTCGGGATTGGTGAAGCCGCTCGGCAGGTGGATCTGGAACGACTTGAACTTCAGCTTCGCGAGCTGCTGCATCGCACTGGCCTGCGGAGCGGGCATTCTACCCTCCAGACGCTTGCATCGGGGTCAACAGACCCCAGACACCCCCCGTAAGTATGCCAAACCACGGGGGCCATCCGCAAGCTGCGAACTAAGGAAGCAAGGGACGTGCCCGTTCCGCGCGGGCGGGCGCTACAGAGCCAGCACCGTCACGCGCACGCGGGCCACGCCGCGATGAAGCATGTTCAGCGATTCGGCGGAGGCGCGCGACACGTCGAGCACGCGCCCGCTCCGCCCCCCGCCGCGATCGTTGACGCGTAGCTCCACCGAGCGCCCGTTGTCCAGGTTCTCCACGCGCAGGCGTGCGCCGTAAGGAAAGCGCACGCTGGCCGCGGTCAGCGCCGTCATGTCGAACGTCTCGCCGTACGCCGTACGCTTACCGTGAAAGCGCGCGCCGTACCACGAGGCCGTGCCTTCGAGCACGTCGCCGACGCCCACGCCGAGGCCCGCGCCCACGCCCTTGCCCACGCCCTTGGCTTTGCCTTTGCCGTCGCCCTTGTCCAGCGCACCGAGCGTCTTGAGCAGCTCGTCGCCGTGGCCGGGACCCAGGACGCCGGCCTTCAGCATCTTCTTGTAGTCGAACGTCGTGTCGTGCGGCGGATGGTGGCACCACGACGTGCATTCCGCCGCGGGCGTGGACTTCTTGATCGTGCCGGGGCCGTAGCCGCCGGAATCCTCGTGCAGGCTCCCCGGCCCGTGGCAGTTCTCGCATTGCACGCCGCCGAGCCCCTTGAGGTCGTGCAGCGACGACCCGCCCGCCTTGCGGAATCCCGCCACGTGGCAGTCGACGCACTCGGCCACCTTGTCGCGCTTCTTCTCGACGAGCGTGTCGAGCGCTCCGTGGTGAGGCGTCTTCGCCCAGACCGCGTACTCCTCTTCGTGGCAGCTCTTGCACTTCTCGGCGCCGATGTAGGACGCCTTGCCCGGATCGGGCGCGGGCGGCGGCTTCTCCTCGGCGAAGTCCAGCGCGGCCAGCGCCAGCGCATATTCCTCGATGCGTGCGCGCGCCGCGGGCAGACCGACGAGCTTGTCGTGCACGCGCTCCACGCGGAGCTTGAAGTAGGGGCCGGCGGGGGGCGTGGCCCCCGCGGCGACGCGCGCGGCGAGCGCCTTTTCCTCGCCGTGCTTGCGCGCCAGCAACGGGCCGAGGTCGCCGGACACCGGGCCCGCGCTCCCCGCCGCCTTCAGGCGCGCTTCGATCTCGACGATCTGCGCGCGCACCTTCTCGAGGTCCGCGGCGGCGCGCGCCCCGTCGTCGCCGTCGGCGAGCGGGCCCGCCGTCCCGCCGTCGGGCAGCGGCAGGTGCAGCTCCAACACGCCCAGGTGCTCGCCCTGCTGCCCGGCCTCGAGCAGCCGCGCAGCCGTCCCTTCCACGGCGTCGGCGAACGGCGCCGGGCGCTCGCTGCGCCCGACCACGATGAAGTCCAGCCCCGGAACGGCGGCGGCGAGCTTGTAGGCGTCGGCGCGCTCGCCGTCGTAGAGCGCCATCACCAGCCGCGCCCCTTCGGCGCGGGCCGCGTCGACCTCCTTGCGCGCCGCCGCCGCGGCGTCGCCCATCTTGAGGGGCGCGGGAAGCGCTGCCCCCGCGTCGGGCGGAGCGACGAGCCCCACGAAGCCGAGCTTCACGCCGCCCGCCTCGACGACGGCGTGGCCCTTCGCGCCCGGGGCGCCTTCGACGTTCGCGGCGAGCCAAGGCAGCGGCGCCGCCGGGCCGCTGCCGCGGGCCACCAGCGCGAGGTCCGCCGCCCCGGCGCCCACCGCCGCCACGCTGCCGCGCCGCATCAGATCCGCGATGAGGTCGGCGCGGATCTTGGCGCGCGCGTCCTTTTCCCCTTTGTAGGCGACGTGATCGCCCGCGGCGACGTAGAGCGCAGGCGTCCCTGCGGGCGCGAGAACCGGCATGAGCCCCAGCAGCCGGTCGATCCCGCCCAGCTGCCCCGGCTCGCAGCCGCACGGCTCGTAGAAGCCCGCCATGTGGGTCGTATAGAAGACCTCCACCACGCGCCAGGTCGGACCAGACGGCTTGTCCGGACCCGGTCCGGGGCAGGCCGCGCCGCAGCTCGCCACCAGCACGGCCAACAGGGCGGCCAGCGGGGTGCGCAGAGGCGTGGCGAGGCGCGCGGAGGGCATGGCTCGGTCTTAGCGCGAGAACCCTACCGTTGAGAACCCCGTAACGCGCGGGTGCAGTCCGCGTCCTCGGCGCGGGGTCCGCAGGCCCCATCTGCGGGGGTCGCCGAGCCCCAGCGTACCGGGCTTCGTCACGGAACAATTGGGCTTTCCAATGGCCTCAGTCTTGCGTATCGTGGGGGGCGGCTTGGTGTATCCAGGAGAGCGTCGATGCCCCCAGCAGCACGCGTAGGCGACAATGCGGTCAACCCGGCGGACGCGCACGGCTGTTTGGCGTGCCCCCATCCTGTGATCGGCGCCATCATCAAGGGCTCCCCGGACGTGTTCACCAACGGGAAGAACGCCGCGCGCAAAGACGATCCTGGCCATCACACAGCCTGCTGCCAGGGCGGCCGCTACACCATCAGCGCCGGCTCGGCGACGGTGTTCATCAACGGTCACCCGGCCGCGCGGCTCGGTGACTCCACCGACCACTGCGGCGGCAGCGGCACGATCATCGAGGGGTCGAGCAACGTGATGATCGGCGACGCCGGCGGGGGCGGGGGCGGCGGCGGCAAGAGCAAGGGCGGCGGCGTCGGCTCGTCGAAGCTGAAGCCCGGCGACCTGGCGAGCGCGACGCAGCCGGAGCACGTGCTGAACATGAAGGTGGCCAAGGTGGGGGACGTCACCTGGGTCGGCCAAGAGAAGAAGGAAGAGAAGAAGAAGGACGCGTTCGCCGTTTCGGTGACCGACAACTTCTCGGGCGTGGACCTGGACGCCGTCAAGATCACGGCCGCCGGCGCGGACGTCTCCTCGAAGGTCAAGAAGTCCCTCTCCGGCGACGGACAGACGCTGCGACTGGACTTCGAGTTCGAGGAAGGCGAGGTCGCGCCCGACGCCGACGTTCGGGTCGAAGCGTCGCTTCCCGACGGCACCAAGATCGCCCGGAGCTGGAAGTACAAGCCCTAGTCGACGTGCGCGGGCGGCGCGCCGGCCCTTCCCGTGATCGCGCGGCGGCGAGTAGGAGCGGGCGGGCGGCGGGGATTCGGGCGAGCGTTCAATCTCATCGTTGAGGCGTGGGGCCTTCTCCATGCGAATCGGCGAGGCGTGTGCGGTCACGGACCTGGCGACCTGCGGCGACGAGGTCGTGCTGCTGTCGCCGGCCGGCGCGGCGCGCTGGTCCGCAGGGCGCGGCTGGGAGGACCTGCGGGCGCGCGCCGCCGGCGTCGCGGGGCCGCACCGCCTCGTGGCCGCGGGCCCGGCCGTCTGGCTCGTGGGCGCGGCCGGGCGCGGGCTGCTCCTGGCGCCGGGGCGCGTGGTGGCGGCGCTCGACCTGGGGCTCGGTGACGCCGCGGCGGACACGGCGCTCGCCTGGTACGACCGGCACGTCGTCGCCAGCGACCGCGACGGCCTGCGTGTAGCCCCCCTGGCGTTGCCCGCGGCGACGGGCGACGCGCCGCTGCGCGGGCAGACCCTGGGCATGACGCCGCCCGCCGTCCGGCTCGCCGCGCACGACGGCGACGCGGGGCTCCGCTGGCGCGCCCTGCGCGTGACGCCGCCGGTGGTGGGGCTCGCCGTGCAGGACGGGGTTCTGTGGCTCACTGACCGCACGGGCGCGCACGCGCTCGGGCGCGATTTCGCCCCTCAGCCCGACGCGCGCGACGCCTTCCGGCTCGACGGCGGGCGACTCTTCGCCGGCGCCGGGGGACTGGTAGGGCTGCGCGACCGCCCGTTCGCGCTCGGCGGCACAGCGCGCCTGCGCGCGTTCGCGCCGCTGCCCGACCCGGCCGCGTCGATCCGCGACTACGTCTCGCCTGCGCAGGTGCGCGCGCTCGTGCCCGCCGCCGCCGGGACCTGGATGGCGCTGTCCGCCGCGGGCCTGTGGTTCCTGCCCGCGGGGGAGCACACCTGGGAGCGGATTGCCCTTCCAGGCGCGCCGCCGCGCGGCGGCGCCGAGCTTCCCGTGGCGCTCGCCGCCTCGGAAGGCGCGGTCTGGGTGGGGCTCGGCGCCTGCCTCTGGAGAGCGGCCGACGTGCCGGGCGCGCCGCCGGCGCCGGCGCCGGTGGCACGCGCGCTGCTCGTGTTCCCGCGCGGCCCCGACCCGGCGCTCGCCGGCACGATGGTCTATCCGGACGAGGCCGGCGCCATGGCCACCGGCGCTGTGTGGGCGGCGGGCGCCCTCTGGTACGCCGCGCGCGCCGTCCCTGGCGAGCAGCCGGGCACGCTCGTCCGGGCCGACGCCGCCGGCGAGCGCCCCGCGCGCGCGGGAACGCCGCCCGATCCAGCCGCTCCCCTCGCCGCGCAGGACCTGGTCCTCGACGCGGAAGCCCACGCCTGGGTCGTGCTGGAGGACCGCGCGCTGCGCCTCGACGCGCTCGCCTGCGCCGACGCCTCCGGCGGCGCCGGTTCCGGTTCCGATTCCGGCGCCGGTGCACCGGGCCCCGAGCCTCTCCGCGGCGCTGACGCGCGCGACGCCGTCGGCGTCGCGACGCGGCCCAACAGCGACGCGTTCAGCGCCGCGTGCACGAGCGCGGCCGCCCTCGAGCGCGCGCTGGACGGGCCGCCGCGGCCCATCACCGCCATTGCCTTCACGCGCGAAGCGGCCATCGTCGCCGTCGCCGGCGGCCCCGACCTGCGCCGTCCGCTCGCGACGATGACCTCGTTCGTGCACCGCTCGCGCGTCGTCCACGTGCCCCTCGCCGGCGACACGCCGCCGCTGCCCGTCGCCGACGACGCCGCCGACCCGACCCTCGTCGCGGTGCGCGCGATCGCCGCGCGCGGACGCGAAGTGCACCTCGCCACGGCGTTCGGCCTCCGCGCCTTCTGGCGGCGCGCCGCGCCGGACGGGCGGCAGACCTACGAGCCGCTCGCCCTCGGCGCGTTCGGCGTGGACCTCCCTCCCTGGGTGCACCTGGCCTTCGTCCACGCGGGGCGCGACCGACTGCTCGTCGAAGGGCTCGCCTGGAAACGCCGCAAGGAGGACGTGTGGCACCGCTGGACCGGCGAGCGCCTCGAACGCTACGCCGGCGGCCCGCGCGTCGACCCCGTCGTGCGGGGGCGCGGAACCGTGCAGGCGCGCCCCTACCTCGCCGAGCGCGACCCGGGCTGGGTGGCGCTGCCGGCCGCGCCCGCCGGCCTCACCGTCACCGCCGACGCCGCCACCGCCGCCGCCGAGACAGCCGCAGCTGTGTTCATCGGGACTCACGCCGGCCTGGTGCGTTACGACGAATCGCGTGACGAATACGACACACTCGACGCCGCCCGCGGCCTGCAGACCGGCAGAATCAACTCTTTGCGCGTCTGCGACGACCACGTCCTGGTGTCCACCATCGACGGCGTCTTCGTCGTCGTTTGAAAAATCGCCTGGGGGACTACTGGGCGTTCCTGGATGCGTTACCTTCCGCGAAAATACGCCTCGTCGTAGGCTCAGGAGTCGATGCCATGGCCACATCGCGTTCCAGCCTCCCGGCGCGTCTTCCTCGTGCTTCGGTTCTCTGGCTCGGCGCCACTCTCGCCGCTGCCGCTGGGCTCGCTAGCGGCTGCCCGCGCCGAGGCGGGGGCTCGACCACTGACTCGGGCTCCCCGCCGCCGCCGAGCGACTCGGGCGGTGCGATGCCGCAGTGCGGCGACGGCGTCGACAACGACGGCGACGCGCTGATCGACTTCCCCGCCGACCCCGGGTGCGTCGATCCGCTCGACGACGACGAGGTCGAGCCGCCGCAGTGCAGCGACGGGCTCGACAACGACGCCGACGGGCTGGTCGACCTGGACGACCCCGGCTGCACGGACGCCGCGGACGACTCGGAAGTGAACCCCGAGTGCAGCGACGGCATCGACAACGACGGCGACGGCCTGGTGGATTTCCCCGCCGACCCACAGTGCGGCAGCGCCCTCGACCCGCGCGAGTCCGTCGACCCAGTGTGCGACGACGGCCTCGACAACGACGGCGACGGCCTCACCGACTACCCGGACGATCCGGGATGCGACAACGCGGACGACCCGTCCGAGAGCGACATCCCCGACTGCGGCGGCCTCGAGCCCGTCGTCGACGTCAGCGCCACGGGCATGCTCTCCGGCACCACCGACGCGGCCGACGCGTCGCTCTTCACGGGGACGTGCGGCGGCGGCGGCGCCGAGGCCATCGCCCACCTCGACGTCCCGGCGCTGCTGACGCTGCTGTCCGTGGACGTGTTCGGCACGACGTTCCCCAACGCGCTCTACATCCGCACCGACTGCGGCACGGCCACGTCCGAGGTGGGCTGCGCGCAGTCGCCCGACAACACGCTCGTCGAGCTCGGCGACGTCGCCCCCGGCGAGTATTTCCTGTTCGTGGACGGCAACGGCGCGGCCGACGCCGGGCCCTGGTACCTGCACGTGTTCGGCATCATCGCGACCGGGGAGCCGTGCACGCCCGGCGACATGGTGTTCCGCTGCGACAGCGCCGCCGGCATGACGTGCACCGCGCCCCTCCCCGGCGGGCCGACGGTCTGCAACGCGGGTGCCTGCTCGGACGGCATCGACAACGACGGCGACGCCGTGACCGACTTCCCGTTCGACTGCGGCTGCACCGACGCGATGGACGCCGACGAGACCGACCCGCCCGTGGCGGCGCAGTGCTGCAACGGCACCGACGACGACGGCGACGGCGCCATCGACTTCCCGGCCGACCCCGGCTGCGGCTTCGCCGCCGACGACCTCGAGGAGAACGTCTGCATCCCGGGCGTCCCGCTCTTGACACTCGGCCCGGACGGCAGCGACGTCGGCTCCACCGCCGGCATCTCGAACTTCGAGGGGACCTGCACGACCGGGTTCCTCCCCTCCGGACCCGAGGCGGTCTACGTCTTCACAGTCCCGTCCATGGCCGACGTGCACGCCACGACGGTGTTCCCGGCCACGACCATGGACACGGCCCTCTACGTGCGCACGACCTGCGACGTGGCCACCAGCGAGCTCGGCTGCAACGACAACGACCCGCTGGCGCCGTCGTCGTCGGGCTCGACGCTCGACTTCCCGGCGCTCGCCGCCGGCACCTACTACCTGTTCGTGGACGGCAT
>DASYRF010000090.1:0-4562 GCA_036004705.1 Myxococcota bacterium
CCGGCAGCTCGAATGGACCGCAGTGCGCCGCGCGGCGGGCGCGGGGCGACGCCCGCGCGGGGACTGGCGGGGGGCGGCGCCGCGGGGGCCGGGGCGGCGCGGCGGGCGTCGGGCGCGTCGCGGGCCGTGGCGGGCGGCGGCGCGCACCGCTCGGTCGCCTTTCGCGTGTTCAAGTGGGCGGCGCTCGCCACGGTCGCCGGGCTCTTCGCCGGCGTTCTCGCGCTCGGCGGCGTGGCGCTCTACTTCTCCAGCGGCCTCCCCGACCTCGAGTCGCTCGCCGACTACCACCCGCCCGTGGTCACGCGCATCCTCGACGCCGACGGCAAGGTCATCGGCGAAATCTTCACCGAGCGCCGCACGGTCGTCCCCTTCTCCGCGATCCCGCCGGTGCTCGTGCACGCGCTGCTCGCCGCCGAGGACGCCAACTTCTACACGCACAAGGGCCTCGACTACGCCGGCATGGTGCGCGCCTTCCTCAAGAACGTCGCCGCCGGCCATTTCGTGCAGGGCGGCTCCACCATCACGCAGCAGGTGGTGAAGACGTTCCTGCTCACGCCGGAGAAGTCCATCCGGCGCAAGGCGCAGGAGGTCCTGCTGGCGCGGCGCCTCGAAGAGGAGTTCAGCAAGAACGACATCCTCGCCCTGTACCTGAACCAGATCTACCTCGGGCACGGGCGCTACGGCGTGGAGGAAGCGGCGCACTTCTACTTCGGCCACGGCGTCGCAGAGGTGACGCTGCCTGAAGCGGCCATGCTGGCGGCACTGCCGAAGGCGCCCGTGAACTACTCGCCGCTGACCGCGCCCGAAAAGGCGAAGGCGCGGCGCGACTGGGTGCTCGACAAGATGGCGGAGCACGGCTTCGCCAAGGCGGCGGAGGTGGCGGCCGCCAAGGCCGTCACCCTTCCCACCGAGGGCCACGAAGAGGCGTCGGCGAACCTGGCGCCCGAGATCGTGGACGCCGTGCGCGCGGAGCTGGCCAAGCGGTTCAGCGAGGACGCACTGCCGGCGCTGGGCGCGGAGGTGCACACGACGATCCGCGCGGCGCTGCAGGAGGCGGCCGCCAAGGCGCTGATGGACGAGCTGCGCAAGCTGGACAAGCGCCGCGGCTTCGACCGCCCGCGCGTGCACCTGAACGAGAAGAAGGCCTGGGAGAAGATTGCCGCCGACACGCGCAGCGGCGAGCCGCTCGCCGGCGAGCACTTCGACGCAGTGGTGCTGGCGGTGGTGGCGGACACCGGCGACGAGCGACTGGTGCTGTCGCTGGCCGGCCACCTGGGCGAGCTGCGCCTGACGGGCGACCCGCGCCTCGACGGCCCGGGGATGGGCGCGCCGAGCGCGCGCTTCGCGCCCGGCGACGTGGTGCCGGTCATCGTCGCCGGGATGGTGGGCAAGCCCTACGCGCTAAAGGAGCTGCCGGCGGGGGCGACGGTGCTGGGCGCGGGGGCCGGCGCCGAGGTGCGCGACCGGCTGGCCGACCTGGTGCGCTTCCGCGCCGCACCGGCGCTCGGACCGCAGGGCGCGCTGGTGTCCATCGATCCGACCACGCGCGAGATCGTGGCGATGGTGGGCGGCGCGCCCTACACGCCCGGGGGGCTCGACCGCGTGACCGGTGCGCTGCGCCCGCCGGGGTCGGCGTTCAAGCCGCTCCTCTACAGCGCGGCGCTCGCGACCAAGCGGTTCACGGCGGCGTCCCTGGTCAGCGACGCGCCGTCGCCGTATGCCGACGGCTACGACCCCGACAATGCGGAGCCGGCCGCCGAGGGAAAGGGCGTGATGCGGCTGCGCGACGCGCTCGCCGGGTCGGTGAACACGGTGGCGGTGCGCGTGCTGGAGAAGCTGGGCGAGCCGGCGTTGCGCGACATGGCGTCGGCGGCGTTTGGCCTGACGCGCCCGCTGCATCCGGGGCTGGCGTCGGCGCTTGGCGTGACAGAGCTGACGCCGCTGGAGCTGTGCAACGCCTACGCCGTGTTCGCCAGCGGGGGAAAGCTCGGCCCGCCGCTGCTCGTGAAAAAGATCGTGGGGCGCGACGGCAAGACGCTGTTCGAGGCGACGACGGACGTGGACCAGGTGCTCGACCCCGAGGTCGCCTACGTGGTGACGAACATGATGACGTCGGTAGTGGAGACGGGCACCGGCAAGGCGGCGCGGCTGGGGCGGCCGGTGGCGGGGAAGACCGGCACGACGAACGACGCGCGGAACTTGTGGTTCGGAGGCTTCACGCCCGAGCTGGTGGCCGTGGTGTGGGTCGGATACGACATGCCGACGCCGCTGAAGAAGGAGTTCGGCGGCACGGTGGCGGCGCCGGCGTGGCGCTCGTTCATGAAGGTGGCGCTCGCCGACAAGCCGCCGAGCTTCTTTGCGCGGCCGCCTGGTGTGGCGACCGTGCTGATCGACCCGGCGACCGGGCTGCGCGCTTGGGACGGTCAACCTGACGCGATCGAGGAGGTCTTCATCAACGGCACCGAGCCGGTGGACTCGGCGCTGCCTCCGGGGAGCGTCACCGTGGACGACTGGGCGATGGGCGGAGGGACCCCGGGCGCCGGCGCAAGTGGCGGCGCGCCCGTGCTGGTAGGCGGCACCGCGGCGCCCGAAAGCAGGCCTCGCGCCGGCCCACCACCGGCGCCTCGCACGGGAGGCGATTGAGGCGCGCGTGCGTGCCGCGCGGGGCGAGGCCAGCGGACGGCGCCCCGGCGGCGGCGGCGCCGCAGCCGCAGGCGCGGGCGTTGGCCGTGGCGGTCGCGGCGGGGCTGGCGCTGGCGGCCCTCTGCGCGGCGCTCTGGCCGCGCCGCGGCGCCGCCGCCACCAGCACGCTCGACCACGCCGCGGGCGCGCTCTTCGCCCAGCTCGATGCCGCGCTGGCAGCCGCGCCGCCGCACGACGCCGACGTCGGCTTCTACGTGCGACTCGGCGCCGCGGCGCGCGCACTCGGCCCTGGGCGCGGCGAGAAGCTGGCGAATGCGCTGCTCGAGCTGGCGGCCGCGCGCTATCGCGCCGCGCCCGGCGTGCGCGCGCTCGAAGTGGCGGCGGGCGCCGAGGTGCCCACGGCCGACGCGGTCGGCGCACGCGGCATCGACCTCGCCGTGTTCGTCGAAGCGGACGTGGCGGAGGGCTTCCTCGTGCTGGCCGGCGACGTGGTGCTCACCGACGACGTGCCCTGGGCGCACGCCGCGGAGAGCGGAGCGGGCGCCGGCGCCGCGCCCGTCACACCCGTGCTCGCCAAGCTGTTCGTGCGCGAGCGGCTCGACGCCGAGCTGCGCTTCCTGCTGGGCGCCATGCCCGCCAAGCTGCGCGCCGGCAAGTTCCGTCTCGACCCCTACCCCTACGACGGGCGCGAGGTGTTGGCGCTCGCCATCGGTGACCTGGACGAGGACGGACACGCCGAGCTGGCGCTGCTGGAGCGCGGGCGTTTGCGCGTGTTGCGCTGGGCCCTTCCCGGCGACGCCGCGGCAGCCGCGGCGTTGCGCCCGGTGGCCGAGCTGTCGCTGGCGGGACTGCCGCGCGTGCCCGAGCCCTCGCGCGACCCGGTGGGCACACTGTCGATCGTCGATCTCGACGGCAGCGGCCACGCGCCACTCTTGCTCGGGCGCACGTCCGACCTGGCGGCCACGCAATCGTGGCGGCTGGTGGGTGGGGCGCTCGTGACCGGACCGACTGCCGCGGCTTGGCCGCTCGCCGTCTACCGCGAGCCCAGCCACGCCGGTGGGCCAGCGGCGGCGGCGGCGGACCGCGTCGTGTGGATCGGCGCCGAGCTCGGCACCGGCAGCTCGGTGTTCGGCCCGGGATTGCCGGCGGAGACAGTCGCCGCGGACGGGACGCGCACGCGCCTCGACGCGCTCGACGCCGGCGCGGCGTTCGTGGCCCGCGTACGGCGCGAGGTGCACGCCGCCGACGGAAGCCGGCCCGTCGTGGCCATGGTCAGCGAGCGCGGCCGACTCACCATCACCGACGCGGGCAAGCCGTTCGCCTATGCCGGCCGGGTGGGCTTCGCGCTCGACGCCGGCGACCTGGACGACGACGGCCGGCCGGACGTGGCCGTGGCGAGCGGCGCCGTGCCGGGGCAACCGGACGAGCTGCTGCTGCTTGGCGTGGAGAGCGGCGCATTGAGCGAGCGCTGGCGCTCCGGCGGCCTGGAGGGTGAAGTGCGGGCCGTCGCCATCGGCGACGTGGACCACGACGGCCGCATGGACGTCGTGGCGGCGGTCGCCGGGCCGGGCGGCGCGGTAACGCTCCTCGTCGTCGGCAAGGACTGAGGCGCCGCATGCGCCCGCCCGCCGCGCGCCGCGCCGCCGTTGCGGCCGCCTCCGCCGCGCTCGTTGCGCTCGCCGGCGCCGCTGCGCTGCTCGCCGTTCCCGAAGCGCGCGCCGTCGCGCGCCGCGACACCGGCGGAGAGATCGTCGTCAGCGTCCCGCCCGGCCCCGCCGCCGCCGACCCGGCGCACGTCACGACGCTTGCCTCCGCCATCTACGCCGCCGCCGTGTACGACACGCTCTACGTCGTGCGCCGCGGCGCCGACTCGAAGACGCCGCCCGAGCCGTTGCTCGCCGCCGGCCCGCCCGAGCCCG